>JBMFNP010000051.1:0-12578 GCA_049970095.1 Thermoplasmata archaeon | reverse complement strand
AGTCAGAATCGAACCAAGGTGGAATTGCAACCCATTGCCGTCCATGTATAGGATGCTGGGTTTACAAATTATTTGATCAAGGAGGTGTTGAGTTGCACCTCATACCGCAACACAGCAGGAACGCTCCCTAGTTCTTCCTGAGATCCTCCTCAAGATATCTTGTTGTGAGGTTTTCCATGTTGATGTTCCTTGCAAGTTCTTCCACCGAGTGCTTTTCACCCACCGACCAGAGGGCACGGAGGTATCTCCCTGCATCTGGATTTCTGAACCAGTTTTCACCGTAAAGTTCCTCAAGTTTTTTCCTGAGCATGGCTTCAAAAATCCACGCACGCAGATATTCTGCGGTGTAAAAACCCGGATCTATATCTGAGAGAAAACACTCCTCAGGATGCTTGAAACCCACAGCCCGCTTCATTTCCTCAGCATAAATTCTTGACATTTTTTCAATATCTGGCTCTCTATAACTATGTAACTTTATCTCATAGTTCAGCTTTCCAATGTATCTTCTAAGCATATAGAGTTTGTAAGTCATCTGGTAATCCAGATAATCCCTTAACACACTTTCTTCTGGAAGGTGTTCTCTCACAAACTGCGGGTTTGTAAGCAAGTATTCAAACAAAAATGCATAAGTTTCTGAAACTGCAGATTCTCCTATTTTTTTGTAAACAAATGGCAGAGCATCCAGCACAAAAGCATAATGAAGTGCATGTCCTGATTCGTGGAAGACAGAAAGATAGTCAGAAACCCCGCCCTGGGGTAGCACCACCATGTAAATTTCTACAGGGGGATCTACAGGCGCCACAAATGCCCGTGGTGACTTATTCGGACGCACCTCCATATCAATAATCACATTTCTCTCCCTACCACGGATTTTTGTAATGTCCATGCCCATTGCATCAGTTACTTCTCTGATTTCAGTTAGCATACTATCTGGAGGAAAATACCTATCAAACTCTGTACCCGCAAACACGAATTGAATGTCATGTTTTTCCAGTTCTTCCAGTTTCAGATTGTATTTTTCCAGATATGCGTTCATTTTTTCCACATACAGATTCTCAGTATTTCTCAAAAAATTATTCATAATTTCTTGGAATTCGGGCAGATCTAGATTCTTCAAATCATTATAAAGTTCAAGATAACTTCCATATCCAAGTTCAGATGCCTTTTCATGGAGTGTTTTGAGAAGCTCAATGTAAAGTTTATTCAGTTTGCTGATTCCACCAAGTTCCGCCTCAAACAGTTTCCTTCGCCTTTCACGATTATTTTCATTTTGAATTTTCGTGCTAAGAGATCTGAATGCACATTTTTCGCCATCTATGTCCACCTCCAGCGTTGACTCCATTGTAAGCAGTGCATCATGTACTCTTTTTCCCGCATTTTCCAGATAATGTTCACATGAAAAAAGATAGAACCTTCTTGCGATTTCTTTTTCTTCGCCATCATAGTTCCTGCTTGCATTTTTGAAGGTGCGCACCCTCTCTTCTGTAAATAAGGGGGCATACCTCTCGTAAATTGCTGCAGTGTTGACAACTGAACGCAGTCCTGCACCATTCAGGTATAGTTCCATCTCCAGTTCATAAAGAAATCTTCTTGCCAATTCTTCATATTCTTTAAACATGTATTTGGCTAATGCTCAGATGTTTATGAGGATTTCTATGGCAAGCAATAAAAAATTAAGACGGGCCCGCCGGGATTTTCCTGGTCTCAACTGTGAAAATTAAAACCATTTTGAACCCGGGTTTGAGGCTCCGGAGGCCTCTGTGATATCCAAACTACACCACGGGCCCATTATTTTTTGAATTCAGTGTAGCCGCATCTTCCGCATGAAAACCTGTTTTCATGCTCTCCAAGAAAATAGCCAGGCCCACACTTTGGACAGCACTTTTTCTTTCTCACCAGTGTATCCCCGGAAATCTCGTAAATTTTGGCTAAACTTTCTTTTGACATTTACTTCACCCCTGTTTCGGTGCCTGGGCTGCAGAAGTTTCCTTCTTTTTCTTTTCCCTGAGTTTGTTCCGCACAAGCACTGGCAATCTTTCCACATTCAGTGATTCCTTGTTTTTGTACACTTTTGCATAACCAATTGTCTGGCTTATGCCAAACCTCGGTTTCATGTGGTCAATCACCAGCACATCCTTTGAAGCGGACAGCATTTCTGCTAACTTACTCCTGACCTCCTCCCTTTTGGGCGTCTGGCTTTTATCGTGCACTATTTTGAATTTTATTTCAGTTCTGCTCAGTAATGGGTTCTCTTTCTTAGCAATGATTTCTATTTCCATCATCGCACCTCCATTTCTTTCAACACCGCATCCACATTGTCTTTCAATTCTTTATTCAGACACAGGAGTTGCATCCCCACATCAGGAATTCCATATATAACTTTTGTTCCTGTTTTTCCCAAGGAAATGCAGGCAAGGGCTGCAAGATCCTCCTCGCCTTCAACTTCTATCAATGTGTGGTTCTTCACCCTGTATGCTCTCTCTATTGCCTCCCAGAGTTCCTGGGTAATTGCAGACTGTGGATTTCTCACATGAATACCCAGCCAGAAATTGACAGGTATCTGTGTGTCCAACTCCCCTATAATTTCCCAGAATATTCTATCATATCCTATCAGCCCTAGAATTTTTTCCTTTGCTTCATTTATTGAAAACCTTTTTGTGCGGTAATCCACAATGCAAATTTTTGGTTGAATTCCATTTTCCAGGAGATTGATTGTACACACATCACCAATGCACACGATTTCCTCCCATTTAAAATCTTTCAGTTCCTCGAGATTTACAATTTTACCCACTATTCTGGAAAATCGTGCTCTCAACCCCTCATGCATTTTCCATCTAATTACTGGCTCAGCGGACTCTGAGTGCATATCTACCATTTTCTTTTCTTCCGCTTATTCTTGCAATCTCCGATTTTGTGTGATCCACAACAATAAGGTAGCCCTGCCAATCTCTGGTTGTGGGTGTACCACATCTGGGACATTTCTCTTCCTCTGTGAGCAGAAGGCAGTTCTTACATGCCCTCAAGACAATGGGGGGCATCTATTCACCTCCCTGGGTTTTTTCTCTGGCTGCTGCCGCTTCTAGCCATTCTATTCTTCCAAGTCCTGGCTGTCTCATTGTAAGTCCAATCCTTGAATCAGAGGGAGAGAATTCATTCAAACTTACAGCCACAATTCTTGCCCTTACCTTGTTTCCCACCCTCAATTCCCGTCTGGTATCCTTTCCAATCAACCTCTGGTTATGTTCGTCAATTTCTACACGGTCGTCCATGATCTGGCTGATGTGCAGAAGTGCATCAAAGGGTCCAATCCTTACAAATGCTCCGTATTTCATGATTTCCACAACAGTGCCTTCAACTATCTCACCAATAGTGGGTTTAAAGAACAATGCATCATATTCTACACTCTGGTAAACTCCGCCATCACCGTGAATGATCGTACCTTCTCCTTTCAATTCCACATTTTTTATGATTACAATCATGCCTTTTTCTCCGACAATCTTTCCTTCCTGGTTCTGTGTTGCAATTTCCTTTGCAATTTCTTCGTAGTTTTCTCCGAGCTTGGAAGGTGGGATTCTTACCACATCTTCAATTCGTTCTATGAAATACATGTGCATGCACCCGTATAACTGTGAAGGCTACAGACACCGCACATATTTAATATTTTGTGCAAGCTGATGCAGGTTTATGCATGCGAAGAGCTGTGAGCAAGCACATCCGCAATTCTACCAAAGTCCTCCGGGCTAAGGCGCTCAGGACGGAGGTCATAATAATTTGAGTTTCTGAGGAATGCAATGGTTTCTGTGCTTGCATTTTCCCAGTGTTTGGTGATTATTGTGCCGATTTTTTTCCTTCTGTGCTGGAATGCAACATCTACAAGTTTGTAGAAAATTTCTGGCTTAGATATATTAAATGGCGGTTTTTTTCTTGGCACAAGGTGCACGATTGCAGATTCAACTTCTGGTACAGGATAGAATGCACCTCTTGGCACGATTTCTAAGATTTTACAGGTTGCCCGGACATAAACATTGATTGAGAGTTTTGAGTACTCTTTTGTATCTGGTTTTGCACACATTCTTTCTGCAAATTCCCGCTGGTACATCAGAATTCCATCTCTGAAAACATGGTCAAGGAGTTTGAATGTGAGTGCGGAGGAGATGCAGTATGGCAGGTTGGAAACCACCTTTGTACATTCTGGAAGATCAATTTCAAGTGCATCGCCCTCAATCAATTCAAGATGCTTGTATTTTTTCTGGAGCGGCTTCAGATGGGCGCTTAAAAGATTTCTATCCTTTTCTATTGAGATTACCCTTGCCCCTGTCTGACAAAGGGCTTCTGTGAGAATCCCAGTGCCTCCTCCAATTTCAAGGACTATGTCTGCAGGCTCAATTTCTGCATATTTTATTATTCTCTGGAGCACACGCGTATCTTTTAAAAAATGTTGTGATAGCGATTTTTTCGGATGTTGGCGGTGTGGCTGATTATGCGGTATTTTTTCCATAGAAATTCCTTATTTTTTCTGCGACAATCTGAACCTCTTCGTTTTTGAGGGCGTAATAGATTGGAAGGGAGAGCACACGGGCTTTAGTGTGTTCCGCATTTGGGGTTTTTCTTCTGTACCTGCTGAGGTGTGGATACTCATAGAGCAGTTTTGGATAGTAAATGCCTGTGCCTACTTCCGCTTTTGTCAGATATTCCCTGAGTGCGTCCCTCTCTTCAACTTGAATTGTGTACTGGTGATAAACATGCTCATAGCCGGGAGGACAGTATGGGGTCTTAACAAGATTTCCGAGCAATTCGTTATACAATTTTGCAATTTCCTGTCTGCGCTTTGTGAACTCATGGAGTTTTCGGAACTGGGCAAGCCCGATTGCTGCACTGATTTCAGTCATTCTGTAGTTGTAGCCAAGCATTGAGTATTCGTATCTTGCAATCTGTCCCTGGTTTCTGAGGATTCTTGCCTTTTCTGCAATTGCCTCATCATTCGTGGTAATCATTCCGCCCTCGCCAGTAGTCATGTTTTTTGTAGGATAGAAGCTGAATGCAGCCACATGTCCAATACCCCCAACGCTCCTCCCATTTATTTTTGCACCATGTGATTGGCAGGCATCCTCTATCACAGTTAAATTTTTTTCACCAGCAATCTCCATGATTTCATCCATATTGGCTGGAAGCCCGTAGAGATGCACTGGGAGTATTGCAGTGGTTTTCCTTGTAATCAATTTTCTGATGCTCCTGGGTGAGATATTGAAGGTGTCTGGTTCTATGTCCGCATAAACCGGTTTTGCACCTGCCATGCAGATTGCATTTGTGGTGGCAACAAATGTGAAAGGAGTGGTGATTACTTCATCACCCTTTTTTATACCAGCAGCCATAAGCGCAATTTCAAGTGCACATGTGCCGTTTGCAACCGCAATCCCGTACTTTGCACCCGAATATTTCGCAAATTCGTCTTCCAGTTGTTTCACAAGTTTCCCCTGGGCAAGATTCCCGCTCTGCAAAACTTCGCGCACTGCTGCAATTTCTTCCTCGCCTATTGCTGGTCTTGCCTGTGGAATCATAACTACACCCGAACAATAAAAATCTGAAGAGATAGATATACCTTTTGTAGTTTCCTTGCTGGCAATTTGCCATACACCCTCCCGTATAGAGAAATAATACTCCGATAAATTTATTTACCCATTTCATTATGGCAAATCAGGTGGTTATTATTCCAGAGGTAAAGGATGTGTTTGTTTATGCTCACAAGCACAGAAATGAAATCATATGGATGAGCCAGAACACGAATCATCTCCCAACAACTGATGCAATTGAGAAAGCGGTGCTTGAAGCATTGCGGGAAAAGGAATATAATTTTTATCCCTATACACATGGAATTTTTGGGCTGAGGGAGGCAATTCTTGAGGACTTAGGCCTGCCTTTGCAGGATTTTGAGTGTTTACTCACAGCAGGGGGCACAGAGGCACTTTACATCACCACAAGAGCACTGCTTCAGCATGGAGATGTTGTGATAACAAGTGATCCAAGCTATCTGATAATTCACCGTTTCATTGAACTTTGCAATGCCAGATGCACAGACTTCCCAATATACAGACCACCATGGAAATACTCAATAGATGAAATTAACGAAGCAGTAACAAAAAAGACAGAGATGATTTTGCTGATTGACCCCCTTAATCCTCTCGGTAGTTCCTACACAAGGGAGGAGGTAAAGGCAATTTGTGAGATTGCCAGGGATAACAAACTCTATGTGCTCCATGACATTACCTATAGGGATTTTGCAGATAGCCACACGCTAGCAACAGAGTTTCTGCCAGAAGCAAGTGTGATTGTTTACTCGGTATCAAAGAATTGCGGGCTTGCAGGAATGCGCACAGGTGCACTTGTTGCTAGCAGGGAACTGATGAATAAACTCAGGGCATATAATACCAACGACCTTTCAATAAATGTGCTGGGACAGAGGGCTGCACTTGCCGCACTTCAGACAAAGAAAGAATGGTTTCCGAAGGTGAAGGAGATTTCAAGAAGGAATCAGGCGCACATAAAGGAAGCATGCGATAAGATAGAGGGTGTTTTCCTCCCTGTTTATCCCTCTCAAGCTAACATGTTCGTAATTGACATTAGCAGGACAGGAATTTTGCCTGATGCTGTGCAGAATGAATTACTATATGAACATAAGATTTTTGTGCGTTCTGGCACATATGTTTCAAAAAGATTCGGTCAGAATTTCATAAGGGTTTCCTTCAGCGTCCCAGAGGAACATGCGCTTGCGTTCAAAGAGAAATTCCCGATTGTTATGGAAAAACTGAGGGGAAGAAAATGAATGTGTGCGTTGTAGGATTGGGATATGTGGGGTTGCCACTTGCATGTGCATTTGCAAATGCAGGCATTGATGTTATTGGAATAGATATTGATGAGAAAAAAGTTTTGGAAATTTCTAGGGGAATATGTCCAATTAAAAACGAGCCTGGGCTACAGGGGCTCCTGCACAAAGTGCTTGAGAGCGGGAAATTTTCAGCTACCTCAGATTTTGGGGTTTGCAGGAAGGCAGATGCAGTTATCGTGTGCGTCCAAACCCCTGTTGTGTCTGGAAAACCAGATTATACAGCACTTTGCTATGCACTTGGAAGTTTGGGAAGGCGCATACAAAAGGGTGTGCTTGTAGTAATTGAGAGTACAATTATGCCTGGCACAATGGAGAAGGTTGTGAAGCCAGCACTTGAGAAGGCATCAGGGATGGTTGCAGGCAGAGAATTCCATCTTGTGCATGTGCCTGAAAGGGTTACGCCTGGAAGATTGCTTTTAAATCTTGAGAAGATGCCCAGGGTGATTGGTGGAAATGAGGAAGAAGGAATAAGGAAGGCTGTGGCTCTCTATAAACATATTGTGCAAGCAGAGATAGATACTGCTGACTGGATTACTGCGGAAACCACAAAGGTTGTTGAGAATACTTACAGGGATGTGCAAATTGCATTTGCAAATGAGGTTGCGTGCATATGCGAGCATCTGGGTGTGGATTTTTTGAAACTGAGGGAGTTAGTGAACAAGGTGCCTTACAGAGACCTTCACATGGCAGGTGCAGGTGTGGGTGGGCATTGCATTCCAAAGGATCCCTGGCTCCTTGTAAGCGCTGTTGAAGATGTTTATGTGCCTGAGTTAACACTTACCGCAAGAAGGATAAATGAGGGGATGCCCGCACATGTGGTTGAACTTGTGATGGAGGCAGTTAAAGGAATTGAGATGCCAATTATTGCATTACTTGGGTATGCGTATCGGGAAGAGAGTGATGATGCAAGAAACACACCTGCAGAGCCAGTGAGAAAAAAATTGTTAGAGATTGCAAAGGAGGTGAGGGTGCATGACCCCTATGTTGAGAATGGTTTTATTGAGCATGATCTTTGCAAGGTAATTGAGGGTGCGGATGCAGTTGTGCTCATTACTGCGCATAAGGTGTACAGGCAGGTACCTCAACTTCTTGAAAGAATGAGGCATAGAATTATCGTGGACGCCCGTGCATTTTTTGATGACGCAGAGGTAAAGGGGTGCACATACATTCGTTTGGGAAGAGGAAAGATGAAATGAATGGAAAAAATGTGTGCATGGTTGTGTATTCATATTACTTAAGAGACCCAAGGGTAAGGAGAGAGGCAGAAGCCCTTGTGAAAAATGGCTACAATGTAACAGTGATTTGTTTGCGAATGCCAGATGAGAAAAGGGAAGAGGTTGTGAATGGAGTAAGAGTGGTGCGCCTGCCAATGCAAACTGCAAGAGAGGGAAAGAAACTGAGGTACATATACCAGTATTCAATGTTTTTTCTCCTTGCATTCTTTGCTTTGAGTGTGTTTCATCTTCGCTACAGATTTGCAGTGGTGCATACACACTCCCTCCCTGATTTCATTGTATTCACTGGCATTATTCCAAAGATTATGGGAGCAAAGCTTATTCTTGACCTGCATGAGGCAATGCCAGAAATCTACCTTTCAAAAATGGGGGCAAAGCCTGGATCATTTTTCCATAAAATTTTTCTGTTTATTGAGCAGGTAAGCTCTAACTTTGCGGATGCTGTGATTACTGTTTCGGAATATATCAAGAAAATTTTTGTTGAAAGGGGGATGGATGAAAGAAAAATCACAGTAATCTGGAATACACCAGATATTGAGGAATTTGTTGAGCCTTTGTGGAAAGCCAACAGAAAAATTGTGTTTGCAGGAAATATGACTGAATATTTTGATTTTGATACGGTAATTGAAGGGATGCGTGAACTCCATGATGTGGAATTGTATATTTATGGTGATGGGATAATGTTTCCGCATGTGAAAGATTTGGTGAAAAAATATGGACTGGAAGAAAGGGTCTTTCTGTGCGGGAGGATTGGGCCTAATGAGGTGAAAGCAAGGCTGCAGGAGTGTGCTGTTGGAATTGTTCCAGTTAGAGATACAGAGATAACTAAAATTGCATTCGGGAACAAGCTAATAGAAACCACGGTATTGGGACTGCCTCTGGTGACTACAGATACACCAGGTGTTAGGGCAGTATTTGATGACACATGTGTTTACTTTTACAAGCCACATTCCGCAGTTGCATTTAGAGAGGCAATTAACTCAGTGTTTGAAAATCCAGATTTGGCAGTGCGTAAGGTAAGGAATGCACAGCAAAGAATAATGGAGATGAGGATTACATGGAGTGAAATGGTACGGCGTCTCTGTGAATTATACTCCAAATTAACAAGTAAGCGTTAAATATTGGTCACTGTTCATTCTTCCTATGAAATTTATCACAGTTGCGGGTACGAGACCCTCCTATATGAAAGTGTGGGCAATTGATAAGGAACTGAGGAAAAGGCATGAGAACATTATTGTAGATACGGGACAACACTACGATTTTGAACTTTCAGAGGTGTTTATTAGAGAGTTGGAAATACGGAAACCACATTATAATCTCGGTGTTGGCTCTGGCACACATGCATATCAAACTGCAGAGATTATGCTCAAACTTGAAAAAGTGCTGGTAAAGGAAACACCAGATATTGTCATTGTGGAGGGAGATACAAATTCCACGCTTGGAGGAGCACTTACAGCTGCAAAATTGCACATACCAGTAGCACATGTTGAATCTGGGTTGCGAAGGTTTGATCTGAATATGCCAGAGGAAATAAATAGAGTTGTGGCAGACCATCTTTCCACCTACCTTTTTGCCCCCAGCGAAATCGCAATGAAAAATTTGAATAGGGAAGGATTGGGAGAAAAAAGTTATCTGACTGGGGATGTATTGTACGATACTTTCCTTACATTTACAAAATTGGAAGAGGGTGGTGAAATTATTGAAAAACTCGGGCTTCAGAGCAAAGATTATATACTTGCTACCGTGCATCGGAATGAGAATACAGATAAAAAGAACAATCTTGCAACAATCCTTCAGGCACTTGAAGAATGTAATGAGCATGTGGTTTTCCCTGCTCATCCCAGAACAAGAAAAAGGATGGAGGAGTTCGGACTGAGGATAAACTCAGAAAATGTATTGATGATTGAGCCAGTTGGTTATCTGGAGATGCTTGCACTTGAAAAGCATGCAAAAAAGATTGTGACAGATTCCGGAGGTGTGCAGAGGGAGGCATACTGGCACGCTGTGCCTTGCATCACTTTACTCAATTTTTCAGAATGGGTTGAAACTGTTGAATGCGGATGGAATTTCCTTGCAGGAGTAGATAAAGAAAAGATAGTTTGGGGTATCAAGGACTTTGAGGGTGGAAAGGTGCATCCAGATTTGTATGGGGATGGGCATGCAGTGGAAAGGATAATTCAGATATTGGAGCATCACAACAGATAATGATCTTCACAAAAACCTGAAAAAGTTAATCTATCCTCTGAGTTATCGCTAGCATATTTCCCCTTCGTGGGTAAACTTTATGCATATTTTTTCCCCTATAGGGGTAAACTTTTTAACCTTCATTTCCTTTTTCCTTCCATGGCCCTGCAAAAATACATGATGGACAGGAAGGAGGATATTAAAAACATAGAAGTAAAGCCGAGGGCAACCGAATTATCTCCATCAAAGAACTTCATCACTGCAGTCATTGGACCAAGAAGAGCAGGAAAAACATATTCTCTGTACGAATTTATTCAGAAAAATAGATTGAATGATGATGAGTATCTTTTTGTGAATATGGAGGATTATGAGGTAAAAACTTCCGGGAGAGAGAATGTGGCACAATGCGTTGCAATTCACACAGAAACCTACGGATGTGAGCCAGCGTATATTTTCCTGGATGAGGTGCAGGGCATGGAAAAATGGAACAACTGGGTATATTCCCTTTACGAAAAAAAGAGGTATAATATAGTGGTGACAGGTTCCACATCAAAACATTTAAGCAAAGAGATAGCAACTGAGCTCAGGGGCAGAACAATCACAGTGAGAATTTTCCCTTTTTCTTTCAAAGAATTTCTTACAATCATGGGGTTTGATTTGAAGAAAAACTACACCACAAATGAAGAAGCAAAAATAAGAAATCTTCTGAGAACATACCTAAAATCGGGTGGCTATCCAGATGTTCTTCTTGGACATATTCAGCCAGAGAAGTTTTTCAGAGAGTATATTGACCTCACAACCTACAGGGACATTGTAGAAAGATATGAAATAAAAAATCTTTTTCTTATTAAATTCATGATAAATAGTGTAATTTCATCATATTCCTCTGAATTTTCAATAAATAAAATTTATAATTCCTTGAAGGCAAACCACATTAAGGTGAGCAGAAAAACACTTTACACATACTTTACTTACCTATATGATGCAATGTTTGTTTTTCCACTAAGAAAATATTCCAGATCTCTCAGAAAAATGATGCTTGCAAGACCAAAAATTTACATAAATGACACTGGAATTATAAATTCTATAACACCTTCAGGTTCTGAAGAGATTGGGAGAATGATGGAAAACACAGTATTTCTTGAACTGGAACGGAGGAAGGATGCAATGCCTTTGATGGAATCCTATTACTGGAAGGACGCCAGTGGAAGGGAGGTGGATTTTGTAGTAAAAGAAGGAAATAATATAAAAGAGTTAATCCAGGTGAGTTATGCGGAAGGAAGGGATGGTGTTGAGAGCCGGGAAATTGATAACCTTTTGATTGCAGACATTGAATTGAAAGCCAGGAAACTCACAGTAATTACATGGAGTTATGAAGGAACTGTGGAATTTGGAAAGAAAACGATTCATTTTATACCTCTCTGGAAATGGTTGCTTTTATAAATTGTCCCTTTCGTGGGTAAACTTTATGCATATTTTTTCCCCTACAGGGGTAAACTTTCTACCAGAAAAACTTGAAAAAGTTAATCTAACCCCTGAGTTATTTGGGACTTATGAACACCACAATGGAATGGAACCAGGATTTTTCCTTTGCGTATTACACAAAGCTGATGGACACTCTGGCTAATAATTTTACATGCAGAATGATTTGTGAGGCAGAGGAATTGCTGGAAAAGAAATTTGCAAAGCCGGTGCTTCTCCTCCGCCATGATTTGGATGTGGATCCTGCAAGGGCATTGGCACTTGCAGAAATTGAAAGAAGCAGAGGGTTGAGGGCAACATATTATGTGATGCTGGACAATCCACTGTACACCCTTGAGGGAGAAAACTTAAAAATTATTGAGAAGCTGGTTTCAATGGGCAACCACATTGGCTTGCACTTTACAGGCAACCAACTTGATGAAAGGTTGGTAGATGAGGATTGCGAAAAACTTGAAAAAATCACAGGTATGGAAATAAGGAGTGTATCCTTTCACAGACCCAAGCAGGAATGGCTTGGTGGAAATCTTTTTGTTGGCAATAGAATATGCTGTTATGCAAAACCCCTGATGCAATGGTATATTTCTGATTCAATGGGGCGATTCCGAGCAGGTGAGCCAGTTGAAGCAATAAAACAGATGAAAGGGAAAATTCTACAGTTTCTCACACATCCTATCTGGTGGCAAGAAAAACATGCAAGTGCAGTGGAAAGAATTACAGAATGGTTCAATGAAAAGACAAGGGGCTGGAGTGTAGCGGAAAAAAGAATTTTTGCACACAAAGTGTATGAGCAGATT
>JBMFNP010000050.1:0-12735 GCA_049970095.1 Thermoplasmata archaeon | reverse complement strand
AGGAACGGTTGTAGTCCCTTTACAATGGCTACACCCTGCTCCACTAGGGCACTATCATTCTTTCGCCAGTTTAAGTTGCCCTTCTGACTCATGGGAGGAGTTATAGAGTGGGGAAATATATAATTTTCTACATCCCCGCCTGCACAGAAAATGTATTATATTCTTTTCTTATCCTCCAAGAAGAGTATGCCAATAAGACAGCCGATTGTAAGTGTTCTGGGTCATGTTGACCATGGAAAAACTACATTGCTGGACAAAATTCGTGGTACCAGCGTAGCTGAGCGAGAAGCAGGATTGATTACCCAGCATATTGGTGCCACAGAAATTCCAACCGAAACAATTGCACGCATCTGCAACAGGATGGTCAATCCAAAAGCCCTTAAAATTCCAGGGTTGCTGTTCATAGACACGCCTGGACATCATTCATTTATCACGATGCGCTCTAGGGGCGGTGCACTTGCAGACATTGCAGTTCTTGTGGTAGATGTGCGCGAGGGATGTATGCCACAGAGCGCTGAGTCGGTAAATATTCTGAAAAAATATAAAACTCCATTCGTGGTGTGTGCAAATAAAATTGACCTTATCCCTGGCTGGAGAAGCATTGATGGGTGTTTTATTCATTCACTTAAGGAGCAGAGTGAGTATGCAATTCAGGAACTGGATAAAAGAGTATATGAAATTGCAGGGAGATTGAGTGATATGGGACTTTCAGCTGAAAGATATGATAGAATTGTGGATTTCACAAAAAACATTGCAATTGTGCCTGTGAGTGCAAAGACTGGTGAGGGCATACCTGACCTCCTTTCTGTTCTTGTGGGACTTGCACAGCGCTTTCTTGAAAATCAACTGGAAATTTCACCAGAAGATGTGTGTGAGGGCACGGTACTGGAAGTGAAGGAAGCAAAAGGGCTTGGGAAGGCGATTGATGTGATTATCTATAAAGGTGTGCTCAATGTGGGTGATACAATTCTAGTATGCACTGAAAAGGGTGTGATTTCTACAAAAGTAAAAGCAATTTTTCGTCCGAAACCACTGGATGAAATAAGGGATCCTGAAGAAAGATTTCGCCAGGAGAGAAAGGTTATTGCAGCAGCGGGTGTGCGGATCTGTGCACAGCATCTGGAGGATGTGATTGCGGGCACAATTATAAGGGTTCTTGATAAACCAGAAAACCTTGAAAAGTACAAGAGTGAGGTCTCTGAGAGTATGAAACCCACTGTAGAGGTGGCAGATGAAGGTATTGTAATCAAGGCAGACGCAGTGGGCTCAATTGAAGCTCTGGGTTTTGAATGCAAAATTGCAAACATTCAGATAAAAAAAGGGGAGATTGGTAGTGTTTCAAAGCATGATATCATAGAGGCAGGAACAAACAAAAACCCGTTTTACAAAGCAGTTCTTGCATTCAATGTGAAAATCCAGGAGGAAGCTAGAGAGGAGGCAGCGAAACAGAATGTGAAAATTATTGATGGAAATATTATTTACAAATTACTGGAAGATTATGAAAAATGGAAGGAAGCGGAAAGACTCAGAATTGAGGAAGAAAAACGAAAGAACATCACATATCCTGCAAAAATAAAAATTCTACCAGGGTGTATCTTTAGGGTGAGTAAGCCCGCTATTGTGGGCGTGCGCGTGCTTGCAGGAAGATTGCGTCCCCACATGCAGCTGATGCGCGAAGATGGAAATGTAATTGGAAGCGTGCGGAGTATCCAGAGCGAGAATAAATCCATTAATGAAGCAATGATGGGCATGGAAGTAGCGGTTGCAATTGAAGGTGCAACTGTGGGCAGACAGATAAAAGAGGGAGACATTCTTTATACCAACATCACCGAGAGCGAATATAAGGAACTGAAAAATCTCCAACTGAGTTTTGAAGAAGCAGAGGCACTTGCAAAAATTGTAGAGATAAAGAAGAAGGAGAATTCTTTCTGGGGGCTCTAATTAAGTATGAATATGTTCTGTGAAAAGTGTCACCACTTGCTCAAACCTGTCAAAAAGAAGGGAGAGATTATATATGAATGCCCTGTGTGTAATATCCCTACCGTGAAAAAAGAGGGAAAAATAGTTGGTGCCGATGGTTTATTTCCATTTGAGAAATTGCGTGCAGTCCAGGAAGATTTTCTGAAAGAAGCAAGGGAATGTGTGAAGGCAGGTAAGTTTTTGATGGCGAATGCCCCTACAGGTATTGGAAAAACTGCTGTTGCTCTTACCGCGTCTGTTGAATACGGGTTGCGAAACGGCTATGTGGTGTTCTTCATGACCTCAAGACAATCCCAGCACAGAATTGCAATAGAAACACTCGCTAGAATGCGAAAGAAAGAAAGGAGTATCGTAGTTGCAGATATGATTGGAAAAAGGAGCATGTGTATTGCAGAGCCCATAAAGAACTCAAGATTTTTTGAAGAAATCTGTGCCGCAAGCTTGAGAACCCATGCCTGCAAATTCGCCAGAATTTCTAATGAAATAGTGAAGAAGGCAAAGGAATTTCCGATGGACGCAGATGAAATTATAAAGTATGGGGTTGCAAAAAAATGCTGTCCATATCTGTGTGCAGCAGAGGTGGGAAAGGATGCAAGTGTGATTGTATGTGATTACAACTATCTCTTCTCAGAAATTAGTGAGATTGTGCTTCAGAAACTCGGGATAGATGTTGAAAACATTGTGATAGTGGTGGATGAGGCACATAATCTGCCAGAGCGCATCAGGGCAAACTATACCCAGATGCTGAATGTAGAGGATTTCAAGGAGGGAGGAAGTCTGGCTAGCAAGATAGACCCCCAGATTGCTAACATCCTGCGAAAAATGTATGCTATCCTCTCTACTCAAAAATTCGCAAGTGAAACAAAATTGGAGAGGGAGTACTTTGAGAAAGTTTTTGAAAGGACAAGTGTGAACTCACTATCAAAACTCGCATTTCCAGAATTTCTCCAGAAACTGGATTTGCTAGGTGCTTTCCTTGAAAAACAGGGTGTGCTTGAACCCTATATCACGAATATTGTGAGTTTTCTGAGACACTGGAGTATGGAGGAAAGGGGATTGCTCAGATTTGCAAAGGAGGATTTGTTTGTGTGTGAAATGCTGGATACTGGTAAAATCGGTTCTGGAATTTTTAATAAAGCACCTGCGGGCATTATAATGTCTGCTACACTGTATCCACTGGAAATGTACAGGGATTTGCTGGGGGTACCAGAGGGCAGGTGTGTGCTGAAATATTATTCCTCTCCATTTCCAAAGGAAAACCGTGTACTGCTCACGCTTCCGCATCTCACATCCAGATATGATGCAAGGGGGGAGGAGATGTATGCAAGATACTGCGAAACCATTAGGGAGATTCTAAATGATGTGCCAGGCAACATTGCAATTTTCTACACATCGTATCAGATGATGGAGGAGATTGGAAAGCGCGTTGAGAAGGGGAGTGAAAGATTACATATCTACGAGCAGCCAGCAATGACAAAAAGCGAGAAAATCAATACCTTGAAAATTCTCCAGGAAAACCGTACAAGGGGAGGGGTTCTCCATGCGGTGCTTGGAGGCTCCCTTTCTGAGGGAATAGACTTCAGGGATAATCTGCTTTCATGTGTAATTATTGCTGGCATTCCGATACCTCCGCCTTCACTTGAGAATACTGCAATTCAGGAATTTCTTGAGGAAAGTTATGGAAAGGAGAAGGGCTATGCATATGCTAGAATCTGCCCGGCATTTAACAAGGTGCTTCAGGCAGCTGGAAGATGCATCAGAAGCGAGAATGACCGTGGTGTGATTTTTCTACTTGATACCAGATTTACAAATCCGAGATATAGAAAATATCTGCCAGATGATTTCCAGCCCCAGCATGTGTCAAAACCAGGGGAAATTCTGAGAAATTTTTTTGCAAAAAATTAGCGCCGTTCTCTATATATCACCACAGATGTGAGTGCTACTATAAACAGGCATAGGAAAACTGAAGAGAGTACTCCCATCTCTGGCACTGCTTCGATGGAGATTGTGAACACCCCACTTTCTGGCACCCTAGCTGAATTGCTGGCATTATCAAAGGCAGCAATGTAGTAATAAATGGGGCCTCCTTCCTGCCCTGGAATTTCTGCGTGATAACAGCCAGGAGATACTTCATACATGCTAACTGCAAAAAATGTATTGTTGTCTTTGGAATAGTAAACATATGCAGAAGAGACTCCATTAGCGTCTGCAATTTCTGCGTTCACTCCAATTGTCTGGTTAGGGGGCGATGAGGTAACAGGCGTGTGCGTGATCGTTGGTGGTGTGTTATCTATAGTTAAATTCACCGAGGACACACCTATATTGCCTGCATTATCCTTTGCCTGCACATAGAACACATGGCTTCCATCAGGATAATTTGTGGTGTTAAATGCAAATTGATGGGGCGGTGTGGAATCCCAGACAACTACATGTTCATCATCAGGTGCGTCAATGCAGAGCCTTGCCCACTTTAAACCGCTTTCGTTCTCAACAATCTGTGCTTCTATTTGAATTGCACCAGAGACAAGGGAATTGTTTCCTGGTGAGGTTATCTGGATTTGTGGAGGATTTGTGTCTGGTGAAGGTGGTGTTCCTCTGGCATAAATGAAGCAGTGCACTATATTCAGATTTGAATTGCCATAGTTGTAGCCAGGCCAGTCGTATGTTACATATGCACCATTGTAATTCATATACCCCTCGTTTTTGTTTCCATAGGGATCATTGACAATAACAGAATACTGGCTTGTGTAGTAACCCACTGCGAGCACATAATGCCCTGCACTTGTAAGGGATGTAAGAAGCACAACAGGGTGTCCTGCATCAATTTCCGCTTTCAGTTCTGCCCATGTGGGTGACCAGTCAACTGAAGATTCAAGCCCGTGTTTCACAAAATACTCGGCCATATGTCCTTTTGTATCCTCCCAGTTGTTTTGAGTTATATATCCATAGCCCCCATAGGCAATATTACCACTAGGGTCCGCACTTCCGATGTTATATGTGTAGCCATTGTATGTGTAAATTTCACAGATATATCTTCCCCAGTGACTTACATGTGGATATGGTACAGAGACAGTGCAGTCCCAGTACGGAAGAATCCCATAGTATGCAATAGCCATCATTGCACTTGTGGCACCACATGCCCAGCGCCCGTCAAACCAGTCTGGTGTGTCATAAACCTGATGGATATAAGGAACATTTTGAATTGTAACCGCTGCAGAGGCAATGTTTGTGAACTGCACGACTGATAAAACAAGCCAGAAAAAAGCAATTGCACCAGCACCTCTTCTCCATCTCATCTCTCTTAATATACGCTTGAAATAATATAAAGATTGTGGGAGAGAGGTCACGCAAAAAATTAATACTTGAAAGATATACATGAAATAGTGATAACATGGTGGATATAAGAGAAAAGGTGGAGGAGGACCGTGGAATTCTGAAGAAAATCCAGTTGCTTGTGCCAGGCTACGCAGGATATCGGAGAAGAGAGGATATAAGGGCTGCAGACAATCTCCTCAGAATACAGCTTGCAGATAAGCTCAAGCAGGCAAGACAGGATGTGGAAAGTTGCAGAAGAATCCTTGTAGAAAATTATGAGACAAAACATCTTGAGAAAATCGGGAATCTCTCTGCACTCATTCAGAAAATTGAAGGGGATCTTCGCCATGCAGAGCAGGGATATTCCGGGATTTCACCAACACTACAGATTAAAGAGGAGGAACTCAACAAACTCTATGAATTTGACTATGCAATGGCAAGCTTGATTGAGAATATAAAAAATGAAGTGATTGCACTAAAAACCACAGTGAACAGCAACCCTGATGGCATTCCAGATGCAATTTCAAAGGTGAGAGAAATGCTGGCTGATTTTGAACACACATTCAAGCGAAGAATAAAGTACATTACAGGAACGGAGGTGTAATCATGCCTTTTCTGTTTGGTGGGAGTAAAAGAAGTGATGTTACTGCTACAAATAGAGAGGGATTAATCGGTGCAATGACTATCGCATGGGATGATGCATACAAAAGAAATGTGATTATGTGGAAAGTTCCAAGGAACATAAGAATGAATGATAACATTGTGGTGCGTGAAGACGAAATTGCTGTATTTTACAGGGATGGAAAAGTGCTAGCATATATTGACAGACCAGATAGGTATGCACTTACAAGCCAGAACGCACCAATTCTCGGTGGCTTAATACAGGCACTTTCTGGTGTGAAACAGCAGGCAGAGGTATTTTACATTCAGAAGAAGGTTTTTGACGGAAAATTCGGAAGCAAACAGCCATATCAATTCAGGGATAAGGAGTTTGGATTTGTCAATCTCAGAGTTTTTGGAGAATTCAGGTACAGGGTGAGTGACCCTGCTAACTTCATAAACCAGTTTGTAGGCACACTTAACTACCAGACCAGTGCAGAGGTTGAGGAAAGAATAAAAGAGCAGATGGTTGTGCTTGTCTATGATGCGCTGGGACATCTGAAGGATAAGGGCATGGGAGTTACTGACCTTGCTGCAAATCTTACAACAATAGAACAGGTTGTACTGGAGAAATCAAAGGACCACTTTGGGATGTACGGTGTAGAAATTAACAAAGTTTCTGGGCTCTATATTAACTTACCAGAGGAGGTGCAGAAAGCAGTGGATTCAAGGGCAAGCATGCAGGTGCTCGGAGTGAATTACATGCAGTATCAGACAGGACAGGCAATGCGTGAGGCTGCACAGAATCCCTCAGGGGGTGCTGCAGGTGCAGGAGTGGGTGTGGGTGCGGGTTTCGGTGCTGGCTATGTGATGATGAGTACAATGGCACAATCAATGCAGCAACCACCACCTGGCTCACCTCCCGCAGTTCCTGCCCCGCAGGCACAAGGAAAGCCGTGTGTAAAGTGCGGCACAATAGTTCCACCTGGAGCTAAATTCTGTCCACACTGTGGTGCAAAACAGGAGGACACCACAAAATGCCCAAATTGCAATGCAGAAGTCCCTTCCGACGCAAAATTCTGTCCAAGCTGCGGACAGGCAATGAAGATGCCAAAATGTCCCAAATGTGGTGCCCAAAACCAGGCTAATGCTAAATTCTGTGCAAATTGTGGCGAAAAATTACAGTAGAAAGGTGAGTTTTTATGGCTGCAATCAGATGCACAAAGTGTGGAGCGCCAGTTGAAATTGAACCTGGAACAAAATTTGCAAAATGCTCCTACTGCGATTCCATGATGTTCATAGACAAAAGTGGTGCTGGCTTCTTCTACATTCTGGAGTTCAAACTTGACGAAGCTGCTGCCACTGGTGTTTTCAGAAGATGGGCTGCAGGCTCTGTGATGGCTAAGAATCTTGACAGGGATGCAAAAATTTTCAAGGCAGTGCCGCAGTATTTTCCAGTTTATATGTTCAAGCGGGATATTGAGGGAAGGGAGGTAGTATTTGTGGAACCCGCAAAATCCACAAGTTTGCCAGGTATGCACAGTCTTAAGGTCCCACCTGGAGACATAAAGATATTTGACCAGAATTACAGAGTGCCCCAGCACATCCAGATGATTCAACCCGAACTTGATATGATGGCATACTTCAATACCCTGCCTGGAAAGCCAAAGGAGCAGGCACTGGTTTATTTTCCGATATGGTACATGGAATACAATTACAATGGCAAGATTTACAATGTTGTGATTGATGGCTCTTCTGGAGAGGTATTTGCAGAGAGTTTTCCAACAAGAGGAAGTGCCCCTTATATGGTTGTTGCTGGGATTGGTTTTGCGCTTTATGCTGTCTATGGATTGGTTGCATGGTGGAATCTTCCCATAGGGCTTCTACTAATGGGTGTAACTGTGCCTGCGATATTTGTTATGGGTTATTTTGTGGCAAAGAAATGGTGAGGTGAAAAAATGGATGGCATCTCTCTTGGTATTTCCTGTCCTTCATGCGGAGGAGCACTGCAGGTGGAGGAAGGCGCAAAAACCGTCTCATGTAATTATTGTAATGCACTTATCTGGCTTGAGGGCGAAGATGGTGTGCACACAATCATGTTTGCAAATCAGGTTGATAGAAACAAGGCTATGGAACTTGTTTATGCTTGGTTCGGAAAGGGGTTGAAGGCGAGAGACTTGAAAAAAACAGCAATTATTACCGAGGTGTTTCCTCTCTATCTTCCATTCTGGCGTTTAAATGCACGGGCTGCAGGATGGGTGTGTGGATATCAGGAAAGACGGAAGTATGATAGCCAGGGAAGACCTACAGGGGTTGAGAGAGAACATCTGGAGAAAATGGTGTTTCGTGATTTTGACTGGACAAATCTTGCATGCGACCCTGGGGACATTGGCGTAAAGCATCTGAGAAACCTCTATGGACAGGTAATTCCTGCAAACATATCTGAGGTGCCAACATTTGAAGTGACCACATCAAAAACTGACGCACTCAACATGGGAATTGAGAATATTAGAAAGATTGCACTGGAAAGCGCAAATGTTCAACATATTACCTTCCAGAAAATCCATGTTATTCCCAGACAGTTCATGCTGATTTATTATCCTGTCTGGATTGTTAGATACAAGTATCAGGAGAGGGTTTATTTTGCTACAATAGATGGAGTGTTAGGAAAAGTTATTGCTGGAAGGGCACCTGGTGACCCTGTTTACCAAAGCTTAGTTATGACTGGTGGCTCTGCAGGAGGTGGGATTCTTGCGGCACTTGGAATTTACTCTATACTCTATTATTCCTGGCGACTCGGGATTTTCGGTATTGTCTTTGGTGTGGTTATTCTGGGGGCATGCTATATGTTTTTCAGGCATGGGAGTGAAATTGTTGAAGGAGATATTGAGGCAAAGTACAGGGCAATAAGGAAAGCAAAACCAGAAGATTTACAGAATATCCAGAATATTCTAGGGGGTCTAAGGATATGAAGGTAATTCATGTTAAATGCCCGAAATGCCAGAATCCCTTTTATTCAAAAACCACAGACCGTGTCTTTCTCTGCGAGAATTGTGGTGCATTGCATGTACGGGAACCTGAGCTGAAAATTCTGGACTATGAGTTCTGGGAGTTTGGGCAGAATTATCAAGGGGAGAAAGCCTACATGCCCTTCTGGCGGCTCTATACAACAATTACAATACATCATATGGAAGTGGCTGGTGGAACCCTTGTTAAACTGGCAAATTTGCTGGCAGGTGGTGCGAGTTCTGGCAACATATTTATCTATGTGCCTGCAATAGAACTATCACCGGAAGAATTCAAATACTGGTCAAACCTTCTCACATTTACTCCACCCCGTGCCCACATTTCACTGAGATTGGACAAAAACATACCCAGATTGCCTGTGAAAATTGGAGAGATGGAGGCAATCCAACTTGCAGATTTTCTTGTGCTCACATATGAGGCAGAGAAACCTGGTGTTCTCCAAGATATTAGCTACGACCTGCGTGTCAATAACACAAAGTTGATATACTACCCAGTTTATTTTTATCAGAACAGATACTATCCAGGTGTCTAAAATGTGTCTTGCGGTGCCTGCAAAAGTGGTTGAAATTTCCGGGAAGAAGGCAAAGGTGGATTTTGGAGGCGTGTTCAGGGAAGTAGATGTTTCCCTTGTAACTGTAAATCCTGGGGATTATGTAATTGTTCACGCAGGTTATGCAATAGAAGTGATGGACAGGGAGACTGCAGAAGAAACCCTCAAAATCTGGGAAGAAATTCTTTCAGCTTAATGCTGCGGGTTAAGTGCTTGCAATAATTTTTTCAAGAACAATCTATGAATTCTGGTATCTCCACTAAGCTCTGGGTGGAATGTGAGGGCAAGTGCATTCCCCTGCTCCACCATTATTATATGTTCATCCACTCTGGCAACTACTCTCGCATCTCCCCAGCAATCTGTGATTACAGGTGCCCTTATAAAAATTGCATGAAATCTGGTCTCAAAGCCCTCCACCTCAACATCCGCTTCAAATGAATCAATCTGTCTCCCATATGCATTTCTGCGAACCGAAATATCCATCAACCCCAGGCTTTCTACATTTTTTTCTGCAACTTCTTTTGCAAGCAGGATTGCACCTGCACATGTGCCCATAATCACCATGCCCTCTCTGTACCTTTCCCTGATTTTTTCTTTTAACCCTCTTTGCTTCAGCATCGTGGAAATCGTGGTGCTTTCTCCACCAGGTATTATCAAACCAGAAATTTCATCCATCTGCTCAGGTTTCTTCACAATTTCCATGCTCCCCCCAATTCCAAGTTCTCTCATAGCTCTCACTGTTATTTCCAGATGTTCAGAGACTGCACCCTGTACCCCAAGAATTCCAATTTTCATTACCTCACCCTATATCTTTCCCGCACTTATTTGAGCAATCGCTTCCCTTCTGCAAGGATTTCTATGCCATTCAACTCCCCGATAAGCATCCCAGCATTGTCAACCACTGGTATATCCAAAATGCCTTTATTTACCACGATCATCAGTGCCTTTTCTATAGTATCCTCTGGTGTAATTGTCTCCACAGGAATCATCACATCTTCCACATTCTCACTTAGTATCTCAGCCAGAAATTTTATGAAAGAAAATGCGCCTTTGCCACGCACACCTGCACGATAGGCAACATGTTTGAGCACAGTACTCAGCATCACTGCACCCATCACCTGCATCTTTTGATCTACCACAAAAACAGTTCTGCGTTTTAAATCACTCAAAAAAATGTCTGCCACTTTGCTGAGAGGGGTTCCGGGTTTAACATATTTCGGCTCCGCAATCAACCTTTTGTAAATATCACCTACCTTCTCATCCTTGAATAACTTGCCCATGATGGTGTATAACATTACGAATATAAAAGGTTCACGAAAGCGTGTCTCAAATCCATACCCCTAAACTTACTGATGCTCATGTACATCGGATTGTATTTCCACTGGTATGTCCATACCTTTCTTTCTTTTGTAATAATCCTTTATCGCAAGATGGAGCGCATCTGCCGCAAGATTGGAACAGTGCATTTTCACTGAAGGAAGACCACCAAGGTTTTCTGCAACATTCTGGCGAGTAATTTTTAATGCCTCGTCCACATGCTTACCCTTTGCAAGTTCTGTCACCATACTGCTTGTAGCAATGGCTGCAGCACACCCAAAAGTCTGAAACTTCACATCCACGATAATATCATTTTCCACCTTGATATATACGGTCATGAGGTCACCACACACAGGGTTTCCAACTGTACCCACGCCATCTGCATTTTCTATCACACCCACATTTCTGGGATTCTTGAAATGTTCCATTACAATTTGGCTATACATTTACCTTCCTCCTCTATTCCAGAGTGGAGAAATTCTCCGCAAATCCTTTACAATCCCTGGTAAAACTCGGAGGAATTCTTCCACTTCATCCTCTGTGTTGTATCTTGAAAATGTGATCCGCAACGAGCCATGTGCCTCTTCATGCTTTAATCCAAGGGCAAGAAGAACATGGGAGGGCTGGAGCTTGTGGCTTGAACATGCAGAACCTGTAGATGTTGCAAAACCCGCATCGTCCAGTTTAAGGACAAGGGATTCTCCTTCTATCCCTGTAAACCGAAAATGGGCATTATTTGGAAGACGCTTCCTGCTATGCCCATTCAGATATGCAGCCTCAATGCTTTCCAGCACACCATTTATAGTTCTGTCTCGCAATTTCTGCATGTGTGCTGCATTCATCTCAATCCTCTGACCCGCAATTTCGCATGCCTTTGCAAATCCCACAATCCCAGGTATGTTTTCTGTACTGGATCTCAAATTTCGTTCATGTCCTCCTCCGTGAATTATTGGCTGGAGGGTTACGCCCTTACGAATGTACAATGCACCCACACCCTTAGGTCCATGGATTTTATGTGCCGCAAGTGTGAGCATATCTATGTTTTCCTTTTTTACATCCAGTGGAATTTTTCCTGCAGATTGCACAGCATCTGTGTGGAATGGAATCCCTCTCTCTCTTGCAATTTTTCCAATCTCTGAAATTGGCTGAATTGTACCGATTTCATTATTTGAGTGCATAATTGTAATCAAAATTGTATCTTTTCTGATGCTACTTTCCACCATACCCGCATCAACAATTCCCTCCCTATCCACATCTACATATGTTACCTCAAAACCTTCATTTTCAAGGGCTTTACATGTTTCCAGCACTGCAGGGTGCTCTATTTTAGAGGTAATTATATGTTTTCCCTTGTTCCTGTGCCTGTAAGCGATTCCCTTGATGGCAATGTTATCACTCTCAGTACCGCCAGCAGTGAAAATTATCTCTTCGGGTTGTGCATTTATTAGTTGGGCTACCTTCTTTCTAGATTCCTCAAGTGCGTTTCTGGCTTCTCTCCCAAATGCATGGAGTGATGATGCATTGCCAAAATGTTCTGTAAAATAAGGTTTCATAGCATCTAGCACTTCTGGTGCGACCATTGTGGTGGCACTGTTATCAAAATAAACCTTTCTATTCGCCATATTTCTGCCTCAAACGATGATTATCAGAGGGGAATATATTTGTTTCCATGAGGGCAACAAGACACCCTATGTTTATTTGAACGCCTCCTGGATGGTGATTTGTCCAAGAAACCGAGAGTACATACGAAACTTATGTGTCCCCAAGCACCGAAATCATAATATAAATCTTTCAGTTGTTTGTAAATGCCGCTCCCGTAGTGTAGTCCGGTTAATCATTTCGGCCTTTCGAGGCACCCTTTTCAGGCTCCGCCCGAAAAGCGTGCACGGAAAAAAGGAAAACTTGGGAGTGCCAGAGGCACTCCCGTGAGGTTACCGTAAGGGGCA
>JBMFNP010000049.1:0-13149 GCA_049970095.1 Thermoplasmata archaeon | reverse complement strand
TGGATTGTATTGCCAGTGGAAGATGAGGTGATGTAGATGGCATAGTATGTGTTGTGATAGAAGTTGTTGTAAGTGATGTTGTTGTTGCTTGAGGAATACAGGTATATGCCATAATATGAATTCGCAGAGCAATTGTTGTTCTCCAGCCTACCATTGGTAACATTCTTCAGATAAATCCCAGTGCCCCATGGCTCGCTTGCGGTGTTCGTTGCATTCCACACCTTGCAGTTCTGCACCACGAACCAGACATCGGTGTTCTCTATCCAGACGCAATAAGTGCCACCATTGCCATCAATGTCATAGCCATCTATTATGAACGGATTTGTCGGTGTTCCATTACCTGGCCAGCCCTCATTTGCTGCCTGATTTGCAAAATCAGCATCCCCGTTGATATGGATTGGCGCATGTGCTGTGCCTTTCGTTTGCGGTTTTGTTTTCTCTGCACTTGCGTTGGGCATAGTGAGGATTGCAAAGGCGCTTAGCACAAGCAAGCCAAGCACAAATATTGGGAGCCACTTTGTGGTATGCTTTTCCTTCATCCCTCTCTGATTTCTATTTACGCTGTTTCTGAGCCCATTTGGAAGCCCATGGCCACATGGGCTTTTTCTTGGATTAGAGAACGGACTTGTTGTTTCTTGATGCATATTTATTGCCTCCATTTGACGACAAAAAAAGCACGGTATATAAGCTCTTGCTTTTCCCATCCCAGAATAGAGGATAACGCTCTGGTATATTTAAGTTATTCCACAATGCACCCATGAGATGGAATTTTATAGAAGTAGTGTTTACCCTAATGTGTCAGAAGGTGGTTGAATGGAAAAACTCAAAATCGCAATCCCTCTGGGTTCTACCTGTGCAGGTTGTGATGTAGCAATTCTTGATACAAATGAAAAAATTCTTGAACTTGCAGAGAATGCAGACATTGTTTTCTGGCCTACAGCCATGGACTTTAAACTTGAGGATTTTGAGAAGTTTCCAGAGAAAAGTGTGGACATCACCATATTTCATGGTCCTATCAGGACAAGCGAACATCTTCATGTTGCAAAACTTGCAAGAAAGAAATCAAAGATAGTCGTTGCATTTGGTGCATGCGCATGCTTTGGCGGTGTTTTTGGGCTCGTGAACCTCTCAAACAGAAAGGAGGTGTTTGATGAGGTTTATAAAAACACAATTACCACACAAAACCCTGATGGTACAACTCCCCAGCAAAAGATTGAAATTGATGGAATGGAATTAACTCTCCCAGAATGGTATGATGATTCAAAACCAATAAATGCAGTTATTGATGTGGACTATTATCTTCCTGGTTGCCCACCCTCCCCGACGCTTATTTCTGAGCTTATAGACATTGCAATAAATTACAGGAAAAAAGGTGCACTTCCAAAGAAAGGCACAGTTATAGGAAGCCAGAAATCTCTTTGCGATGAATGCCCCAGAAAGCGTGAGAACAAGGCAATAAATGAAATTTATAGAGTTCATGAAATCACACCTGAACCAGAAAAATGTCTTCTTGAGCAAGGAATAATCTGTCTTGGACCTGCAACTAGAGGTGGATGTGGTGTGCAATGCATTACTGCAAATATGCCCTGCAGGGGGTGTATGGGACCACTGCCAAATGTTACAGATCAGGGTGCGAAAATGCTTTCTGCACTTGCTTCAATTGTGGGGGTAGGCAAGGAGAAGGAACTTGGTGAGGAAAATCTGAAGAAGATTCTGGATAAGATTGTGGACCCTGTAGGCACTTTCTATAGGTATACGCTTCCATCTAGCATCATAAACAAGAATGTAAAGAAGCAGGGAGGTGCATAATATGAAAACAATCACAATTGAGCCAATTACCAGACTTGAGGGCGAGGCAAAAATCTCAATTTTCCTGAACGCAGAGGGAAATGTGGAAAATACATTTTTTCAGGTTGTGGAATTGCGAGGGTTTGAGCGCTTCTGTCAAGGAAGACCAGCTGAGGAAATGCCAAGAATTACACCCATGATCTGTGGTGTATGCCCTGGATCACATCACATTGCTTCAGCAAAGGCGGTTGATAGTGTGTTCAATGCAGAAGTCCCTGAAACTGCAAAGAAGCTTCGTGAACTTTACCTGTGCGCACATATTGCCCATAGCCACATTCTACACTTCTACGCACTTGCAGCACCAGACTTTGTTGTAGGTGCAGATGCCCCGAAAGAAAAAAGAAACATTCTCGGACTGATTGAAAAGGTGGGGATAGACGCGGGAAAAATGGTAATCAAATACCGTGCCCATGCACAGAAAATCCAGCAAATGCTATCAGGGAGGGCAACTCATTCTGTCTTTGGAATTCCAGGAGGCGTTTCCAAGGCACTTGATGAAACTGAGAGAATCCAGATTGAAGAGATGGGAAGGGAGATGGTGGAATACGGCAAAAAGTCGCTGGAGATTTTTGAAAATGTGGTGTTGAAAAACAAGGACTATATGGATTTGATACTGGGCGATGTGTACAGGTTGAAAACAAACTTCCATGGAATGGTGGACAAAGATGGAAAGGTAGCGTTCTATGAGGGCAACTTTAGGGTGATTGATGTGAATGGCAGAGAAATTCTGAAATATGATGGGAGAGAGTATTTCAGACATCTGGGAGAGCATGTGGAACCATGGTCATCTTTGAAATTCACATATCTGCGAAGCATTGGCTGGAAGGGTTTTGTGGATGGAGAAGGCACTGGGATTTATCGTGTAGGACCTCTGGCAAGAATAAATGTTGGAAATGGATACACCACACCACTTGCAAATGAAGAATACAAAAAATTCTTTGGGGTATTTAAGGAAAGACCAGTCCAGAATACACTTGCTTACCACTGGGCACGCCTAATTGAAACTCTTTATGTGAGTGAAAGGATTCTGGAACTGGCAGAGGATAAGAGTATAACTGGTAAGGATATAAGGGGAAAACTTGGAAAGATAGGAGAGGGTGTGGGCTATGTGGAGGCACCACGGGGTTCCCTGTTCCATCATTACTGGGCTGATGAAAAGGGCTGCATTACCAAGGTAAATCTGCTTGTAGCCACCGGGCATAATAACGCAAGTATGCACCTGGGAATTGCAAGGACCGCAAAGGCGCTGATAAAGAACTGGGAAGTAAATGATAAACTCCTGAATATGGTGGAAATGAATTTCAGGGCATATGACCCCTGCCTTGCGTGTGCAACGCATACAATGCCAGGACATCTACCAATCCAGATAACAATTTACGACAATGAGGGAAAAGTGTACAAAGAAATAGAGCAGTGATTACCTGCTCCCTGTTTCGCAAAGTCAGCATTCCCCATTGATGTGGTTCTTTACCTCTTCAGTGGTGCATGGAAAGGCATTCCGTGGCATAAAATACAAATAAAAGGAAAAAAATTTGATGAATTTAAACAAAAATTTATTTAGAACCTTCTTCTGCTATTGTCTCTATCTCTTCCTTTGTTGAAATTTCTCCTGCCTCTGAATTCTCTTCTTGGCTGTTCGTATTCCTGGGCGCTCATGTCAACAGATGTGTTGACCTCATCTACACTTTCGGTAGATTTTGTCAGGGACCCGTACTTGCCCACATTCAGATGCATGTGTCCTCTTACCAGAGAAATGTATCCATTTCCGATGAGGACCACATCACCTGGTGCCACTGTGCCGATTTGCTCCTGCCAGAGCGACAGCACTATTGTCCCTGTCTCGTCGCCAATAATTGCTTCGGCAACTTTTCTGCCCTCTCCTCCATATCTGGAGGGTATTTCTTTCGGCTCGCTAACACTCACCACTTTGGCCAAAACATTTACCTGCTTTGACCCGGGTGTCAAGTCCTTTACTTTCGTCAGTTCTTGCTCCATGTCTATACTTCCTTTTTCTTTTTTTGCACACCGAAAAAAGAGCACTGCTCCAATTTCAATGTGCAGGTGATATAACCACTACTTGGTATATAATAGTTTCTACTACATTTAGGTGCTTTAGGTGCTGCGGTGAATCTCTGCTTTTTGTTGCTAGCAAACACAGCACAGAAAGATAGCGAAAAATCCGAAAGTTTATTAAAAGAGTGAGATATACAGAAAAGAGATATACATGTGCGCAAAGATAAAGACATACATTCAGCATCTGGACGAGATAATGGAAGGCGGCATTCCTGAAGGAAATGTGGTGATTATATATGGAAAGCCGGGTAGCATGAAATCTTCTCTGGCATACTCAATTCTCTATAACAATGCAGAGATAGAGCGAAAAAAAACTCTCTATGTGTGTCTTGAACAGAGCGGCACAAGTTTGACAACGAATATGGAAGGGCTAGGTTTTAAAACTCCTGCGGGACACTCTGACATGAACATTTTGGACATAGGATTACTGCGAAAATACATGCCACAGATTGGGTATCAGGCATGGATTGAACTTTTCCGTGTAGATCTTCAGAACCTGAAAAAGAATTTCAACTTTGACATTCTAGCAATAGATTCTTTGCCAGTGCTTGAAATGCTTGCAAAATTCAAGGAACCTAGGGAAGAACTCTTCTACTTCTTTGAATGGCTCAGGGATTTGCGATGCACAACATTTATCGTGCATGAAGAAACAGCATCCACATTTAATTTTGGAGAAGATTATCTTGCAGATGGCATAATCCATATGGACATGAGACGGGACGAAAAAATTGTAAATTTGTTCCTGGGAGTTACCAAAATGCGAAGAACCAATCATCGCAGAGGATATTTTCCACTGATTTTTGATCATGGTAGATTTGAACTTGTAACTGATTGAATTTTATGATGGAAAAAAATACAAGAACTGCACAGATTGCGCCTGCACCCATCCAGAAATTGATTTCAGAGGTGCGAGCCCCACAAGACCTTATTTCACTGGGACAGGGTGTTCCTTTCTTTCCCCCTCCACCAGAGGCAATTGATGCCTTTGTCAAGAGTGCAACTACCCTGGGTTTTCGTTACAGTGAGGATGCAGGAATTCCAGAATTGAGGGAAGCAATTGCCAGAAAAGTTCGGAGACAAAACCGAATTAACGCCATTCCAGATAAAAATATCATGGTAACTGCAGGAGGGAACCAGGCGTTCGTAAATGCCATCCTTGCAATTACAAAACCAGGCGATGAGGTGATTTTAGTTGCTCCCTATTATTTCAATCATTTTATGGGCATCCAGATTGCAGGATGCACACCAATAATTGTGCATACTGGAGCAAACTTTCTCCCGAACATAGAGGAAATTGAGAAAAAAATTACCGCAAAAACCAGGGCAATTGTTACCGTCTCACCGAATAATCCAACTGGACAGGTGTACTCTGAAGGGTTACTCAGAAAAATCAATGAGATTTGCCGGAACCATGGAATTTACCACATCTCAGATGAGGCTTATGAGGACTTTGTTTTTGAAGATGCACACCACCACAGCCCTGCATCTCTAGACACTAAACTCACACACACAATCTCCCTGTTCTCCTTTTCAAAATCATATTCAATGGGTGGCTACAGAGTGGGTTATATGATTTTTCCAGCATCGCTTTATGAAGAAATCCTCAAGGTTCAGGACACGATTGGTATCTGCCCTCCTGTGCCCTCCCAGCATGCTGCACTTGCTGCAATAAATGTAGGAAACGAATACCCAAAAAAGTTTCTGCCAGAGATGGATCGTATTAGGAAAATGTTTATTGAGGTACTGAAGGATTTACCAGTGGAACTTTCAATGTCAAAGGGGGCATTTTACATCTATCTTAGGTTTCCATCAAGAAATGGGAGGAAAAAACTCAATGACTGGAAATTGGCAATTAAAATGATTGAGAAACACGGAGTTATGGCAATTCCAGCCTCGGTATTCGGTGACTGTCAGCCGGGATTCAGAATTTCTTTTGGGAATGTGAGTGAGAAAGATGCCCAGGAAGGTATCAAAAGGTTTGTGAACTGCATCCGCACCCTCTGATTGGGCATAAATGTCATACAACCCTTTCAAATAATTGCGAAACATATGGTTTAAATAATGGCCTTTTTATTGTTGTCTCATGGCGAGAAATAAAGTTGCGATGGGTTTGGGCATTGGAGGCGGTATCTGCCTTGTGAGCGCAGGCACAACTGGAGTTGGGTACCTTGGCACAATCAGGAATATAATTCTCCAAATTATCAACAACGATGTGATTGCACTACTGTTCACATATCTTATTGCGATTGCTGCACTAGGTGGAATCGCAGTCATCATAGGTGCAATTCTTATAGGTTTGGAACATCCAAAGATTGGAAAAATTTTTGTGTGGCTGGGTGTGGGAATGGGCATCATTTCCCTCATTTTTGCGTTAATCTCTCTCTACTCAGCGCAGGAATTTGCTACAATAACACCAACCGCACTAACTATAATTGGAACTGCTCTGGCAACAGTAAGCAGATACATCGCAAAGTAATCATTAACCTCCCTTCTTTTTCTCCCTGCTTTTCTTCTTCGGTTTTATTCCCAGCGCAAGGTCTGCATATTTCAATGCCAGCTCATACTTTTCCTGCTTGAGATATAGATAAGAACGGTTGGCCAGTGCTTCCCTGAAATTCCTATCTATGGCTGTTGCCCTTGAATAACACACCTCTGCCTCCCTGAATTTTCTCTGTATGAGATAGATGTTTCCGAGGTTGTTCCAGAGTTCAGGGAGGTATGGGTTCACCTTCACTCCATTTGCATAGCATTTTATTGCATGCTCATCCTCTCCCTTTGCATGCAAAATGTTGCCATAAAGGAGCCAGCCCTGTGCATTGTTTAAATCCGCATCCAGTGCATGGTAGATCTCATACTCTGCATCCTCAAGGCGATCAAGCTTGTAAAATGCATACCCTTTCACGAGCTTTAATTCTGCAAAAAAAGGAAAGTTTGTTTTCGCAAAGTTAAGGATTTTGGCTTCTGTTGGCGTAATTCCCTTCTGGGTAAGTGTGTTTTTGATATATTCATACAGGTTTTTTTCAGCACGGGCACAGTATCTAATGGCAAGAATATAGTTCATGTGTGCAATACTCTCATATGCGTTCTTAATATCATAAATAGCCCATGACTCAATCTGGTTCCGCCTTCCACTGAGTTTTCTGTAATCTACAAGCAGATTCAGCCCCACAACTGCAAACAGATAGAAGTCAATCATCCCAAAATGGAGGTAAGCACTGTAAGTCATGATAGGGGGAGGGGGTGCACCTTCTCCAACCACAATCAACAGATGCTTGAGAGCGATGCCACCACCCACAACTGCAGTAAAAAGAAAGAGCGTAGAAAGAAAGTTAATATGGTAGTTTCCAGGCAAACCACACTTTTTGAATGAGTACGCAATCAACACACCGCCTGCAATTCCGAAGCAAAGGTACACAGAAAGGCGTATCAGCCAATCCCTTAACACGAGTATATAGAAATTCTCACATAAGGGGACAAAGTAAAGGAGGAACACACCTAGTGCGGTCAGCACATACATTCTTTTTTCTGTTTTCTCCTGCACCTTTATCTCCTTTCTGCCAAGAACCATTGCAAGCAGGAAAATAATTCCGAGGAATATTGTATAAGTGAAGGCAATGGAATCAATGTGAAGGAGGAAGAAATTGTTGGGTGTGAATATGATGTAGATATAGCCAAGTAAATAGCCAAGAAGGAAAATTAGGAAGGAATATGCAGTGAGTGAGAGCAGAAAATCAAGGGTAAGGAATTGCACTACTGCCCTGTACTTACTGGCAAATGGTTTGCGTTCAAAAATTCTATCAACAGCCGTGGGCACGGTATTTATAGCGGTGCTATCAAATTCCATCTTCCTCACAAAATTGCGCTGTTTTTCACTTAGTTCTTGCTGTTCTGCAATTATTTCTGGTAAAGGCAAATCCTCAATTCTGAATTCATTCTTTTCAACTGATGTTTTATTCTCAATCTGTGGTTCCATGTTTTCTGCAAATCCTCCCTCAGGGGCTCTCTCCTGCACCTCTTTATTTTTCTCATTAACAATGATTGCACCACATGCAGGGCATTCGCTGCCATTCATTCCTGCTCCACATACTGGGCATTTCTTCTCCGCCATAAAATCCTCCTTTTTGCAATTAAAATTACCACTAGCATAATTGGGAAAATGAACACAAAACCCTCAAATTCTTGGACATTTGCCTTGCCTTGTGTTGCAGTGTCCGTCCATCCATACCATGTCCCACCATCTGGATAGCGAATGTATGAGACACCACTCCCAGTTGGGGTTATATTATCTATTAGCACCTCACCTGAATTGTACAAAGAAACTGTTTTATTAGCTATAAGATTTGGGATTTCCACAACCTGATAGGTGCCTGTGCCACCAGGTAGGTTATAATAACTCTTTCCGTACACGATGTAATACCCTGTCAGGTTTATTCCATCTGGATTATACACTTCCACCCATCCGTTTGTGCCAGGGCACACCTCATTTATCACAGGCCCAGGGTTTCTTGTTCTCAACCATGCTCCATTCTCATTCAGAATTGTGTCTGAGAAATCCGATGCCTTCTTCCAGTTTGTCATATAGAAAAGTACATTGATTTCCCTGGGAAGGTGAGCATTGCATTCAATTTCAATTCTGTAAGCATCAGCCACAGCATTTACACTCACATTAAGTTCTCTCCACACACCTTCTTCACCCTTTGTCATCCCTGCGAAACCATAGAATTTTGCACTCTTTATTTTCCCACCAGCACCTAAAATTTCCACTTTATATTCAGCACCAATGCTTCCGAGCATATAACCGGAACCCGGGTATTTATCACCATCAATGTAAATCACACACACATCGCTTCCATCAGGGACAGTGTAATTTATATGCACTGGTTCAATCTGAGTTGAAGGGGAGATGTAGCTTTCGTTCTTCCTTTCAAAATCATGGAGGATAACTGCACCACCTAACATTCTGCCGTAAACGCTAGTGTAAAAGTATGTTTTGTCTGTTGAGTACATTCCGAAGCCCGCAATATCTACATTCTTATCTTCAGCCAGCCTTACATTCGCAGTGCCAGGCGTGGGAACATCCTTTCCGATTTCAACATCTCCTTCTCTGTCTGAATATTTTGCAATTTTTTGCCAGTCCTCAAAGCCCCCATCAATTGCTATGTTTTGTGGTGCTGAAAACACATAGGAAAAGAAGGGGGCAAGAGGATATATGAGCACCTCGCTATCTTCCATCCCCACATTTTCCAGTTCTATGCAGATGGTCTTCTCTGCACCAGCGAGAGGCACTCCCATAAGTGTGAATTCCCTGTGTTTTTCGTTTTCAAGTTCTATTTGAAGGCTAAACACTATCCTCTCTCCCTCTATTCTTCCCGTGCCCAAGAATTCCCCATTTTCATAAAGTTCCCATACAAAATCATGAATTGTTGCGGTGCTTCCCTCCACAATCTTGAAGAAAAAACATTCAATTGTTCCTCCTCTTCCTGTCTGCCATACCGTGATATTCAGTACTGGTGCTCTCTCCATGATAATTTCAGGCGCTATCGCCTGCTGATAAATTTCAGTGGCTCCTTTCAAGTTCATAAATCTCGGAGAGGATTCCTCTTCAATTGCATTGGTGTAAACAAACTGGATAGCAGAGCGGCACTGTAAATTTCGCTGGGCTATGAACACCCCTTCAAGTGCCTTACCTCCACTTCCAAGCGCACATTTCAGGTCATATGGCCCAAACCTTTCATTGCCAGAATGAATGTAATAAACTGAGGTAACAATAAAACCACCCCAACCATAAATCTCAATCTCGTAGTTAAACCCTGCAGCAATCAGTTTTCCGTCTCCAAAGCTCTTTCCGGTACTTGCATTGTCATCATCATCCACAAATCCTACCACACATTCACTTTTCTCTGAAAAAAATGTACTTTTTGTGAAATTTATCATAAAATACAGTCTGCCTTCAAAAAAGTAGGAGGCTGTGGAGGAAATGTTTCTGCCGTTCCATTTTCCATAAACTACAGCACCTCCAGCAGTAATTAAATGTTTCCAGTCACTGAAATCTCCGTCAATCACAACAGGGGGCTTTGGAAGAAGGAAGAAGCCAATAATAGGGAGGAGGAAAATGAGGAGGGCAAACAGAACACCTACCTTTCTTCGCAATGTCCATTTTATTTCCTTTCTTTTTCTTTCCTTTATTCTTTCCGAATATGCTAATGCCCTTCCGTTAATTAAGCCCCTGCCATTGATCAATCCCTTACCATTAATCAAACCAGTTTTTGAGAGTAATTTTTTGCCGTTCACCAGCCCCTGGATAGAAAGGATCTCAAGCGTTGTCTTTTTCTTCCCATTCACCTTTCCATTTATCAGCCCCTTGCCATTAATTAATCTCATACCACCCAGAAACTTTTTTCCATTCACCAGCCCGTATTTCAGCCCGCTGGTGTCTGTAATGCTGAGACCCTGTGTTTCTCTGCTAACCTTTTTTGAGACCGCTTCTATAAGAATTTCCTGATGCTGATACTCTCCTGTAAACCGTTCAAGTTTTAACAGCAATCCTCTCTCGCTGGGAATTGCGGAAATAATTCCATCTGGGATTTCACGGATTTCAGTAGGAATTTCAGTGCATAGATGAAAACCAACTGCCCTTGCATTGCTTACCTTTATGCAGGTGCTTGTGAAAAATTTTGTTGCTGTATCCGTGCCGTACTTGTGCATACTTTCATCAAGAAAATCAAATATCGCCAGAACTTTCGGAAAATTCTCAAGTTTTGAAAGCCCTTTTGTTATTCCAATACCAAAATTTGCAATATCTCCATCGCAAAGAATACACCCATTACTCTCTTCTACACCCACAACTTTTTTTACCCTCTGGGTGTACCAGTCAACTATAATTATGCTATCCCCGATTCTTTTATCCATGTCAGGAAGAACTCTTAGAATTTCCAGCCATTTTTCTGGTGGAACACGGGTGCAGGTGATGAGCAAAGCCCCTTCCTCCTTGAGAAACTCGGGAATTATATCCAGATAAAGCGGGGCAAGCACATCAAATTCCTGTGTTAAAACAATGAGGTTTGTTCCTCGCTCCACCCTTTTTATCATTTCTCCAATTTTCCCAGCTAGCTCTATATTTTCACAGAATGCTCCGAAATAGATGGTGTTTAGCGCATCATGATAATTTCTCTGCTTTTTGTATTTTTCATAAATTTCCTTTGAAACTCTTGCTATTATTTCTCTTCCTTGATTATTTGAAAAACAGAGAATTCTGTAGAAGCTTGCAAATACCCTTTCAAGTGCTTTAATATTGGTTGTGTCCACAAACACCTTGCCTCGCACACATTCTGCATTAAACTGTGGATCCTTTTTCTTCTCCTCCTTGAACAACTCCCCAAGTTCCTCGCAGAGTTTCCAGTCAGTTGCCTCAAGAATTCTAGAAAATAGTAAGGTGTAGATTTCGGAAAAAGGATTGATTTGAGGGTTTTGCTCTTTAATAAGCAGATCCTCAGGGATGTATTTCAGAAGGGATTCATTTTCTCTTGCAATTGCATTTATCCTTGCGATAAAATCTCGCTGCACCTTTTCCCCGTGTGTTGTGCGGAGCACATCTGCAACAACTCCCAGGAATATACCCAGCCCTGAATTTGCCTCTTCACTTTCCTCCACTGGATACCTTATTTCAAGTTTTTTTGTGAGCACAAGATTTGCAAGTAGTGGGTAATTTTTAGCAGCCCGCTTTATTCCTATTTTTACCATGTCTATATTGATTTTATCACGGTATTCCTGCAACAGGTCCATTATAATTTTTTTGAATTCTGAGAGCGTCATATCACCTTTTCACTTGCACCGATTTCAACTCCGCGTGTGCCGATAATGAATGGGTGCTTGGCAGTATCATGTTTTGTAAACCGCATCTTCCTGATAAGAATTGTGCGTCTTAGCGTACCCTTTATTTCCTCAAGTCCCAGCACGATGAAGGAATCGCATACAAACTGTTCTACACCAAATCTTGTATATGGACCGTTTTCAATGCTCTCTGTGGTGAGAATTGTGGTGATTTTTCTCTTCTTCAAAAATCTGGTAAATTTAAACAGATGCTCACGAAATTCCTCTGCATTTCTGTACTGCAATCCGACGCCAGTGAGAGAATCTATTACCAGGCGCCTGATATTCTGCTTTGCAATAAAATCACTGAGAAATTTCTGGAGCACCTGAAAATCAATGTACTGCTCCCCCTCTCCTCCAATCTCACCGAGGTCAATCAACCAGAGCCTTTCTGTATTTGATGGGTCCATACCAAAAGGAGAGATTGCTTGAATATAGTCTTCCTTTGGAGACTCAATGGATATCACAGCACTCTGCTCATCCGCAAATCTTGCACCAAAATATGCAAACTGGGCGCTGAAAATTGTTTTTCCGCTACCCGCAACACCAGAGATGAGGTTCACCGTGCCAGGTACAAAACCGCCATCAGTGAGAATATCAAAACCAGGAATGCCAGACTTCACTCTCTGCATTTTATCATTTCCTCCATTTTTTTGAGAATTTCTTTTGAGGTTAGGTAATCAAGCGTGCTTTTATCCAGTTTTTTCAAGGCGTGGGCAAGCACAACATCTGTGCCAGTGCGCCCAACCCTTGATTTTATCAGCAATAAAATCTCATATGGATTCTTTGTTTCAGTTGAAAGTTTCTGGTTGAAGAGGGTGGTGTAGGATGTGAGGATTGCTCCTGAGAGTGTGCTCATTTTTTGCTCCTCAAGGGAGAGAATTTCCAGGTCAAGGCGAAGCACAATCTGTTTTCTGACAATGGAGTAAACCTCTGTTTTTCTGATGTGCTTTCGCTTAAATTCCTCCTGCACAATTCCCTTCTCAACTAGTTTCTTTAGGTATTTCTTTGCAGTGGCAATGTGTATACCAAGATTGCGGGCAACATCTGTTGCTGTGCTCTCACCATGCAGGTATAAATCCTCAACTATTCTTAGTACAACTGGCTCCCCGAGCAACTTCGCAGTCTCCATGAACTCCTTGAATTGCTCCAACATAACTTCACGCACCGTGAAATTAATACATGGACTATAGGGAATAATAGGATGTCTACTAATATAACTTATTGTTTAACTTCATAGAATGTAAAGTTATTTTGCAGGGGATTTGCAGTGTCTATTAAAAATAATAAAAAATTTTGGAAGAATTTTAGTTTTGTATTGTTGCCTCGGCAAACTCTGGGATTCCTGCAAACCCGTTG
>JBMFNP010000048.1:3904-13178 GCA_049970095.1 Thermoplasmata archaeon | reverse complement strand
CTGTATTATACAATAATAGTAAATCTTTTTTAGGAACATGGCCTGTGAAAATTACATCTTTTTGTAGATTCAGTTTTTCCAGGGTTTCAAATATGGATTTATATTTCCATCCTTTTTTGCCTGCGATAACCAATTTATGTTTTATTCCTTGTTTTTTAAGTTTATAGAATGCCTTTAACAGTGTTGGGATGTTTTTCCTCGGTTCTAATGTTCCAACATAGAGAATAAAGTGGGAGTTGATATTGTATTTTCTATCTAGTTCTTCTCTTGCTTCTTGTTTATTGTCCAATGGTTTGTATATCTCATCACATGCGTGATAAATAACTTTTATTTTCTCTTCAGGAATATTCAGATACTTAATACAATCATTTTTAGTATTTTGCGAATTTGCTAATATCATATCTATTTTACTTTTTATTAACTTTAAACTTGAACTCCATTGGAGAGTAAATTGCCCTGTACAAGTTTCTGGGTATAATAGAGGGATTAAGTCATGGATAGTAAAGATTTTTTTTACCTTTGGGTTCAGAATAAATGTCATAACATTGGTCCACAAATGTTCTGGAAAATGTAAAATGTCTATGTTATTTTTGGCTATAACATACGGAAGCCCAAATTTGTCTGTTAATTTAAAAGGCATTTGGGGGATAATAACCTCATGAGTTACAGCATATACTTCATTTTGGTATCTTTTGTAATGAATATGGTATAAGCTATTAGCTTTTCCAATTTTAATTAAATTTTCAAGAAGGTTATAAGTATAATTATCTATAGCCGTTTTTTGGTCTATAAGCTTTGATACTATTCCTACATTCATTTTTCCCACCTAATAATGTCAAATATTTATAGAAGAAAGATGCACAGACATTACCATCTTTATCTTTATATTACATACCACGATTTACCCACCTTCCCAGCTTACTTTCCCACCAGTCAAGTGCTTGCTCCATCCCCGGCTTGAGGGCATCTATGTTCTTGTAACCTCTTAATGCATATTCCATCGTTTTCTCATCATAACTAAAACTCAGACTTTGTGCATAGGAAAACCGATAGAGGGGACTGCCTTCTCTTTTCAGATTATCCAGATAAAGTTTAGAATAGTACACATTGATTACAAGGCTTGCAATCAGTGCAGTGCCAAATGCTGCAGTAATGAAAAATATGAACCAAATAACGAGACAATAGATGATAACTTCTGAGCCAAACACCTGGGAAAGGGCAGCCCCTATGCCCAGGAACGCAAAAAGACTTCCGAAGATCAAAAAAATAGCAATTGCTCCCATGACATCAGATATGAGTAATCCGAAAACTACAGCTACAAGATTTTTTCGCACAAGCTCTACGCTTCTTTTAAGTGCCTGGGTCATGTTAAGTTCCTCAATTACAATTGCACATACAGTAAATGCAGTCAAAAGTTGATAGATTTGTGCGATCAGCACTGCTGCAAACTTCCCTAAAAGACTGAAAAGTGGAGATGCACGCCCAAGAACACTTTTCATCACATATAATCCAATTGAGAATAATGTGGTGAGCAGTGCGAATTTTGCAAGGGCACCCCAGTTCCCCTTAAGATTATCAAGCAGCCCTTCTTTTCTCCCAATCTCATTTGCATAAACTGCAGCTACAATCATCCCAGCATACACATACATCACCACATATGTGAGAAACCACAAAAGAATACTATCAATTATAAGCGTTGCCATAATAATCCTATAATCTATTTGATTGAAGACAATAAAGAAAAAGATTTCATATCCAGTTATCACAAAAATTGGAAGTGTAAACACAAACCAAAGTCCTATTGCAGCGAGTGGAATCTTGAATAATTTCGGGTTGGCTTTCACATATCCCCACGATTCCTTGAAATATCTCCATGCAATCTTCCAATTCTCAAACATATTTCGTAAAATGTTTTTTAATACTTAAAAATTTCCCTGCTGGATTGCATAACCCCAAATAAATGTGCCATAAAAAGAATTTAAAGAAATCAGTTTAGGTGAGAGAGTAAAGTTCCAGATTAAAAGAAATCATCCAGCGTGCGTTCTCTCCTGTTTTCGGTTTTGGCAGAAAAAATCTTTGAACTTGTACGCCAGTGATCTATACAATCATAACAGAATCCTTCTCTAACATCACATGGAAGAATCTTCAATCTTCCTCTACATCCCCTACACTCAATTTCCCACTCATCATCGTCTGAAAAGGATCTGGCATCCCGCTTCAACATTTGTTCTGCCATGCAAGAGGAAGGATAAAGAAGCACTATTAAAAGGTAGTGGTTGTAGTTAGCCAGATTTTCAGTTTTTGAATTTTTTCACACGATTTACGAGCTCTGCAATCCCCATGATTTTCGGGTAAAAATCAGGCAAAAGTTTAAACATCAAAATGGTGAGTAAGAATAAGGTAGAAAAACTAATTGCCTTACCAACATAATTATGAGCGAATTCAAAGCCAGAAATGCCAGAAACCCATGAATAATTAGTTGCGGTGCAATAAATCACAATCGCATTTCTGAATAAATTCACGAAATAAATAACTGGTATTGTAACAAGTACACATGCAAGTTTCCTCTGGAATTTTGCAGATGTGGCAAGCACTGCAAACACATCCACAACCATTGCCTGAATTCCAGTGCATGCAAGTACTATGCTCACAATCGTAGTGCTTCCAGTTTTGACTTCCATGTATATCTCCTCATAATTGGTTCTCAGAAATATGGAGTTTCCAACATAATTCAAACTACCAGTAGAAAAACTGTCCATGAAAAGGGCATTTGCAACAGCCACACTGTGTTCAGTCACTGCCTGGATAAGCGAGGCACTTAGTAGCGGTATGCAATCCACAAGATAGTAAACCACCCCTGCACCGAAAATCAACCTTGCAAGAAATTCCATGCTTTCATTTTTTTCATTCTTTTGCAAAGAAATGTATTCATTGTATGCCAGAAATGAAAACCCTATTATTGCTGTGCTAGAGAGAAACAATGGTAGATAATCATGAATATAGAAATAATGAGGGGCATAAAAAAGCCAGTATAACCCAAAAATTATGTATGCAAGCATTCTTGCCAGGAATCTTGCCCTCTTTCGGTAAAAGCAACCATAACCAAAAAGTGAAAGAGAAACAAACAACAGCGCATAAAGGAGAAAAAGGTACATTATATTTTAATGCAGACAAGGGTTTCAGTGCTCTTCACACCATCAATTTTTCTTATATCATGCACAATTGTCTGAAGGGCTTCTGTGATATGCTCAGTTTCAATTTTTACAATCACATCAAACGGACCCGTTATTGCATTTGCCTCCTTGACACCTTCCTTCTTTTTCAGTTCTGCAATCACATTCTCAAGCTTTCCTGCTTCCGTTTCAATCAATACATACACACTTTCCATAAATTCACCTTACACGATTTGAATCGCACCATAAACACAGGCTTCCACACATGCACCACATTCTACACATCTACCTGCATCTACAATTGCATGAGAATTTACAGAAATTGCTCCCTCAGGACAACGGTGTTCACAGCTTCCGCAGCCCATACAAAGGTTTGGATCTACCTTTGCAGGCATCCCAGCACCCATCAAGATTTGAGAACAATTTCTATGTGCACGCCGTCAGGAACTGGAAGACGCATCAGCAATCTGAGGGCACGCTCATCTGCATCTATGTCTATAAGGCGCTTATGCACCCGCATTTCCCAGCGATCTATTGTAGAAGTGCCTCTCCCATCTGGTCCCTTTCTCACAGGAACAACTAATCTCTTTGTCGGGAGGGGAATTGGGCCCTTCATTGCAACGCCAGTTCTCTGGGCAATTTCTTTTATTTTTGTACATACACCATCAACCTTTGCTGCATCACAGCCACTCAGTGCAATTCTTGCTTTCTGTGTCATGGAATCACTCCAAAAATATTAAAAAATTTTAAAAAAGGTTTATGGTTTCAAGGTTTATGCTTTCTCAATATCTATCACTACACCCGCAGCTACCGTCTGACCCATATCTCTGACTGCGAATCTCCCAAGCGGTGGGAAATCCTTTGCCCTCTCAATTACCATGGGTTTTGTGGGTTTCACCTTTATTATTGCACCATCGCCAGTCTTGATAAACTGCACAACTCCGCCCTGTACCTGCCCTTCCTTTTCCGTGATTGGCTGCCCTGTTCTCGGATCAAGAAGTTTCTGGATTTCTGTGATTGTACATGCAACCTGTGCAGTGTGGCAGTGGAATACAGGTGTATAACCTGCGGTGATCACCGTTGGATGGTTGAGTACCATTATCTGGGCTGTGAAGCTCTTTACAACAGTTGGTGGATCTTTCTCGTGTCCCACAACATCCCCGCGCTTCACATCATTTTTGTTAATTCCCCTGACATTGAAACCCACATTGTCACCTGGTTCTGCCTGAGGTATGGGTTCGTGGTGCATTTCAATTGACTTTACCTCACCAGAAACCTTCGCAGGCATGAAGATCACTTTATCACCTGGCTTCATCACTCCTGTCTCAACTCTTCCCACTGGCACTGTACCAATGCCCGTGATTGAATATACATCCTGTACTGGTAGTCTCAAGGGCTTGTCCTTGAGTTTTGGTGGCACTTCCAGGTTATTGAGGGCCTGGAGGAAGGTTATTCCTTTGTACCAGGGCATATTTGGCGAGGGCTTTGTGATGTTATCGTCTTTGTATGCACTTATAGGCACAAACTGGACTTTCTCCATTTTGAAACCCACGCTCTTGAGGTATTTTGTCACATCTTCCTTCACTTTGTTGTACACTTCTTCCTTGTAGTTCACTTCCTGTCTGTCCATTTTGTTAATTGCCACAATCATCTGTGGCACGCCCAGGGTTCTTGCTAGATATATGTGTTCTTTTGTCTGTTCCTGGACACCATCCGCTGCACTCACAACAAGAATTGCTGCATCTGCTTGGCTTGTGCCCGTAATCATGTTTTTCACAAAGTCCCTATGTCCAGGTGCATCTATGATTGTGAAGTAGTATTTCTCTGTGTCAAATCTACGATGTGCAATATCTATAGTAACTCCTCTTTCTCTCTCTTCTTTCAACCTGTCCATCACCCACGCGAATTCAAATGTCGCCTTTCCCTTCTTCTCTGCTTCTTCCCTGTACTTCTCAATCTCTTCTGGTCTGATATACCCTGTGTTGAGCAAGAGACGCCCCACTGTTGTCGACTTTCCATGGTCCACATGACCTATGAATACGATGTTTAGATGCGGTTTTTCTGCCATATTTATTGCCTCCGATTGTTAAGCCTTAAATCGTTTACCTATATAATCTTTTTTTTCCAATGAACATCAGGAGGAATACAGCAACAAGCATAAGGATGCTCGGAAGGAATTCGAAGCCAGGCGTTTTCTGCTGGACATAGGGCTTTACTTTTACGCTTACTGGCTCTGAAAGATAATCCTTTCCTCCGATAGCGGCTTTTCCAGTCAACTTTATCACCACCTCGCTCTCAATATTTCTGGTTATAGTGAGGGTAAAGTAGGCGTTTCCATTACTGTCTGTAGTGTACACCTGAGGCGCAATGTACACATCAGAACTGCCAACCAGAAGCACCGTAAAATTCACGCCCTCAACACCCGCACCGCTTTTCTTCACAGTGCCAGTAATGAGCAGAGATTCTCCCTGTTTACCAGTAATCTCGGTATTTGAAAGAATGAGTGTAATCTCGTACTCAATTACAGTTCCTGCTGGGTAGATTCTCAAATTTACTGCAGTTCCTGTGTATGTGCTCGTATTAATAATTACCTTTGCATTCACGCTCAAATTGGTCTCCTTTGTGAAATTCGCAGTGACAGTTATCTCAAATTTCGCATTACCAGAGGAATCTGTTGTCGCTGTTTGCGGATTCACTGTTAGATTGGTTTTGCTGCTGAGCACAAGAGCAACATCTGCATTCTGAACTGGATTCCCATCTTTTTCCACATGTACACCTGCTGTCACACGCTCTCCTGTCACTCCCTCTATCTCATTCCTGCTCAGGTTTATGCTTACTACAGGCACCGAAACTCTGGAAATGGTTATGTTCAACTCGCAACTTGCATCTCTTCCCCAAAACAGAGCCCTTATCACCACATTCAAACCTGCATCATAGAGATAATCTCTGGTAATTCTCAAACCCAGAATAACCGTACCCTCTGTATCTGTGAGTTCTGGCATTCCCAGAATCTGGAGACCCCCATCTGCCCTCCCCTTCCATGCAAACACCTGTGCATTTTTTAGACCCTTTCCCTCTGTCTGTACACTTATCTGCACTTCTGAAAACCTTCCGTTTTCTCCTTTGAGATTTATATTTGGCGGAGATGGAACAACACTGATTGTCTCTGGAATTTTAAGTATTCCCCTTGAAAATACAACGCCGTGATAAACTGGGGTGCATACCACAACAAAGAAACCAAAAAATCTGGTTTTGAGGGGCATATCTGCCATGGAAACTGCAAACACAGCCTTTCCGCTGCTATCTGTAATCCCCTCTGGACTCTCAATCACAAATATTCCATCTACATCCATGATTCCGCATTTCAGGGACAAATTGCTAACCGGGGAGCCTTCTGCAGATACGCTAGCATTTATCTCCCCCCTCCCAGTTTTCCAGTCAACACCCTCACACAATGCCTGCAGCGTCAATTCAATAGAGCCAGGCACAGTTATCACAAGCGTCACAGTGTATGCCCTTTCTTCACAACCATAAACAGAAACTGCAAATGTGAGCTGAAGAGGGGTATTTTCTGTATAATCATGCGTGATAAAAAGCACAAATGCGGCATTACCATTACTGTCACTCAGATTCTCACCGATTGGCACACTTATACTTTTATCAGAAACATAAATTATTCTTGCAAATGCCCTCTCTACTGGTATTCCCTGCTGTGTGATGTTGATAGAGAAAACACATGAGTTATTCGCTAGCCCCTTCAAATAGGGGCTGGAATTTACCTCAATACGAAGTTCAATAGGTTCTAGAACAATGTAAAATTTCTTGGAAATTCCGAAGGCGGTGGCACTGCACACGATCTCCAGCATCTGAAGGGAATTGAGAGTTTCCGTGATGCTGAGTGTGAAAAATGTACATCCATTATCATCTGTTGTTTTTGAAGAAGTATCCAGTGAAATTGCATTAGCAGGGAAGACTCTGGCACTGACTGGTGTACCTGCAATAGGCTTTCCTTCTGCATCATAAACTCTTACAATAATCTCTGAAAGCGTTCCACACAACTCATTCAGATGATGTGGTGTAGCATATGCTTCAACTACTGCAGCACCGGCATGCCTCATGGAAATTATGTTGTGTTTCAGGAGGATGCTCTCATCTGCACCTGCAAATGTTATTCTCCCTATGTCTGCAATTTCATACACTATTGATGAATAGATTGGAAGAACTGGTAGATGGGTAGAAATCACACCCTGAATATACTTTATGGTGGTCACAAAGTTCTGTTCACTTGCTGAAAGCATTGCATTAGTGAGGTTATCCACATCTGGGTTCCTGTAGCGCCAGAGATTTTCGCCATTTTTTATTCCGTCCGTATAGTCGTACTTCGAATTAATGAGTTTGTAGAGGTATTCCATATCCTGCGCAGTGTAAACCTCTGAAAGGAACAAATCATAATCACGGATATTCATAACCGCAATTGGAGATGTGTCTGCATTTATGCCAATTGCTCTCAGATTTGCACACAGTTCCATTCCAATCTGTAAGTTAATAATATTTCTATTTTGTATGTAAATCTTAATTACCCCGTTGTGCCCCATTTCCCTTCCGCTGTAGTCTTCTCTCCAGCCATCTCCATCAAGGTCCTTGTAGTTAGCAGCATTTAAAACTGAACTGGCTTGCGACAAATTAAAATTGTATGTGTTTACACTAGCGTTATAGTATTGTGTATCATTTTGCACCAGCGAGTTCTCCCACATCACCCTGTTTGTGAATTCATTTTTAACTGGAGAGTAAGGGAACGCATGGGCAACTGCCATTCTGAAATTAAAGCCAGCATCCATACCTCCTACCTTTGAGGGGTAGGTAATGGGGTCATCTGGTGCGCTTCTTGGACTATAGCCAGTACCTTCATCGTACCCCTCAAAATACTTCTCAAGATTGAAACCGAGAATAGTTAGCACATTGCTTCTATGTGTGAAAACGCTGAATGTGGAAACCTGCGAGAATTCTGGTATGTACTCCTCTGGTATGGGATGAAACACAATTTCCACACTCTGGTTCTTCACCGCATCCAGAAGTGTCTGGTATGTTGGATACTTCACAATTTTTATGCCTGCCCCCACTTCTTTCGTGTAATTCGCATTTGGGGTGAGAATGATTTCCTTCCCTGGTTTCCAGGATTCAAGGATGTAGGGCCCTGTACCCACAGACATTGATGCCCCTGTTGCTGGATTAAGGTCTAGATTCCAGGTTGCTGCGTCATTCCAGTGTTCTTTCCAGATTTCCTTTTTGAGAATTGGTAAATTCAGAATTGTAAGGGCAAAATTCCATATAGGCTTTACCAGCACAAACTTTACACTTCTTTCATCTATCTTTTGAACTGCCTCCCAGTATGTTCCATTTTTATCATTTGCACCAGGTATCCTCTCCCATTTCAGCAAAGAATAGTATTCTGATTGCCTCAGCGGTGCATCTGGATTTAGAATGAAGTTGTATGAAAAGACCACATCATCAGCGGAAACTAGTGTCCCATCATGCCATTTTGTATTGCTATCCAGTTGAACAGTCCATATAAACCCATCAGAAGATTGCCAGGTTGTAGCGATTGCTGGCTCAGCATTACCTGAGGTGGTGTTTATATATGCCAGAGAATCGTACACAAGTGAAAGAACCCTTGTAGTGAAATCATCTGCATTGATACATGGATTGATTGTCTGGAGGTCTAATACCGTTCCAGCAATTATTTGCTCACCGAAAGAACCTCTTACTGGGGTTTCTCCCTGCAGGAGCCTTTTTTCTGGATACATTCCCTCAGCACTCCTCATTGTGCCTGAAAGCATGCTCGCAATCAGCACCCAGACCATACAAACCAAGAAAAACTGTTTGTTCTTGTGCATGCCTAACAATGCACTGCATGATATAAATCTTTGTTTCAATTCATACAGCAACATTACAGCAACATTCATATATTGTTTTTCATTATGAGAGTGTAGAGGTAGGAAATATGAAGTCATTTATTGAGGAAGCGCTGGCGAAAACTGGAACAGGCAGCCCACCTGACCCCAGACAGTTTTCAGATGAGGTAGTTGATGAAGAACTACGCG
>JBMFNP010000048.1:0-3807 GCA_049970095.1 Thermoplasmata archaeon | reverse complement strand
CGAGATGCTGGAAAAAATGAAGATTAATGTGAAGATAGTGGGTGTGGGCGGTGGAGGATGCAACACTGTAACACGGCTCTCAGAGGAAGGAATATATGGTGCAGAATCCGTGGCTATGAATACCGATGCCCAACATCTTCTGATAACCAAGAGCCAGAGAAAGGTTCTTCTTGGAAAACGCATTACAAAAGGGCTTGGCGCCGGTGCATTACCTGAAGTGGGCGAGGAAGCTGCCAGAGAGAGTGAAGAAGAATTGAAAAAATTGTTTGATGGCGCACATCTTGTGTTTATCACATGCGGGCTTGGTGGTGGTACTGGAACAGGTGCCATTCCCCTAATCTCAAAAATTGCAAAGGACCTGGGTGCGCTTGTGGTTGCATTTGTTACTTTGCCCTTCAGGGGAGAGGGAATGGTGCGAATGGAAAATGCAATGGCTGGACTTGAAAGATTGAAAAGGAGTGCAGATGCGGTTGTCGTAATTCCCAATGATAAGCTTCTTGAGGTTGTTCCCAGATTACCATTGAACACTGCGTTCAAAGTTATAGATGAAATTCTTGCACACGCAATAAAAGGCACAACTGAAATGATTACAAAGCCAGGGCTTGTTAACCTTGACTATAACGATTTGAAAACTGTGCTCAAGGACTCAGGGCTTGCACTCATGGGTATGGGCGAATCTGCAAATGTGGGGGATGCAAGGGCACTTGAGGCTGTTACCAAGGCATTAAACTCTCCATTCCTGAATGTGGGCATTGATGGTGCAAAAGGTGCGATGGTGCATGTTGAAGGCGGAGAAGATATGACACTTGCAGAGGCAGAGAAAATTGCAGAAGAGGTGCAGGCAAGAGCAAGTCCCACTGCAAAAATAATCTGGGGTGCAAGGGTTAATCCAGATATTGAACATGTGATGAGAGTCACCGTGATTGCTACTGGTGTGGAGGAAAAACGGTTCAAGGAAGTGATAAAAGGCAAGAAGGCAGAGGCACTCCATGGGGTAGACATTGTAAGGTAAGCCAGCAACTGAAGTTGCCCTTATTTTTTTCATAAACCTCATTTTTAGTTTTGGCACCTTGAAAAAGTTCAATATATTGGAGGATCTTCTGGTATATGATGGATCTTTCAGGTTATCTGCTCCTCGCTGCTCAGGCATTCTGGTTCATGTTTCCAGGATATGCTGTGAATTCACTGGCTGTGCTTGTGGGTGGCGGAACTCCAATGGATTTTGGAAAAAAATTCATAGATGGAAGGAGAATTCTTGGTGATGGAAAAACTTGGCGTGGGTTTATAGGTGCCTCTCTACTGGGTATCGGAATTGGATTGACTGAAAATCTGGGTGCGGTTTATTACCCAAATCCTTATTTACCTCCGTACAGTGAGAATTGGATGCAGACATTCCTGATTTGTGCGGTACTGTGTGTAGGCGCAATGTCCGGTGATGCTCTTGGGAGTTTTATTAAGCGAAGAATGGGTTATGAGAGAGGAGAGAAAGCTATTATTCTGGATCAATTCACATTCGTTCTATTTTCATGGTGCCTTCTTGCTGTATTTTTCTGGGATTGGTTTCATGTACATTTTTTGAACCTCCCAGCGATTGTTGTTATTCTCGTGATTACACCTCTGCTGCACAGAGGCATAAATATTGTAGGCTACAAAATGGGAAAGAAAAAAGTGCCGTGGTAATGGAAACATTCGTAGTTTGTGTTGCCATTCTGACAGATGAAAGCAGTTATGTACAGGGGAATATTTTTCTACGCTCCCCATATCCTCCGAAGTCCGATCGCGTATAACGCCTTCGATGGATGCGAAGTTGCCGAACGGAGTGAGGCAATTTGGGTGAGCGATAGCGAACAGCATACACCGTGTTAAGTGAGGTCGATAGCACCGAGCAACCCGAAAGGGTGCAAAGAGTCGGGGGCAAAGGATCCGTCAATTTATATCCGTTTAAATTTAGCATTATTATCACACGCCTGGATTTCTATATACCTCATCGTGCTTTGCAATTCTGAGCAATTCCCATTTTCCGTTAAGTGGTCGCATAGAAAGTCTATAATTTCTATCTATCCTTACTGTAAATACTGTGTCGCATCCCTTAATTTTCTCAAATTTTAGTCCTCTATGCCGCACACTATATTCAAGCATCCTCAGAGTTTTTTTATACTTTTGAAATATATCTGGTGGCAGTTGTTGTCTATCTTCTATAAAGGAAGTAGATTGAACCCAGGCAGATTGAGGAATTGATGTGACTAATTTCATCATATACTTGGAATCGCTAATGGTAGGAACGATGTATATTGGTACATCTCCAAAATTGATATCGCGTCTATAGACATCAAACAGAGTTTCTAAAGGTGCAACACCAGTTACATGGGTGCCATTACGTATACAGGTTCCTAATTCACGCCTTCCATATGTGAAATCATTCTTTCGTGTATATTCTTCAAATGCGGAGTAACCTGCAGGTTGATTTCTCATAAAAAATCTAAGCTGCCTACGGACCGCCCATCCTTGAAATCTGTTAAACGCAAATGCATTAGCAAGTGCTTCTTCGATAGGTTCGTTTCTGTTTCTTGGGCGCATGTAGACGTTCCTTACATATTGGACATAGTACGATTGAACGGATAGATTCCCCATTTCAAGAGTTGTCGCGGCAATATCCGTTATGTAATGGAAAAACTCATGAATAAATAATAAACGGAAACCTTGTTGAAGGAGGTCAAGCATATTATAAGACCGCCCATAGGGAGATACCAGATTCATCATTCTGAAAACATTTTCAGCAATGTAGTAGATACCTTTATCAAGAATATATATACCCCAACCAACAGGGGGATCCCAATGAAAAGAGCGATACCATGCAAGTGCTTCTATACCTTCCTCTGTGATTTCTTTTCCAATTCTTTCGGCATCTATTTCTGGAAACGCAATGTCTCCGTCAGGAATCCAGATATATTCCTCAATATTAGGGTTAGGGCTTTCCAGAGGTTTCTCAGGCCAGTTTTCTTGCGGAAAACGATATGTTATTTCAATGAACTCTAGGTATTCTCGTTCCTTACGACGCACAATATACTCCTCGGGCATTTTGTGAATAAGTCGGCGATTTGTCAATTCTGCAATTATCTCCCCGACATTCATTTTTCACACCTCACATTTGTGCTTAAGACCTTTGCCCCTGATTGGGGGAACCTTAACTTTGGTTGATGAGATTTATCTAATAATCTCAGCCAGGAAACCGAGAGCCTGCCAGATAGTAATGGTAAGACCCACATCCTCAAACCTATCAGCCATCTTCTCCAGTTCTTTCCTTAACCGCCATGGAATGTCCTCTCTTTGGTAGAGGCTCTCCAATTTTCTCCACGCTTCATCTCTATTCCCACTCCTGAAGATTCCTGCTATCTCCTTCAACACCCCTTTCCCGAATTCATTCAAGCCCCTACCTCCCTTCCTTCCGTATATCTCCTCCAGAACCTTCCTTATGTTTATAATCTGGTGAAATACACATAACTGATGTCGAATTCTCACCTGATGTTTGAGTTTCTTCACATTTTCCCGCCGAAGCTTCTCTATCGCACCATCATATTTTCTGTCCAGATCAGTCACAATATAAGATACTTCCCTACCTCCAAGTTCTTCAACAAGCACACGCTCAATAGTACTCTGATCCCTCTGCTCTTCAATTCTGTCGCATACTACATTCCCATTTGTATCTATGATTGTGTATCTCCAGTGCTCCTTCCCATCCAGCATTACGCGCTGTTCATCAAAATGAAATATATCACTGAGCCCTTCTTCATTTTCAACTACCACTAT
>JBMFNP010000047.1:0-13615 GCA_049970095.1 Thermoplasmata archaeon | reverse complement strand
ATCCTGTGTCTGTACCTGGAATTGTCGGCTATAATATGCGAAAGTGCATAGTTTACACGACCTATGTTTACCCAGATGATATTTTTGTGATGGTTACTGGGTTGGAGTCCTTACGAGGTGCATTACCACCATCGTTGGGATGTGGACTTGTGAGAGAATTGCGTTCAGACACTGAGTGGAACTTTTATTTTCTACAATTCGTGCGTTCTGATTATCTATGCACAAGATGTTCTGCCACTTTTCCACTTCTTCTACGCTCCCCGACACACAAAATATTTATCCACCCTTAAATTTGGGGAGCATTGGTGGTATCGATGAACAAAACAGTACTTGCAACACTGGTTTTTCTATTCTGTTTGGTTGTTGGTATGTATCCAGTAAATGCTGCAGCGCAACTAACTGATTTTCAGGCGAATGCTGATGTGGTATTTATGATTGAAGGGGGACAGAGAGTCCCGGCTGTAACGGAGGAGGACCACATAACACTCCATGTGACTGTAAAAAATATCGGAATGACACCAATAACAAACGAAAATTTTACGCTCTGGATCGGTGACATTGCGAGGAACAATACGGTTTTTAACGGAACGAAAACAATCACTGTAAATAATAGGGAATCTGTCGCACTGGATTTCACATGGAATGCAGCTCAAAAAGGTGAATATCAGATAAGGGCATTTATAGGGGAGAAGGAAATACCAGTGAATCCTGATAAGGTATATATTGGAGGAAAGCAAACAGAGTCTCCGCTTATACTGATAATCCCAGTTGCATCATTACTTGGATTGTTTTTTGCATTTGGAATGGCATATTTTGTGCTTAAACAACCATCAGGTACAGAAAAGATGAAAAAAGTAGCAGATGCAATAAGGGAGGGGGCAGACGCATTCCTCAAAAGACAATACACAACAATTTTCATGCTTTCAGGTGTGCTTGCAGTGGTAATTTTTGTGGTTGTAGGAGTACTTTCATCTGAAGGCTTTGCACTGGGTGGCAAAATTGCAGGTGCCTTTGTGTTCGGAGCCATCTGCTCAGGAATTGCGGGCTATCTAGGGATGTATGTTTCTGTGAGGGCTAATGTGAAGGTTGCCCAGGCATCAAGAAAGGATGCGAATCTTGCCCTCCAGATTGCACTTAGAGGCGGTTCGGTCACTGGGTTTGCGGTAGTGGCAATGAGCCTTTTAGGTGTCTCAGGACTTTATTATTTGTATGGTTATGGCTCGGATCCAAGGGTCACTCCATTCTTGATTGTGGGTTTCGGTTTCGGTGCAAGCTTTGTTGCTCTCTTTGCCCAACTTGGTGGTGGAATTTACACAAAGGCAGCGGATGTGGGTGCTGACCTTGTTGGAAAGGTGGAGGCAGGGATCCCAGAAGATGATCCGAGAAACCCTGCGGTGGTTGCGGACCTTGTGGGGGACAATGTGGGCGACTGTGCAGGTAGAGGCGCAGACCTCTTTGAATCCACAGCAGCAGAAAATATCGGTGCAATGATTCTTGGAGTTGCGCTCTTCCCATACTTTGGTGTAAATGGAATTATGTTTCCACTTGTTGCAAGAGCATTTGGTATTTTCGCAACTGTAATTGGAATCTTGCTTGTGAAATTGAGGGGTAAGGAAGACCCATTGAATGCACTTAACCGCGGTTACTATGCAACTGCTACATTTGCCGCAATATTTTTTGGACTGGCAACCTATATGATGCTCGGTGAACACTGGCTTAACTTTTTTGTGGCTGGTATTGTGGGAATAATGACCAGTGTAGCAATTGTGTACATCACACTCTATTACACTGATAAGAAGTACAGGCCTGTTCAGGAAATTGCTTCTGCATCAAAAACTGGTGCAGGGACTAATATAATTACTGGCTTCTCGGTGGGGCTGGAGTGTACAGCACTACCGGCAATTGTGCTTGGAATTGCACTCATTGTGTCCTACAAGCTTGGAGAACTAACTGGCTTGCCAAACGGAGGACTTTACGGAACCGCAATTGCCACAATGGGCATGCTCTCCACTGCTGCATATATACTCGCTATGGACACATTTGGACCAATTACAGATAATGCTGGAGGCATAAATGAAATGAGTGGGGATGCACCCCCTGAGGCTGAAAAAATCACAGCACGATTGGATGCAATTGGGAATACTACAAAAGCGCTCACAAAAGGTTATGCGGTGGGAAGTGCTGGGCTTGCTGCATTTCTTCTTTTCTCCGCATACCTGGACGAAGTTACAAAATATACTGGCACAGTGTTCCATGTAGTGGATATTGCAAAGGTTGAGGTTTTTGTGGGAGCGCTCATGGGTGCAATGCTGGTATATCTATTCTCAGGACTTGCAATCAGGGCTGTAGGGAAGACAGCATCATACATTATTGAAGAGGTGAGAAGACAGTTCAGGGAAATCCCAGGGATAATGGAAGGGAAGGCAAAACCTGACTATGCAAGATGTGTGGACATCACTACGAAGGGTGCACTGAAAAACATGATTGCACCTGGCATTCTTGCTGTTGCTGTGCCAGTAGTTGTGGGCTTGCTTGTGAAGTATGCATATATGGGTGCTTCTGGTTCACCAGGGGCAGAATCTGTTGCTGCACTCCTCATGGTGGGTACAATTGCAGGGATTATGCTTGCAAACCTGATGAACAACGGAGGGGGTGCATGGGATAACGCAAAGAAATTTATTGAGGAGGGGAAGTATGGGGGTAAGAAGAGCGATGCCCACAAAGCTGCAGTCGTGGGTGACACTGTTGGAGATCCGTTCAAAGATACTGCGGGACCTAGCTTGCATGTGCTAATAAAACTGCTGAGTACTGTCACACTAGTGTTCGTTGTGCTCTACATATAAAATTCTCTACATATAAAATTCTATTTATTTCGGGTTTGCAGACCACCAGTGGTTTCTCTCGTATTATTTTCTCTCAGTTTTTTTCTTTCAAATTTGAAGGCAGCAACAGTTGAAATTACATTCGTGAACAGAATAACAAGGAATGTTAGCCCAAGGAAGGACTCGGTACCTGCGACTCCCCTGGTTAATGGCATTGTAGCCAGAACTGCAGCAGCAAGACCTCTCGGAAACATTGTAGCCATAATCTCCCAGTCAGATGAAAGATCCTTTTTCCATGTCACAAGTACATATGTGGTGAGAAACCGCACTCCCATAAATGCAGCAATGAGGAGAATGATTACCCCCAGTACCCAGTATGTGATGTTTGCAAATGAGAAAATCATTCCCAGATAGACGAAGAAGAATGTACGCACAAAGAAACTCGCTTCGCTCTCAAACTCTATGATTTTTCCATCCATCACAAATTCCGTTTTGATTTTGAAAATTCTGGTAATTTCCTCTTTGTTTCCGAGCACCATGCCAAAAACAAGACCTGCCATCGCTCCGCTTCCACCTGCAGACTCAGTGAATGCAAAGAGCAGAAACAGCACTGCCAGGGTCATCATGAATGCATAGGGCTTTCCTGCAAGTTTTTTGAGAAGCCAGAGCCAGAAAATTCCAAAAATCAGTCCAATAACGATCGCTACAGAGAATGCAGAGGCAATCTGTCTCGCTGCAGTGGTTAATGATGTGCCTGTATCCATATTTCCCATTTCTATGTACTGAAGAATTGCAATCACAGACACAATGCAGAGCACATCTGTAAGCACAGATTCAAGCGTGAGAATAACTTTGCTCTCCTCTTTCACAGATAATCTGGAAACCAGTGGAACCACTATCGCACCGCTTGTGCCCCCGCAGATTGCACCAAAAAGTACTGCAAGAAGCACTGGCATGTGGAAGAGGAGCACAAAGAGGATTCCGCATACTAAAATGTTGAGAAAGAAGAGCGAAATTGTGAACAATGAAGCAGGACCGATCGTCTGGAGTACTTTGTCAAAGTTGAGATAAAGCCCACCTTCAAACAATATGATGAGCAGTGCAGCAGATGCAAAGTAGGAGGTGTATGGCATCAGAACATCTATTGAAAAGAGACGGAAGCCAAAAAATCCCGCAAAAGGTCCGATAAGCATACCTAAAAAGATGAGGATCAATACATCAGGAACCCTTATTTTCTGGAATAGCATGGCTCCAAGGAAACCCACAACAATAATTGCACCAATTAATGCAAATGCTGTTGGAACATTCACATAAACACTATATCAGGATATGATATAAAATTTGTGATAAAGGGGTGAGGCGTGATAACCAGATATAGGTCTTCAACAAAATCTGGGGTGTGGCATTGAAAAGTAAAATTAAGCCTCGTTTATGCTTCGCATTTTCTTTGATGCAAAGAAATAGGGGTTCATAAATATTATATTCCATTTGCGTTATCCTGTAGGTGTGGAATTATGTGCGGTAAAGTGTTCAGAGAGGTAAAAACGAAGAAACACCCAGAACTGGAAAAAGAAATTCTTGCGTTCTGGGAAAGCGAGGGCATTGAAAAAAAGGTAAGAGAAAAAATGAAATCTGGAAAAATTTTTGTATTCTGTGAGGGCCCACCCACAGCAAATGGCCAGCCACATATTGGGCATGTGCTTACAAGAACATCAAAGGACGCGTTTCTGAGATACAAGGTGATGAATGGCTATGAAATATTTCCATACAAAGCTGGCTGGGACTGTCATGGGCTTCCTGTTGAAATAGAGGTGGAAAAGGAACTTAAAATTTCTGGTAAGAAAAAAATTCTTGAAGTGGGTATAGATAAGTTCAATAAGCTATGCAAACAGTCAGTTTTCAAATACAAATCTCTCTGGGAGCTTATGAGCAAACGCATGGCATACTGGCTTGACTATGAAAATCCATATATCACAATGGATGATAATTACATAGAAAGTGTGTGGTGGTCCTTGAAAGAACTCTGGAAAAAAAATCTGCTTGAGAAATCCTATTATATAGTTCCCTACTGTCCGCGATGCGGCACACCACTTTCCAGTCATGAAGTTGCGCAAGGGTATGACACAGCCAGAGACCCATCTATTTATGTAAAATTCAAGGTGGCAAATGAGGATGCATACTTTTTGGTGTGGACCACAACACCCTGGACATTGCTCTCAAATCTCCTTCTTGCCGTGCATCCAGATGTGGATTATGTGCTTGCGGAAAAGGATGGTGAAAGATACTACATAGGTGAAAAACTTGCATCCTCTGTGCTTGGAGAGCATGAAGTGATAAAGAAACTCAAGGGCAGAGATTTAGTTGGAAAAAGGTACGAGCCCCTATTCCCTTATGGAAAAAAACTCGGAAATGTGCACTATGTGGCTGCAGGAGATTTCGTGGGCACAGAGGAGGGCACAAGCATCGTCCACATTGCACCCGCATATGGGCTTGACGACTATGAACTCTGTAAAAAAGAAAATGTGCCGCTGTTGAACCTTGTGGATGAAAATGGTAAATTTATGGAAGGCGTGGAAAATTACGCTGGAATGTTTGTCAAAGATGCAGATAAGCACATAATTCAGGAATTGAAGGAACGTGGAATACTTTATAAGGCAGGCACCATTGAACATATATATCCTTTCTGCTGGCGATGTGACTCTCCATTGCTTTATTATGCCCTCAACACCTGGTTTATAAGAACCTCAAGAGTGAAAGAGCGATTAATTGCCAACAATGAAATGATTAACTGGATACCAGAGCATCTGAAGCACGGAAGATTTGGAAATTTCCTTGAAGAGATAAAGGACTGGGCATTGAGCAGAAACCGTTTTTGGGGCACACCTCTTCCCATCTGGCAATGTAAATGTGGAAATGAAATCTGTATAGGTTCCAAAGAAGAACTTATGAGACTTTCAGTTGAGCCTCTGTCTCCTGACTTTGAGCTCCATCGCCCTTTCGTGGATACGGTGAAGATTAAATGCGAACGCTGTGGTGAAATAATGAAGCGAGAGGAATATGTGATTGATGGATGGTATGACTCAGGGTGCGCACCCTTTGCCCAGCTGCATTACCCATTTGAGAACAAAGAACTTTTTGAGGAGCGCAGGCCAGTGGAATTCATAAGTGAGGCACTTGACCAGACAAGGGGCTGGTTTTATACTCTGCATGCAATCAGCACCCTGCTATTTGACATGCCTGCATATAAGAATGTGGTCTGCCTCGGGCTGATTCTGGATGACAAGGGACAGAAAATGTCCAAAAGTAAAGGAAACGCTGTGGAACCCATTTCTGCATTTGACAAATTGGGTGCGGATGTAATAAGATTCTATTTTTATCTCACACCTCTCTGGAATACAAGCAGATTCTCAGAGGCAATGGTGAATGCAACTTCCAGCAAAATGTTCAACACCCTGATGAATGTCTATTCCTTCTTTGTCTCAAATGCAAATGTGGATGGATTTGTGCCCCATGGCATACACCCCCATGACCTGTTAGATATCTGGCTTATTTCAAGGTTGAATTCCACAATCAAAATTGTGAGAGATGGATTTGAGACATACAATCTTCACATCTCAGCAAGGGCAATAGAATCTCTGGTTTATGACATCAGCAACTGGTATCTGAGAAGGTCAAGGCGAAGGTTCTGGGAGGATACACCATCAAAAATAGAAGGCTATGAAACGCTATACACCACACTTGTGACCCTAGCAAAATTGCTGGCACCCCTTGCACCCTTTGCTTCTGAGGAAATCTATCAGAATTTAGTGAGGAGTGTGAGACCAGATGCTCCTGAAAGCGTGCATCTCACAGAATTTCCGCTGGTGGATGAGAATGCAATACGGATAGAAGTGGAAAAAGCAATGAAGAGGATTATTGAACTTGCAGAGCTGGGCAGGAACATGAGACAGAGCAGAGGTGTGAAGCTGAGACAGCCGCTCTGTGAAATGTATGTGGAATGTGAAGAAAAACTTGCAAATGAACTGGCACAATATTTACAGTATCTCGCAGATGAGCTGAATGTGAAATGTGTGCATCTCAATAAACCCCTCCCTTCTGGCGAAGATTATGTTTTTGCGGAGACAGAAGGAATAAAACTTGTGCTTAACATGAGAATTGATGAACAGCTGAGATATGAGGGGCTTGCAAGAGAGGTTGTGCGGCGCATCCAGAGCATGCGGAAAAACCTCAATCTTGAATACACTCAGAAGATAGAAACAGGATTTTCTGGCGATCAGGAAATTGAAGCGGCAATTGAGAAGTTCAGGGAGTATATAATGCGTGAGACACTTTCTGAAAAACTGGAAAAAGGGTTGGAAAAGGGAAAGTCAGAGAAATGGAAGATCTATGATATGGAGCTAACAATCTGGGTAAATCCGCTATGAATTCCAGAGCGCATCAAAATACTCCTCATATTTCTGTGCAAGTTGCTCGTCAGTGATTGAGAGGTTCGCCTCGTGGTTCTTGTTTATTGCAGAATAACTCCAGTTTGTGGAGCCGACAATCACAACCTTTGAATCAATTATGATCAGCTTTGTGTGTGTAGTTACACTTGGAGCATCAAATCTCACCTGAACGCCATTGTTTCTAAGATAGTCTGCAGTAAGTGTGTTATTGCTGGTAATCATCTGGTTTGAAGGGTCTGTATCAAGCAGCACCTTCACATCCAGTCCTGCCCTTGCCTTTGCAACCAGAATATTAACCAAATTCTTAACCTCATTGTTATCTTCATACCAAAATATGACATACATTGTCATATGGATGCTTTTGTTTGCGTTCTGGAGCAAATTAAATGCCGCCTGATAGTACTGTCTATCATTCATCACAATCGCTGTGTAATTCTCTGGCAATTGCGTTTCGGAAGGCTTGGTTATTGAGGCAACATACTGTGCGACCATAAATCCCAGCACAAAGCACAGGAGCATGAGCAATGCATAAATTTTCTTCATAGATTAGGAAAAATCTTCCCACTATATTTAGGTTAAGGTGTGTGGAAAAAGTTAAAAAATAAAGAAAGAGTTTGTGAGATGCGTCATGCATTTGCTTTGATGCTCTCCGGTTCACTGAATTCCACAATATCTTCTTCACTGAGGAAAAGAAACTCCTTTGCCTCGTGCTCCATTTCTTCAAGCTGGCTTATAAGTGGCAGAAGTGCAGAGACATCCTCCCCCAGATCACTCAACTCTCTTACCAGCAGTTTTGCATCTTCAATTGTGTGTGTTTTCATCCATTCCTTTACAGGTTTTGGAACCGAATTCAGGATTCTTCCATTTATACGGATTTGGGTCATGTTCCCACCTCTTGTCTGCCGTTTGTCTGCAAATATAACAAATGCGTCAGACATATATAAGACTTTTGTCACTATATTTTTATTTATAATAAAATATATTGCAAGCAAACTGAATAAAGATTTCATCTATGCATTTCTTTATGCATCGCCATACGCCCCCCGCTACTATTACAAAAAACTTTATATATTCTTTACAATTACTAATTAAGATGATTAATATGAAGGTGCTATGTGTGGTTTGTTTTGGAATTGCGTTGCTGTTGATTTGCACTCAGGTGGCATCTGCAACTGCACAGAGAGATGCATCTGGATTTGTCGGGAATGTGGAGGGCTTGTGGTATTATGAGAACTCCAGCTACCCGAACATATGGGGCGGTATGATTGGAGATAGTAATGGAGATGGAGTGGGAGAAGTAGTGATTGCACGCTATGACCAGACGAATAGCACAGTATTTCTTGGTGCATTATCTGGATCTGGTAAAATCTCGTTTAACAGTTCTCTCCAAATCTGGGGCTGGGTAACAGTAAAAAATTTCACGGGAGATAGAGATAAAATTCTCCTGATTGACGATGTAAACAATGATAGTATAAAGGATATTTGTGTTACCAATGACACTGTGGGAACTTCACATCTGAATCTCCTGATTATATCAGGCAAAACTGGTACAATTCTGCAAAGCAAACAACTTGCAGCTAGAAATGCAAACTTTTACTTCTCAATCAGAAAAACCATTGATGTAGGAATTCCATCACAGGACGGCATCGGCGAACTCCTCCTGGTAATGAATCACTCAATACCCAAATCCCTATGGGGTACAACATACTTTGAGAATTATCTGAGGATCTATGTTATAAATCCTACCACTGGCACCCCAATCTGGGGTAATCCAATTGATAGGGGACCATTAAATTTCCCGATGGACCCCACGAATCCGTACATTGTTACAGTGAGCGAAGATGTATCTGGGAATAACAAGCCAGATATATTTATAGCCTCCTCTGGGTTAAACATGACTTTTTTCCCACTTACATTTAACAACTCAGAAATCTCTGTGGTTGACTGCCAGGACCAGAACACGGTGTGGGAAAGAACTGACCTTACCTCTGGATTTATACTTGATTTCAGAGTTTATGACTTTACAGGAGATGGAACAAATGACATAGCACTCTCGAAGGTGAAGATAGGGCTTGCTGGCGTGTCAGTATTCATCGCTGACAATGTGACAGAAACACTGTACGGCAACAACGGGACAATTGTTTCTAGACAATCCCATGATGTATCTGGCGTATTTGCAGGATTCCCTGTGAATTCCATATATTCGGGATTTGACATGGGGCTATTCTCTGAGTTGCTCACTAACCAGAGTTTTGTGGATTACACAGGAGATGGTGCAAAAGATCTGATATACACTCCTCTTGACTTCAGCGCTTTCATGAACCTCACACCGAAGCAGACCGCAAATCTTACACTTCTTGATGTAAAAGAAAATACTACTGTCTGGCAAAATGAAATTAATCAAACCCTCACCCTTGCATTCATCTATCCTGGTGATGTGAATGCTGATGGAAAACTGGATGTTCTCCTTGTCCCAAATCCCCTGTCAACAGGAACAAATGAGATCACAATGTACAGTGGTGCAAATGGGAGCCAGCTATGGAGTATTGAGGCGAGTTACAATGATAGTTTCTGGACGCTTCTTGTGCCAGCTGTACCGGTATTCTCGGACCTCAACGGAGATTCCTTCCCTGACTTTGTGACTGTGAAAGAAACAGGAATTTCTGGTGGAAGTGTGTATGCCGAAATCAGAGCAATTTCTGGCAGAACTGGCTTAGAAATATATCGCACATATGTGATTGTGCCCTCGCTCCCCTACAATAATACTACAATCACTCTAAACACACTCCAAACTGGAGATATTAGTGGAGATGGAAAACCTGATTTTGCATTGTACGCAAAAGTGGATGTCACGGCAACGGACACTAACACCTATGGATTTGCAGTGAACGGGACAAACGGAGAAACAATGTGGTACTATAGAGTGACGCAATCCCATGATGATACCCCTCAGATTCTGGGCACCCTCTTTATTGGAACAATATCAGGGTTGCCTGCCACTCAATGTGATGCAAATGGAAATGGGCTCTCTGACGATGTAATTGTCCATGATTCAAATGCCATATATGTGGTTTACACAATCCTGGGGGCACCCGTCAATGAACTGAGCCTCTGGGTTGGTTCTCTGATAACTGGTGTCGCAATTACAGGTTTCGCAACAATATCTATAGGGAGACGCACAAAATCAGATATCAACAGGAACCTTCATATTTAGGAACATTATTGGGGTGTTGTCATTACAGTGTGATTTGAAGACGGAGGAAGAAACATGAACATGGATGAAAGAATACCAACCTACATAAAGGGACTGGACGAAAGAATGGAGGGTGGAATACCGAAGAAGTACATTGTGCTTGTGTGCGGACACGCAGGGACAATGAAATCTTCATTCACCTACAGTGTGCTATACCACTCTGCAAAAAAAGGAATGAAGGGGATGTATATCACGCTGGAACAGAGCAGGGAAAGCTTGCTGGAACATATGCAAAAACTCGGGTTTACAGAGTATGTTTCAGAGAACTTGATTGTGGTGGACCTGGCAAAGGTGCGAAAGGATATAGGGATGCAGCAGGGGCAGGATCAGAAGGAGATTGACTGGCTTGGCTCACTGATAAATGCCCTGAAAGCATACAAGAATATGTTTGGTTGCGAAATAATGGCGCTAGACTCTCTTGCTGCTCTCTACTCTCTCACGGACTTCAAGAATCCCAGAAGCGACCTCTTTGCCTTCTTTGAAAAGATAAGGGACCTGGGACTTACCGCATTGCTGATTTCTGAGATGCCCACAGACAAGCAAGTATTTGGTCTCTATGGTATTGAAGATTTTCTCTCAGATGGGATAATTCACCTGGCGACTGAGAAATCAGGAAACTCGGTTAACCTCTTCCTCGGAGTAGTGAAAATGAGAAAGACAAACCATGATAGAGGATATTACCCCCTCATATTTGATAACGGAGTATTTGAGATAGTTACTGACTAATTTTGCTCAGCACTCAAGCACAAAGGCATAGAGAGAGGAAAGAGGAGAATAGGTGTGCACCTCACGGTATATTAGGTTTCTGCACACCCTACCACCATTAGAAATCCTTGCCTTTAACTCGTTAATTTTTGTTTCTAATTTTTCATGCTCGCATATTAGATAGAGAAAAATTTTACCGCCGTACTTGAGTTTTTTAAGAGCAGAAAAAATGAATTTTTCTGATGAATGCGGCAGGTTCATTATGATATAATCTGCATCTGGAAACTGTAGTATCTCTTTAGACGCATCTCCACAAACTGGAAAGACATTATGCACATGATTCCTCTCAATATTTCTAACAAGGAAGAAATATGCACCAGGATTTATATCAACTGCATAAATTCTTGCTTTGCTATGCTTTTTCGCAATTGCAATCGAAAAAGGACCAACACCCGCAAACATATCTATAACCACACATGGCGAACGGATTTCCTCACAAACCCTCTGGCGCTCATTGGCCAGGCGGGGCGAAAAATACACCTTGGAGAGATCCAACTCAAAGCTCATTCCGAACTCTTTGTGAATTGTTGTAGTTTTTTTAACACCTGCAATATGCGTGAGTTTTCGCACCCGATATTCTCCACACACTCCCTCATCTAGAAGGACCGTGCAGATAGATCTATTTGCCTCAAGAATTGCATTCCCAATATGAATTGCATGGGCACGGAGTGCATCAGGGAGTTTTATTACCACAATATCTCCGAGAACATCAAAACTCCTTGGAAGTTGGGAGACAATGTTAGGTGGCATTGAATTAGAAAGCAAGTCCACATAACTTTTAGGTTTAAAGGGAAGAAGCACGCCCTCCCTCTCAACAATCTCTAGATCAATGTTATTAGCCACCTCTGGCTTCAATCTCAAAGGAAGATACACGAATTCCGCATCTCTTTCAATTCTGTAATTTCCATCAAGAATTCCCTCTCTCTCGAATGCTTTGATATATCGCTCTGCCTCTTTCTTTCTGACTTTCGCGCACAACACCATTCATTACACTTCCGCGATTACTCGTCTCTCACCCCTTCCTCATTTACTGCAAACACCGCTTCAGCCTCTGGCAAATTTGGTGAATCTATCAATCTTGCAATCCTTTTATTTCCCTTGCTTTTTCGCAGATATATTCTGAAGGTAGATGTATGGGCAACAATATTCCCGCCAATTGGCTTTGTTGGATCTCCAAAAAATACATCGGGTCTCGCAGAAACCTGGTTTGTCACAAGAATCACTGCATTGTGAATATCTCCAAATCGCAAAAGCTCGTGCATATGTTTGTTCAGCTGCTGTTGTCTTTCAGCAAGGGCACCCCTCCCAATATACTCGGCACGAAAATGTGCAGTGAGTGAATCTACAATGAGTAAGCGCACATTGTGCTCCTTGGCAATTTCGCTTACTTTCTCCATCAACAGCATCTGGTGGTTGGAGTTATATGCCCTCGCCACATAGATTTTCTTCAGCACCTCCTTTGGGTCCATCTCAAGAGCGGAAGCCATCTGAATTATTCTTTCAGGCCGAAAAGTGTTTTCCGTGTCGATTATAATAGCCTCGCCACCCAGCCCACCAGCGTCCTCTGGCAACTGGACATTTACAGCACATTGATGTGCAAGCTGTGTCTTGCCTGAGCCAAATTCTCCAAACAGTTCTGTTATCGCCTGGGTTTCAAAACCGCCACCCATAATCGCATCAAGCTGTTTAGAACCAGTTGTCAGATGCCCCACTTTCTTTCTTTTTTCCAGAATCACATCTCCAGTCTCAAAGTTTCCGATTTCTGCAATCTTTCTTGCAGCAACGATGATTTTCTGTGCCTGTGCCTGTCCCAGTTCGCACATCTCTGCAAGCGTTTGGGGAGAAGAAACTGCAATTGCCATTATATCTGTAAAGCCTGCATCTCTAAGTTTTTCTGCAGTTGCTTCGCCCACACCCGGAATCTTCTCAATATCGTCCTCAGCCATTTTGTCACCGATTAAACAATTACATTCTCACATATAAACCTTTACAGGAGGGGTGAGTGAAAGTGTTTTGGAGAGTTGGAAATCTGAAATCCCTGGCTGTGGGTCATAAAGATTTGCTATTATCATATTTGCGGCAAACTGATACCTGAGAATGACGAATAGAGATTGAATTCCTCCTCAAGAAAGGGACATAATCGGGATTCACAAACCTAAAAGAAGATATGGCAGTACACAAAAAAACAAACCCAGAGCAATCAGTAGGATACTTCCCTTCAGATACTTTTTGTTGTTAGTGTGTAACTGAATCAGGAAAGACATGCAGCCAAACAATAAAATGGCGAAAGAGTATATTGCGTTATAACTAAAAACCCACATTGGAAGCAG
>JBMFNP010000046.1:0-14182 GCA_049970095.1 Thermoplasmata archaeon | reverse complement strand
TGGGAGATTTCAAAGGGAGTTATAACAAGGTGGTGCTTGTAAATGACCGCTACACCTCAACCACAAAGGGTGCGCTGAGACTTGAAAATGCAACTGTTTCCTACACACCAGCAGATGGAACTGGAGATGGAATCTCAGATACGGACTCAAATGGAAACCTCACGGTAAGCGGTACTGTGAACTGGAATGGCACATATTATTTCCGTCATCTGAAAATCACAGGCACTGGCAACATTACAGCGAGCGGATATATGACAGTGATAAGGATTTACGCAGAGGTGATTGAGATAGAGCAAGGAGGAAAAATTTACCTTGCTGGGAAGGGTGGACAGGGAGGTAATGGCGGTGGTGCTGGTGGTGATGGATATTCAGGCCAGGATGGAAATGATGGAAGCGGACCAACATCACCACCCGCATATCTGAATGATGGCGGTGGTGGCGGTGGCGGTGTTGTTATTTCACCTAATTATGGTGGTTTTGGAGGAGGCGGAGGAGGCTTTGGAGGAAATGGCGGAAATGGCGGTTTGGGTGCAAAGGGTGGTAATCTTGGAACTGATGGCACAGATGGATATTATGGGAGATATGGTGTAGCATATGCCTCTGCACCTACCCTAAAGCCTGGTTCTGGTGGCGGTGGCGGAAGTGGTGGCAGCGGGGCTGGTTCTGCTGCAGGAGGTGCTGGTGGCTATGGTGGAGGCGCTGTGCAGTTAAGTGCCTGGAATATTTATATAGATGGAAAAATAATTGCAAATGGCACAAATGGAAAGTCTGGTACTAATGGAGATCACCCGGGTGCAGGTGGTGGCGGTGGTTCTGGTGGCTGTATTCTTATTCAGGGCTGCAATGTCACCATCGGAGCAAACGCAGAATTGAATGTGAGCGGAGGAAATGGAGGAAATGCAGGTGATGACACATCAGGCACTGCCGCTGATGATGAGGCAGGTGGCGGTGGTGGCGGTGGAGGTGGTGCAATCTGGATTTATGCGGATAATGCATACTCTGAAAGCCTAAATGCGGTATTCAATGTTTCTGGTGGTATTGGTGGACAAGGCTCTGTGGGCGCAAGCCCCCCACTGAACAATAATGGAGGGAATGGGACAGACGGTCAACTGAGCAAACCCACATCTGGCACACCACCAAATCCCCAAACCCCATACACATCTTTCTTTCTCTATGCCTCCACAGGCTCCTATATTTCTCCAGTAATTGATGCGGGAAGAATTGCATTCTGGAAAAACATCAGTATAACCTATGATACGCACTGGAGCGGGACAAGTATAGATGTTTACTACAAGGTATGGAATGACACGGAACCAGGTTGGAGTTATCTTACCACACTTTCTGGAGGAACTAGTGTGCAGAATTTTACCATTTCCCTACCCCCCTCTGCATTTGGGCGTTTTCTGAAATACAATTTAACGCTAAATACATCTTTCCCTCTTATGCCAGGCTGGCCATACATGCGCCGCATTGTAATAAATAATACAGCCAATTCAAACACACTCACAAATTACACAGTAAATCTCACACTTGACACTGCAAGTTTGATTATGGCAGGAAAGATGCGGAGTGATTGTGGCGACATAAGGTTTACAGACGGAAACGGAATAGAAATTCCATACTGGATTGAGAGTGGGATCAACACCGCAAACACAAAAATCTGGGTGAAGGTACCCTCAATAGCAGGTGGGGGAAGAACATCAATATTCCTGTATTATGGAAACCTGAGTGCACAATCTAAGAGCAATGGCACTGCCACATTCCTTTTCTTTGATGATTTTGAGAGTGGAAATCTTAATAACTGGCAGGCTGTGATTGATAGCATCTGGAGCATTGGCACAATTGCACACAATGGAATCTATGCAATGAAGGCTGGTGCATACTCGGGTGAGTCAGATAGATATATCATTGCAAAAAACCTGAACCTCACAAACATCTCTTTTGATGCATGGTGGTATCTGAACTCATCTGCAGTTGATATTTCTCAGTGCCTCCGAGCAACTGCAAGCACACCCATAAATGCATATGAAATTAACTGGGAGCAAAGTGACTGGGCAATCGCAAAAATAATTAATAACGGCTGGACTCCGATTAGCTCCACCATTTCTAGCCCGCCATCTCCATACACCTGGTACAAGGTTACCCTTTTAATCAATGGCACAAATATGAAATTTTTGTTAAATGATACACAGCTGCTACCAAGCAGTGGCTGGCTGGATATGGGAACACAACTTTCAAATGGCACTGTCGCATTTCGCACATGGACTACTTCTGGGGGTGACTGGTATATTGATGATGTGCATGTGCGTGCATTCAGCGACCCAGAACCAACTACATATGTGCTCTCCGAACGCACCCCTTCAAATTCGCCTACAATTTATTCTGTGAACATCCAGTATCACAAGCCCAAACTCCTCATAACCAGGGTAATATTTCCTAATAATGAGAATCATACTGTTGTCCTCTATAACAACGACACTATGGATATTACCTACAAAGAGCTTATGCTCAACAGCAGCAGAAGCGCATATAAAATAGATGTATTAACTCTTGCACCCGGTGCCACTGAAAAAATATCAGTGGGAAAAAACTTCTTCAATGATCCCGCCTCTGCTGGCGACTATCTCTTTCTCAATGACTCCACATATGGGTTTCAAGGTAGAGAGCCAAACGGTATCATTGATTTCGTGAACTGGACAGATATAAATGGGAATCCGCCACCTTCTGACGGAAATATAGCACTCAAAAACAAGGAGTGGTTTGATGGCCCTGTTAATCTCAACACTGCGCAATCGTATCCAGATAGCATCAATCGTACGGAAATCTCAAATGTTCCTGTAGATACAGATAGGAAAGAGGATTGGGTTGTCCCAGAAAGTTCAGGCTTGCAAATTTTGGTAATTTTTCCGATAATTTTCTTCCTGTATCTCAGATATGTACGGAAAACCCGAAAAACAAACATTCCATTACTCCACCGCATGAGCATATAGCCGGGGAATTACTTTTAATTACCTGTTAGATATTTGGGGTAAGGGGCAGGAATGAAAGAAAAGGAAAAGAAAAACAGACAAAGAAAATCCAGAAAAAGGAAGGACGAAAAATTTACCCAATTGCTGGAAGAGTGCAAACGGGAGATGGAATTATACGAAAATACCGGAATAGAAATCCCAGAGGAACTCTGGGATGAATTAGAAAAAATTGAAGTTGCTATTGATGAGGAAAATTACAGCGATACCGCAGCACAGATTTCTGCCCTTATGGAAAGATTGAGAGCACTCAAAGAAAGAGGAATCCAGGAATTGATGGCGGAGATTGATAAAATTGCAAAGTTTCTCGATTCTCATTGCATTCCATGTGAGGATTGTACACAGATTCTGAGGATGCTGGAAGAAGGGCGATTGGGTGATGCGAAAAAAATGTGGCTGGAGGCAAAACCTCGTGTAGAGAGCATTGTTGCGAAACTGAAAAGTACGCTGGAGGATGTTAAAAGTACAAAGGGAATTATTGAATATCTTTCCACCCACAGGATTAATATTGAAGAAGAAAAAAAATACATGGCAAGGGCGGAGGAGGCACTCGTACACGGGAAAATTGACGAATGCATAGAAATTTTGGGCACAATAAGGAAAAGATGTGATGAGAAACTGGAAAATAAATTCAACGAAGAAATAAGAAAAATTGAGCAAATGGAAACTGTGATGCCTGAATTGAAGGAAATTGTTGAGAAGAGCAGGGCAGAATTTACAAATCACAACTACTACAATGCATTCGGTATCCTTGCTTCGGGGTGGAGCAATCTCTCAAAAATAGATGTTGGCAGATTGAAGGCACAGATAAGTGATCTGAAAATCCTTCTCACAGAAATAAAAACCCTGAGCGGATATCTACCCCATCTGGAGAATGCTGAAAAAGAACTTAAAAATCAAAACATTGAGGGTTACCTGGGAATAATATCCAATCTGAAAAAAGAAGTGCTCTCCGTATTTGAAAGGGATCTTGGCAGAATAATGAGCAGAATCCAGACAATCACTCAGTTCCTTTCCTCACATGGAATTGGAATAGAAGAAATAGAAGTAAAGTGTGCGGAAATTTACAATTACAAAAATGCAGGTGAATATGGAAAAGCAATGCTCACAGCAAGAATTACACTTGAAAACGCTGAAAAATCCACAGCAGAAATAATAAAAAATCTGACTAAATCTCTAAAAGAAATTGCAAAAGTTAGGGTTGCACCCGATTTGAATATTGCTGGGAAAATAAAGAAAATTGAAGAATTGCTTGGAACAAATGTAGTGGATGCACTGAATCTTGCATTTGCGTTAAAAGAGGAAGTAGATAATGCGATAAAAAACCAGATTGAGCCTGTTGAAAATACCCTCCTTGCCTACGAAAACCTTCTCAATGACCTTCATCAAAATGATGTGGATGTTTCTGAGCCAAGGCAATTGCTGTTAAAAACCAGAAGCCTGCTTGCAAATTACAAATTTGAGGATGCACAGCATGGTTTAAACGAACTTGCAACGGGTGTGCAGAAGGTGATTGAGAACACTGTGAATGCCCACATGCCTTCCATACAGAGAGAACTCAGGATACTGAACAATCCTGCGCTGAGCCAGATTGCAGATGCGATTGAAACCCACCTAAAAAACAGGGATTTCTTTTCTGCATGGAACAATTTGAAAGATTTGAAACAGGGGATGAGGGAATATTCTGCACACATCCTTGGCGAACGCATAAAAAATACATCAGAAATTGTAGAAGAATTTAAAAAGGCGGGAATAAAATTTGCAATACCCGAGATATCTCCCGCTGACCCGCTTGGCAGGGAAAAACTTGAGAACTTTATAAGTGCGTGTGAAGACACACTCAGAGAAGTTGTATCTGCAAAAATAGAGAGGGTAAAAAAACTTGCAGAGAATGGAGAAAAAATGGGGATAAAGGTAGAGATTGATCCAGTATTACTGGCAAAACTGGAAGAAATTGTGGGAAGTGCCCCTTTCTCAAGGGAATGTGCTGAAACCATTGGAAGGATTAACGCACTGCTTGAAGCGGGTGAGAAAAAGATAGTTGAAGTAGCAATGGAAAGCGCAAGAAAAATGGATGCACTCTATGAAATCAACCTGAAACTCGGATTTAAAACAGACAAATACGAGACCAGGTATAGGCTAGCACATGAAAGAATTGAAAATGGGCGGTTTTATGAGGCATGGTTTGTTGCCACCAGGCTAATTGCTGAAATAGACAGAGAGTTGTATGAAAAATTCTCATCTGAACTGGAGTACACAAACAGGGTGGTAAGTGAGTTCTCAAAACTGGACTCATCCACTATCTCAATGAAAGTTTATCTCGAAAATGCAAAAATAGTGCTTCTCAAAAAAGATTATCTGAAGTGCCATGAGCTCATGCAAAAAATCCAGACAAAGCTCAGTGAGTTCATAGGAGGAAGGGTAAAGGAAGAGATGAAGGAACTGGAGGAAATCGTAGAACTCTGCGTAAAGTACAGAGTTGTGCCTCCTGAATACAGAACAATATTTGGAACTCTGCAATCCCTTCTTGCAGAAAAAAAGGTTTTTGATGCACATCTGCAGATAAAGGACGCAAGAGATTTTCTTAACAGGGCATGTAAAACAGCGTACGAAAACACAAGGGCAGAACTCCAAAAACTCATTGCATTTGGAGAGAAAGTGGGTATCAAGCAGGTTGAAATTAACTTCTCGGAAATAGATGAAGTTTTCAATAATGACATGATTGTAGGGCTGGAGCAGGCAAATAAAATCAGAGAAAGAGTTATAAATTCCCTGAGAGAAAACATAAATTCTGAGATTGCAACTACGAAACGCCAGCTTACGCTATTCAGAGAAAGAGGAATAAACTGTGAGCACCAGTTAATGATGATTGAAGATGCCTCAGAGCTTGTAGAAAAAGGAAAACTGGAAGAGGGATATACACTTGCTCTTGAGGCAAAGGCATCCCTAGCTACGGTGCTTGAACATGTGATCCTGGCTAAACTTGAGGAATTAAACCCGAAAATTGAAATGCTGAGATCACAGAATCTCGCCCCCCATGATATAGATACAAAACTGGAAGAACTCAAGCGTTTGCTGAACCAGAAAGAGATTGCTAGGGCATATGGAGTTTATTATTCAATTCGCACAGAAGTGGAGAACCTCTCTGCCAAATACATCTCAGAAATTCTGGAAAATCTCAACAAAAAAGCCCAGGAATTTGAAAAACTTGGGATCAATCTAGAACATGAAAAGACACTCCTCAGAGATGCTGCTGAGAAATGCAATCAGGGTTTGATAAAGGAAGCACAGAATATTCTGCACACAGTGGATGCTCTTATTTCAGAAAGAGTGCGAGATGAGGTTTCCAGAAAACTAGAACTGGCCAAAGCAAATACTGTGGTAATTGAAAAAGAGGGGCTGGATATCCAGCATTACTCAAACATCATCCAGAAAACCACACAGTTTCTAGAAACAGGTAATCTGCGTGGAGCAGTATTCTCTACATACGAATTTGAAGAAATTTATCAGAAACTGATAGACAGATATCTGGACCATATTGAGGACTTACGGGAGGCAAATCAAATTCTGTATGAACTTGGGCTTCCAGTTCAGAACCTCGCAGAGGAAATTGATTATTTTGAAAAACAGATGGATGCACGAAGGTTCTGGGAAATAAGTCAGAGAATCTTAGAATGGCAGATTTATCTGAGGGGACTGGTAAGAGATAGATTAGTTTCCGAAATAAATGAGAGCATGAAGGCATGGGAACATCTTGAAAAACTAGGAGTGAAGGATAATCGCCCCGCACAACTTCTCAAAGAAGCGTCTGCACTTATAGAAGAACACAGATATTCCGAAGCTAGATTTAATATTGTAAAGGCAAAATCTCTTATGTCAGAACAGAACATGGAAATTTTCAACAGGGCATACAACGAAATCCTGGAAGAAATTGAGCTCTGCAACAGTGCAGGAATTGATACCTCCCAGGCACAGCGTTTTATTGAAAATTTCAGGGCAGAAACCTCAGCAATGAACTTTTATGCAGCAAAATGGAACCTTGATAATGCAAGGGAGGTGCTCCAAAAAGAAAAGGAAATTGCCTCAAAAAATGCGATTAATATGCTTTCTACAAGCCTTGAAAGTTACAGCAATCTATTTCCAGAAGAATTTGTTACATATTACAAGAAACTCGAGCAGGCACTTGAACTCCAGAAGCAGGGAAAATATATTGAGGCAACAAAACTTGCGTACAAAACCAATTTTGAATTCGCTACTGTTACCAGTGAGAAAATCAGGGCAACTATAGAATACACCAGAAAATTGATTGAGGAATTTTCTGAAAAAGGATTGGACATGGAAATTGCAAGAAATATTCTGAACGAAAGCATCTACTATTTCAATTCATCAGACTTTATTTCCGCAGTCCAGAAAGCAAATGAAGCGAGGCTAGCAGCAGAAGATATTATAAAGGTATTTATCCAGCAGAGATTTAGCTATGTTATGAATGTGGTAAAGGAATGCACTGCAATGGGAATAGAGACAAGAAAACTTGATGAAGAAATAACAAAGGCAGAAAAACTTGTAGCAGAGCATAAATATCCTGAGGCATTTTTCACGCTCAACACTGCACATCTGGATGGAATTACATTGCTCCAGAACACACTCCTTCAAAAAATCTCTGAAATTGAGAAAATTATCCATGAGTTTCTCTCAAACGGACTAACAATTCCAAATGAGGTTTATCTGTACATTGAGAGAGCAAAATACTCGATTTCCTATGGTAATTTTTCACAGGCGCATATGGACATTGAAAGTGCAAAAAAAATGTTGCTGGATATTCTCGGAACCCTTGCAGCTGATAGAATTCTCGCAGTGAAGAAAATTGGAGATATGGGAATAAGCATTGGCTGCCCGATGAAAAAAACTTTGAAGGTATATCAGGAACTAACTGACGCAATCACAAAAATTGATGTAGCAAAAGCCATTGAACTCTGCAGAAACATAGAGCCTGATGCATGGAAGGAACTCTATGATTACATCCAGTCAATAATCTTGGAAATAAATGCGCTTATCAAGATAGCTGAGGAATACAGAGTTCCGCACACTACAATTACCGAATCAATCTCCCAGGCAGAAATGCAAGCATCCTGGCGAAATTACACTATAGCCTATCAGATTCTCATAAATGCAAAAAAAGTGCTTACTGAGATTATTTCTTCAACACTTGAGGCAAAGCTCCAGAATGTAAAAAGTGTCCTGGAAAACCTGACGGAAATTCTCGCTACTAAATTTGATATGGAGGAACTGAAACTATGTAGCAGGGACCTGGAGAGAGGTAAGATTGAGGATGTGCATCTTCGCATAATAAAAATTGAGGAACTCATAAATTCCATACGGAAAGAGCATGAAAAGAAATTCAAGGAATTTGTTGATGAAAAATTTGCTTCAGGCAGGGACCGTGTTGAAATTCTCTCAAAACTCGGTGTGGATGTAAGTATTCTACAGAACATACTGGCAAAGGTTGAGGAATGCAGATTCAACAAAGATTACCTTAGTGGAGCCGTAAAAATGAACATTTTCCTCAAAAATCTTGAAAAGGTTGTGGAAATACAATTTGTGAATGCCCGTGCAGACCTTGAACAGAGATTTAAAGTTGCAAGGGAGATGGAAATAGATCTAACTGCCAAAGAGCAAAGATATGCTGAAATCACTGGAAAAACCATGAACATTGATGAAAAAATCCAGGCAATGGAAGAAATGTTTGAGTTCAAAAAAGAGATTGATAATCTGGGGCTTGCTTCTGTTGAGAAACGATTAGAGGAGTATCTGAAATTCAACAAGAATCTGGATGAAGAAAAACGCCTCAAAATTGACACAATTAAAGCACATCTTGCAAAAAAAGAGATGATTGAAGCTTACAATGCCCTGAGGACGCTGGTGTAAACCTCTATGCTCACTATGCAACCATCAACAATCTGTCTCTCTTTTCCCTCAAAGAGTATATATATCACTACGCTATAATGGATTCGGGATTAACATGATACCTAGAGTGAAGACATTTGTTCGTGGACTTGATGAAATAATGGATGGGGGAATACCTGAAGGTAGCGTTGTACTCTTGCTCGGGAAGCCAGGTACAATGAAATCCTCAATTGCATACTCAATCATCTACAAGAATGTGTACGATGCTGGAAAGAAGGGACTTTATGTGAGTTTAGAGCAAAGTACCTCAAGCCTGATTGAGAACATGGCAGGAATGGGTTTTGCTCCACCCAGTGTGGATTCAAATTTGAGTGTGCTTGACCTCGGGCTGCTCAGGAAAAAAATGACACAACTTGCACAGCAGGCATGGATAGAAATCTTTAGAATGTACATTCTCAATTTGAAGAACAGCTTTAACTTTGACCTTCTCGTGATTGACTCATTGCCAGTGCTTGAAATGCTTGCAAAATTCAAAGAGCCGAGAGATGAACTCTTCCAATTTTTTGAATGGCTCAGGGACCTCAGAGTGACCACATTTCTAATTCATGAGGAAACCGGTGGTTCCATGAGCTATGGAGAGGATTTCCTTGCAGATGGCATCATACACCTAGATTTAAGACGGGAGATGAATGCGGTGAACCTCTTCCTCAGCATAATGAAAATGCGAAGGACCAATCATAGAAGGGGCTATTTCCCCCTGATTTTTGATCATGGCAGCTTTGAAATAGTTACAGATTGAAAAACTCAGAAAGGCGAAAGTTATAGGAAAGGTGGCAGGGGTATGTATCTTACACAGGAGGAGGAAAGTATTTTTGCAGGAAAATATGGTGAAGTACCCGAAAGAATGCTCAGATTGCTTGTGCGTCTGGGTGAAATTTACAATGCAGACAGGATGATACCAGTTTCCTCTGCACAGGTAGCAGGAGTATCCTACAAATCAATCGGTGACCCTGGGCTAGAATTCCTGGAAGACATTGCAGAGAAAGGCGCAAAGGTGCAGGTGCTCACCTTCTTGAATCCTGCAGGAATGGACATAGAAAACTGGAAAGAGTTAGGTTTTCCGCAGGATTTTGTGGAAAAGCAGTTAAGAATAATTGAAGCATTCAGGAAGATGGGAATAATCATTTCTGCAACCTGCACACCCTACCTTTCAGGGAATCTGCCCACATTTAAAGAGCATATTGCATGGTCAGAATCTTCTGCAGTTTCTTTTGCGAATTCAGTATTAGGTGCAAGAACAAATCGCGAAGGAGGACCCTCTGCCCTCGCCTCCGCAATTCTGGGCAGAACTCCAAACTATGGACTTCATCTTGATGAAAACAGAAAACCTGACTTTCATGTGCAGGTAGAAGCAACCCTGAAAACTGAGGCTGATTTTGGTGCGCTGGGCTACTATGTAGGAAAGATTGTGAAGGATAAAATTCCATATTTTACTGGTATAAAAATGGCTGGTGTGGATGCACTTAAGGCGCTGGGCGCTGCAATGGCTGCATCCGGAGCTGTGGCTCTCTACCACATTGAAGGGATTACTCCAGAGGCTGGAAATTATTCACCCAGTGGACTAGAAAAAATCCATGTCACTGAAAAGGAAATGAAGGAGACCTATACTATATTAAATACAGGTGAAGAGCCAGATATTGTGATTCTGGGTTGTCCACATTCCTCACTCAATGAAATCCGATATCTGACAGAATTGCTGGAAGGAAAGAAGCTAAGAAAACCTGTATGGATTTGTACTTCCCGTGCAGTGAAGGAACTGGCGAAAAGAATGGGTTACGCGGCAAAAATAGAAGAGGCAGGAGGAAAGATTGTTGCGGACACATGCACAGTAGTGGCACCTGTTGAGGCGATGGGTTTCAAAACAATCGGAGTGAACTCAGGAAAAGCAGCGAATTATTTGCCTGGATTCTGCAAAGCAAAGGTAATTTTTGGAGATACTGAGAGTTTGATAAGGAGGGTGCTTTCATGATACTTCAGGGAAGAGGAATCTATCCGGGAATTGTGAAAGGCACTGCCATTGTGTCAAGAACACCTGTAAGTTTCTATGGAGGCGTTGATCCAAAAACAGGCATTGTGATTGAAAATGGACATGAACTTGCAGGAAAGTGCATCGCTGGTAAGATTCTGGTTTTTCCGAATGGCAAGGGTTCGACCGTAGGCTCATATGTGATTTATGGGCTGAAAAAATATGGAAAGGCACCTCTTGCAATAGTCAACCAGAAAATGGAAACAATCGTTGCCACCGGTGTAATTCTTGCAGGAATACCTGCAGTTGATACAATAGATATTTCAAAGATAGATGAGGGTATTAACCTCGTTGTGGATGGAGAAAAGGGGACTGTGGAAATTGTCCAGTGAATACCCAGATGAAAAAAAATGTCTTGAAATATTGAGAATGGCAGGATGCGATGAGGAAATTATTGCCCATTGTATTTGCGTTAAAGAAATGGCATTGAAAATTGCGAGAAGATGCAGGGTACCAGTAAATCTCAAACTTGTTACCGCTGGGGCGCTCCTTCATGATATCGGGCGGAGTGTTACACATGGGGTAGCACACGGAGTGAAGGGCAGTGAAATTGCCAGAAAGATGGGGTTGAGTGAGGATGTTGTAAGGATAATTGAAAGGCATGTTGGTGGAGGAATTGATGCGGCAGAAGCGGCTGTGATTGGATTACCAGCCAGAGATTTTATGCCAGAGACTGTTGAAGAAAAAATTGTGTGCCTTGCGGATAAACTGATTGCTAATAACAGGGTTGCAGGAATTGAAGCAGAAGTCAGGAAACTGAAGGAAAAGGGTCTGCATGTTGCTGCCGAGAGAGTATTGCAGTTGTACAGGGAAATCGTGGCGCTGTGTGGCGAAATTTAGGACTTTCTATTTTTCCTGAGTTTTCCTCTGAAACTTGCGATAATAATTCCACAAATAACGGTGAGGAGTAAAAGCATCAAAGAAAGTTCAGGGGCCGCAGATGTTACATGCACTGAATAAACATCTGTCTGTACACTCTCTCCTTTTTCGTCTGTGGCTTTGATGTAATAATAGAGAGTGCCGGGGGCTTGCTGTGCGGGAATTTCGCACTGGTAAGTGCCATATGTGGCATTGCCTGAAACTCTTGTCATTGTGAGTGCATACCATGTCTCACTTCCAACTGCTTTGTAGTACAGCTTCACCTCACTAACATTATACACACTTTTTACCCCCACAACTATCACTATTGCCTGGCCTGTGTTTGCAGTTCCCAAGGGTGTGTGGTCCATCTGAATCAATGAGGCAAGATTTGTTAGCGGATAGAAGTCCCTTGCATTCCCAGAACCGTCAAGGATGTACGGGTTATCTACAATTCCATCTCCGTTGGCATCCGGTGTCAGCCAGTCGTTCCAGTAATTTCCAGCAATACTTGTATTCCATGCGTTTGCGGTACCATTGTCCGCACATTGTTTTCCCGCACCATTTGAAATAAAGTTGTTATGATGGATGCTGTTACCAGATGAGCCACTGCTGACATTTATCGCATAAAGCGTGTTGTTCAAAAATTCGTTGCCAATTATTGTATTCTGGTTTGATGAGAGAAGCATAATTCCATTGTGATTTGAGAGAACAGAATTTGAAGTTATGTTGTTGTTGGTGGAGTAGAGAAGAAAAATGCCAATGTTATTGTATTCAAGGTAGTTGCTAGAGAGAGTATTTGAATTTGAAGAATAGTTAAGGTTGATTCCCGCATCCTGGTTGATTGCAATGTTGTTCGTGATGCTGTTGAAATTTGAGTGGTAGAGGCGAATACCAGCGAAATTGTCTGAAGCATTATTTCCTGAAATTGTATTTTCATCCGAGTATGTAAGCTCAATTCCAAATCTGATGTTTCCGGTGATTGTGCATCCAGCAATTGTGTTTCTCAAGGAATTGGTCAAAAGGATGCCATCTTCTGTGTTCTGTAAGGCGCAAATGTTTAGAATATAATTGTATAACCCATTTTCTACTATTACACCACACACTGTATTCAAATTTGCAGATGCACCTGAAATTGAGTTGTTGCTTGAGGAAACTAAATAAATTCCAGAACCACGGTTGTTGTTTGCAGTGCATCCATTTAATTTGTTCCAGTTTGAGAATTCAAGGTAAATGCCATGTCCCCCATTTTGAGATGTGATTACTGTATTAAAGGAGTTCCCATTTGATGAATATAATCGGATTCCATCCAGGCGATTATATGAAACCGTAGAATTCTCCAGTTTTATGTTAGAAGAGAATCCTATAAGAATGCCCACTGTTGTGTTCTGGATTACCTGATTTTTCAACGTAAAATTCGTGCAGTTCGCAACAATCACCTCGCCTCCACCAGATACAGAAATGCCAGCCATATCTTTGTAATAATATAGAGGTCTGCCATTTACAGTATTGTTTGGAAGAATTTCATGTGTATTCCAGTATTCTATTGATGCCCCTGAAATAACTACCCCATCATTGTAAAAGGTGTTGCTTGAAATTTCACATGCAGATGAAGATTCTAACAGGATGCCTTGACAATTATCTGAAATATTGTTGCCTGTAATTGAAAAAGAATCAGAGAGGTAGATATGCACACCCGTCTGGGAATGTGAATGAATAGTATTTCCGCTTAATGTGTTCCCACTTGAAAAAATTGCGTAAACTCCGAGCTCGCAACCAGATACTGTATTGTTTTCAATTTTTCCATTGATAACATTGTAGAGGAATATGCCTGCATTTTTTGAATATTCATCTGAGTTCCCGCTGGCATCATGAATGTAGCAGTTTCTTATCACAAAATAGTCCGTGGTGTTTCCAATGTAAATACCATAACCTGTCCCAGAACCGCTTATTTCCCAGTTCTCTATTATCCATGGATCTGCTGAAGTTCCAGAACCGCCCACAACCCCATTTGCAGCCACAAACCCTCCATTTCCATTAATTCTTATAGGTGAGCGAAGATTATATTTTTCCGCTGATAGATTGCCAGCAAAAGCAATGGCTGCAAGAAACAAAGTAATAACACATCCCAAAGGCAGAAGTTTTTGAGTTAGTTTCATACCCTCACCATACTTGTAATTGCACACCAATATATAAACCCTTTTTCAGGCACCCTTTTCAGGGGCTGCGCCCCCGAAAAGCGTGCACGGAAAAGAATGGAAAACTTGGGAGTGCCAGAGGCACTCCCGTGGGGTTACCGTAAGGGGCG
>JBMFNP010000045.1:0-14328 GCA_049970095.1 Thermoplasmata archaeon | reverse complement strand
GAGCAAGGAAATTGGTGAGCATTAGCAATCATTATGATGCTCTATGCCCCATTCTATAACTGCTCCCGTGCGTCGCCTACAATCCTTCCAAATAATTGCGAAACAAAATGCGTTGGAATACATCCCCCCTAAAGATAATCCTATATACATCTTGTATTTCATTTAATACCAGGTGATTTTATGGCAAAAATATTCTCAAAGGCAACAGAGAAGGATGTTACAAAGGCAATAGTGAGCCAGTTTGCGAGTGATATGGCTGAATTTACAGAGGTAGATGTTGCAATAATCGGTGCAGGACCTAGTGGGTTGCAAGCAGGCCGTGACCTTGCAAAGGAAGGAATAAAAACTCTCATCATAGAAAGAAACAATTATCTGGGTGGAGGGTTCTGGATTGGGGGTTTTCTGATGAACACTGTCACCTTGAGAGAACCAAGCCAGAAAATTCTTGATGAAATCGGAGTGCCATACAGAGAGTACACAAAGGGACTGTACATAACACCAGGACCTCATGCCTGTTCCAAACTGATTGCAAGCGCATGTGATGCTGGCGTGAAATTCCTGAACATGGCAAAATTTGATGATATAGTGCTTCGCGAAAAGAACCGTGTTGGGGGGGTGGTAATTAACTGGACACCGGTCTCTGCACTTCCGAGAGAGATAACATGTGTGGATCCAGTTGCGCTGGAAGCAAAGGTGGTTATTGACGCATCTGGCCATGATGCTGTGGTTGTAAGAAAACTTGAGGAACGCAGATTGATAAAGATACCAGGTTTCGGAGCAATGTGGGTTGAAAAATCAGAGGATGCTGTGGTTGAGCACACTGGAGAGGCATACCCAGGACTGATTGTTACAGGTATGGCTGTATCCACAACTTATGGGCTTCCAAGAATGGGTCCCACATTCGGGTCAATGCTTCTTTCTGGCAGAAAGGGTGCAGAGATTGCAAAGAAACTCATCAAATAAAATCTTTGTGTATCCATCTAAATGGAAAATTGATTATAGCCAGATTTGTGAATATCTGACAGAGAATACAGGGATACCTGCAGAAACTAGGGAGCCTTTCTTTAAGCATTTCAAACATTCAATTGACAAAATTGCCATTGAATTTACCGCAAGCAGGGTGTTTGACATTTTTTCTGTAGCATGCAGCGAGGTTCATGAGAGTTATCCATTGGTAAACATTGAAAAAGAATTCTTAGTAGAGGATAAGACGGTGTATGGTGTGCTTTATGATGCTGGTAGAGTCACAAAATTTATGAGGAAAATGATGCCGAAAGAGGAGTTACTGATGTGTGTGCATCACATCGTATTTCTTGACCGTTTGATAGGGACATACTCTGGTGATAGGTACCATGCAAGAATGGTGCATTGCTCTGTGCCCTCTGTAATCTCCCCTCTCGGAATTATTCAAGGACCTGCCAGACCAAGGGAATTCTATGAGATGAGAAATGCGAATCCCCAGATTCCTGAGGAAATCCTCATTGAGGAGTTCAAAGCACTGGTGATAACATATGATGATGAGAGAATTACAGAAGTGGCAAAAGCATTAGCACTCCAGGCAGTTTTGTGGGGAAATGGATTTATGCCCTTCTGCGAAAAACCCGATTGTAGATTGTATAACCCTCATTGGCAGGAAGAGATGGTGCGGGCAATGGTAGAAGGTAAGTTCTGCAGAAAGCATCTAAAAATACTGAGAGAAATCAAAAACAGACAAAAACAAAAATAACAATTAAATAAAATAATGGAAAAATGTTGTTTTACGCTTTCATTATTTTCATCCAGCCGTTGGACTCGTAGATTGCGAGTTTTCTCTTCTTCAGGAGTTTCTCGAATTCATCCCAGTCTACAACTTCAATTCTCTCGTTCTTTCCCTTTGTAAACTGGATGCCTTCGGTCCCTTTCACTTTCCCTGGCTTCAGGTTTTTCTTCGCTGCAATCTTCTTGGCTTCATCCAACGATATTTTCTGCATCACCATTTTCTCACCTGTGTGTTTTCCACACCCAGTATCCAGTATAGCATACTGGTTTATATAACTTTCGCTGGTTCATCTCTGGCATCACTCTACCACAGCACCCCTATTTCGCACAGATGCAGCAAACCATTTTGCCTTTTCACCCATCGTTTTCAGTCTAGTTGCAACACTTTCCGCATCTTCTTTTTTGAAAAGCCCGTAAACAGTAGGTCCCCATGAACTCTGGCCAACACCATAAGCCCCTGCTTCCCTCAACTGCTGAATTGCGTGTGCTGAGACTTTTGAAAATATTCCACCCTGGATTTCACTGAAACACATGCCCACAATCCTCTGCACCTCGTTTAAGCCCCTTCCAAACCTTTCAATATCTTTTGCAAGGATTCCAGGCACCATTTCCAGAAGCACATTCTCACAGATTTCTCTACACAGTTTTTCTTCGCAGGCAATGGACTCCATATGCACTTTTTCCTCCGCCTCACCCAGACCTCTGCCTTCAGGGATTCCCACAACAAAACTCCATTCTTCTGGAAAGTTCAGGTGAAGTGCAGTGTGTTTTCCCCCTACACACCCTGTCTCTATGATAAAACCCCCATGCCTGAATGCATGCACACCTACAGCCGTGTACTTACCTATTCCAAGCATCTCTGAAATATCAAACAAATCTGCTTTTAATTCATAAAGTGAAAGAATGGCGTTTGCCACTGCCAGACCACACTGTGTTCTTCCTCCCAGTCCTACATGCAGAGGAAAAATTTCTTCTACCTGAAGATTCACCCTTTCCTTCAATCCAAAATGCTGAAAAACATTTTCTGCAACCTTGCGGATATAATCAAGGTATTCAGCACTTTCTGTGCAACCGCTCACCTCAAAATTATAAGAAAACCTTGCAAGAACCCTGATTTGGGGTTTATTAAGGTAAACACCAATTGCCCCATACCTCCTTCTTTTACTCATGTCAATTATACCCAAATGTAATCTCGCAAATGCACTAACACTTACACTTTTCTTGGTTGGCATGAAAACGCTTAAGGAGAAATTCTATATAAAAGAAGTGTATTTGGAAATGATGATTGATAAAAAATTACAGCCACTTCATAAGGACAGGGTTCTTGCTGAAATAAGAAAGAAGGAAGCATGGGCAAAAGATTTTTTAATGAAGTCAAGGGACGAATCCAAAAAATACATACTCTCTGCAGTTGCCCGTGCTGAGGAAATACGGAAGCGCGGAAAGGCGGAAATTGATGCGGAAATCCAGAGATTGCGTGAGGCACACCAGATAAAATTAGAGAATGAGTTGGCAGTAATTGAGAGCGAGATGAAAAAGAGAATTGAGGAGATAAATGCCCTTGCTAACAGCAAAATAGAAACCACAATTGAATTTGTGTTGAAATGCATGCTGGAGGAACTCAATGCTTAAACCAGAAAAAATGGTGGAGGTAATTCTTATCGGCGAGAAGGAAAAGATGAAGGGATACATAGATGCCCTGCACGAACTGGCAATTCTGCACATCCGTGATAATCCTTCCGCAGACCGCATTTTTACACCAGGCATACCAGAAAAAGAGGCAGGAAAACACTCAGAACTGCTTGTTAAACTCCGCATTCTTCAGGAACGCTTGAAAATGGAAAAAGGAAAGGTGAGTGAGAAAAAGGATGAGGTGGAAATACAAAAACAGTTGGATAAAATTGAAACCATCATTCACGGTTCAGCGCTGAGCCTTCTTGAAAATACTGAGAGGAAACAACGCATTCAAAATGAAATTGAAGAAATCATGAAGCGCTACAGGGACATTGAAAACATCAGGCAGCTTGGTTTGGAATTAGGGGACTTAATGCCATATGAAAATCTTAAGGTAATTGTGGGATACTGTGAAAAAGAAGATTTGCAGAGAATTATGGGCATCACAAAAGCAAAATGGTACATTGCAGGAAAGAAAAATCCAGTTGTGTGCATTGTTTTTCCAAAGGAAGCTGAGAAAGAAATCAGAGAATCTCTGCCCCCCCTTTTTAGAGAAATAAATCTCGGTGAAATCTTCAATTACCCAAAAGAATTTGGGAAAATAACTTCGTTTGAGGGGCTGGGAAGCGCATACCTGAAGAAAATAAATGAATTAAGAGAGGAAGTTGAGAAAATTGATACCCACATCCAGGAGGCACTCAAGAGACACAGAGAATCTCTCCTTGCTACAGAAGAATTCCTTACAATCCAGGTGGCTAAGGAGGAAATTCCACAAAAGATGCTGGTTGGTGAGATCGCATTTCTCATAGAAGGCTGGGTTCCCGAAAGCGAAATTCGGAATCTGGAAAAAATCTCTAAGAGGTATGGGGTGACCGTGATTCCCGTTGAAAATTGTGAAGAAAAACCCACAAAACTTGCCAATCCAAAGCCAGCAAAGAGTTTTGAGTTGCTTACAAAAATGTACTCCCTGCCTAAAAGCGATGAGTTGGACCCCTCCTCAATACTCTGGATAACATTTCCAATCTTCTTTGGTCTTATCATTGGGGACATTGGCTATGGAATAATGCTGTGCATTCTTGCACTTTACCTCAGAAATCACAGGATTATAGACATAGGTGGAAGACAGGTAGGGAATGTGCTCATGTATGCAGGCATCTCTACAATAATCTTCGGTATAATTTTTGGAGAAATTTTCGGGCTGCCATTTGTGGCACATGGGGAAAACGAAACCTCGCTTTCCCATCTCCTCGGTGTTGAGGTTGGTTACCATGGAATTGTAAATAAGTTTGCAGATGTGGGTTTCCTGATTGTTGCTACTCTCATTGCAGGCTATCTCCACCTCGTTTTTGCATTTTGTCTGGGAATGTATAATGAGTATTCTCACGGAAACTACAGGCATATTATTGGAAAAGCTGGCTGGATTGTTGTGCTTACTGGCTTTTTTGTGGGAACAATGAGATTATTTGCAAAAATTCCCCTGCCCTTTTCCACATATTATATAATGGGCGCCATTTGCGGAACCGGAATATGCTTTGTAATTGCTGGAGAAGGATTTGCATCTGCATTTGAGTTTTTAAGTGTGTTTTCCAACCTCCTTTCATACATCCGTCTTTTTGCGGTTGGGGTTGCGAAGGCAGGAATTGCGGTGGCTATGAACGCATTGGTTGTTCCTGCATTTTTCACAAGTTATGGATTTCTTGCAGTTTTAGGGTTCTTTCTGATCCATTTCCTGCTTCTTCTTCTGGGGATACTTTCAGCAGGCTTGCAATCCCTGAGATTACATTATGTAGAATTCTTTACAAAATTTTATGAGGGAGGTGGCTTCTCTTACACTCCATTTGGTTATAGACGAATTTACACAAAAAGAGGTGGTGAAAATGGTAGTTGAAGGACTTGCAGCAATAGGGGCAGGGATTGCGATAGGGCTTGCAGCGCTAGGGGCTGGAATCGCAGAAAAGGACATTGGGGCAGCAACGGTGGGTGCGATAGCAGAGAACCCGAAATTGTTCGGGAGGACACTGATACTTGTTGTCCTGCCTGAGACATTAGTGATTTTTGCACTCCTGGTTGCCTTCAAAATTCTCGGTGTATTCTGAAGGGAATGCACATGCCGCAGGAAAAGGTACTTGAGGAGACACTCAGGAAAATTGAGAACGAAGCAAAAAAGAGGGCAGAGGAAAACATTGCAAAGGCAAAAGCGGAAGCAAGAAACATTCTTGCTAAAACAATGGCTGATATTGAAAAGGAAAAAAATGCAAGGATTCAGGAAGAAAAGCAAAAATTAGATTTTGAGTTGAAGCAAGAGGTATATGCTGCAAAAGTAAGGGCAAAAAACATGGAATTGAGGGCAAAACAGGAAATTCTTGAAGGATTAAAGGCAGAGATTCTCAACAGATTAAACAAAATGGATTTGGAGAAAAAGCGTGAACTCCTTGGTAAGATGCTCAAGATTGCAAAAAAAACCATTCCTGAGGGCGCCATTTATGCTAGTGCTTCGGATGAACAGATTCTCAGGGGCTTTGCAGTTTATCCAGTGAAAGGGATTATAAACGCTAGAGGTGGTTTCATCGTTGAAGAAAAGGGCGGTGAAAAACTCCTTGACCTCAGATATGAAACCCTTCTTGAGCATATTTTTGAGAAGTATGGGGAAGAGATTTACCATCGTCTGTTTGATTAACTATGAACGGAATAACAGCATCTGACAATTTTCCATACCTCTGCACACGCATCAAAGTAAAAACACTGGAACTCTACACCCGTGAAGAACTTCAGCGCATGCTAGACATGGATGTCAGGGAAATTCTCCGATACTTGCACGAAGGGACTTACAAAGAAGAAATAGAAAAGGGTTCAATAGAGTACAGATTCTCTGTAAGTGATGTGATTGAGTATGCACTCAACAAAAATTTAAGCAGAAGCTATATTGAGATTTACAGGATGGCATCAGCGGGTGCAAAAGTTCGCTTGGAAGCATTTCTCTCAAAATTAGATGCATGGAATCTCAAAACATATCTCCGTGGATTACATAGCCACGCAACCAGGGAAGAAATCCTGAAACACATGTTTGGCTCCGGAAAATACTCAGAAGAATTCTGGAGAAATGCTATGGAAGCACAAGACATAGAAAAATACTTTGAGAAAACGGAGTACAGGGAAATTGTCAGGGAGTATCTTGCAGAGAAAAATCTGACAAAGATTGAGGATCTCATAGATAGAAATTATTATATCAACCTTCTCGCAAATGCAAAGAAAATGCAGTTTTCAAGGGCAGACATGGTTTTTGTGGAATTTGTGCAAAAAGAAATTGACCTGAAAAACCTTCAGACAGCAATGAAAATTATTTTTTACAGACAGAGCACTACCGCATCCATGGAAAATTTGATTGAAAGTTCCTATATTCCAGGGGGATGGTCAATTTCTCCCCAGAAATTCAGAAAATTCTGTGAAAGCAAGGACTATGAGGCTCTTCTACAGAATATTGGAGGAATGTGGTTTGAAAAAGAGATGCGTGCAATTTTCTCAGAATGTAAGGGAAGTTGCAGTATTCAGATTAATCGTCTGGAGTATTATCTTGCAAAAATTGCAGAAAATTTTTCTGTGATTTATCCGATTTCAATCCTTCCTGTGATTTCCTACTTGCTGAAAAAAAGGATTGAGGTTGAAAATATAAGAATAATTGCGAGGGGAAAATCGCATGGACTTTCTAGAGAGCATATTATTGAGTTGTTAGGGTGGTAAAAATGGATGGTGAAGATATTGTGGTTGTGGGCTCGCCAGAGTTTATAACTGGTTTTCGGCTTGCAGGTGTACGAAACGCCATACCAGTTGACAAAAGCACAATTGATGAAACACTTGTTAAACTATTGAGTGAGAAAAGGGCAGGAATTATTGTGCTTCATGACGAGGATGTGCGAATTTTAAAACCAGATTTGCGTGAAAAACTCTGGAAGTCCGTGAAACCTGTGGTGATTTCAATAGGTAGTGAGCCAGAAAAGGATTTGCGTGATAAAATAAAAAGGACGCTCGGGGTAGATCTTTACAGGGAGGAGAAAAAATGAAGGGCGAGATTTACAGGGTTGCTGGTCCTGTGGTCACTGCTGTGCAGCTTCCCGCAAAAATGTATGACCTTGTGTTTGTGGGCGAAGAACATCTTATGGGAGAAGTAATAAGAATAGAAGGGGAAAAGGTGGTGATACAGGTTTATGAAGATACAACTGGTGTGAAGCCCGGTGAACCAGTTGAAAATACTGGCAATCCCCTGATGATTGAACTGGGCCCGGGACTGTTAAAACAGATATATGATGGAATTCAGCGCCCACTCCCTGTACTCCAGAAAAAGATGGGTGATTTTATAAAGAGAGGGATCATTGAACCTGGACTTGACAGAAAACAGAAATGGCATTTTGTGCCCCTTGTTAAACCCGGGGAAAGAGTAAGTGGAGGGATGAAAATTGGTTATGTCCAGGAGACCAGATACAATAAAACCTACATTCTTGTGCCCCCAGACATAGAGGGGAGTGTGAAGGAGATTTCTGAGAAGGAGGCAACAGTGGATGAGCCAGTGTGCTATCTTGATTCTGGGAATGCACTCAAAATGATGCAAAAATGGGCTGTGCGATTTCCAAGGCCATACAAGGAGAAAATGATGCCAGAAATTCCACTGATAACAGGGCAGAGAGTGTTTGATACCCTGTTTCCAGTAGCAAAAGGTGGCACTGCAGCAATTCCAGGGCCATTTGGATCTGGTAAAACTGTCTCCCAACACCAACTTGCAAAATGGAGTGATGCGGATATTGTGGTTTATGTGGGATGTGGGGAGCGTGGCAATGAGATGACAGAGGTTCTGGAAGAATTTCCAAAATTGAAGGATCCGAGAACTGATGCCCCTCTCATGGAAAGAACAGTGTTAATTGCAAATACTAGCAACATGCCTGTTGCAGCCAGAGAAGCAAGTGTTTATACAGGAATCACCATTGCAGAGTATTTCCGAGATATGGGATATGCTGTTGCACTCATGGCTGACTCCACTTCAAGATGGGCAGAGGCAATGCGTGAAATTTCTTCAAGACTTGAGGAAATGCCAGGTGAGGAAGGTTATCCTGCCTATCTCTCTGCCAGATTGAGTGCATTTTATGAAAGGGCTGGGAGGGTGAAAACTCTTTCTGGTGAGGAAGGTTCTGTCACGGTAATTGGTGCGGTTTCTCCACCCGGAGGCGATTTCTCAGAACCTGTGACACAGAACACACTTAGAATTGTAAAAGTATTCTGGGCTCTGGATGCAAAACTTGCTGCAAGAAGACATTTTCCTTCAATTAACTGGCTTACAAGTTATTCCCTTTACGGAAGCTACCTTGACCCCTGGTTTACAAAAACTGTGAGTGAAGACTGGGTAAAATTAAGAGGGGAGGCAATAGCCATCCTTCAGAAGGAGGCAGAACTTGAGGAAATTGTGCAATTGGTGGGAAGTGATTCACTGCCAGCTGGGGAACAAATCACGCTGTTTACAGGGCGGTTGATACGGGAAATATTCCTGCAGCAGAATGCATATCACGAAGTGGATTCCTTCTGCCCTCTCAAAAATCAATATCTGCTTCTGAAGACCATTCTCTGGGTAGATGAAATTGCGAGAGAGACACTCAAAAAAGGTGTGAATGTGCGGAAAATTGTCTCAATTGAGAGCGTGGAGAAACTTGCAAGGGCAAGGTTTGAAGAAAAATTTGAAGAGGCAATAGAGGATGCAAGAACCTCAATAACCAGAGAGCTGGAAAAACTCTCAAAGGAGGTGCTCAGATGAACATTGGATACAGAACAATAGAGGGAATTGCAGGTCCTCTGGTATTTGTTAAAAAAACACATCCAGTGGCATATGGTGAACTTGTGAAAATTGAAACGGAGGGAGGAATAGTAAAACGAGGGCAGGTACTTGATACATCCAGAGAACTTGTAGTTGTGCAGGTATTTGAAGGTACAACAGGGCTTGACAAAAAAAGCACTGTTACTTTTCTTGGAGAAACCCTCAAAATTCCTGTAAGCGATGAAGTGCTCGGGAGAATCTTTTCAGGTAGTGGTAAACCAATAGATGGAGGACCACCTATTATGAAAAAGGAACGCTGGGACATAACAGGAAGTGCAATCAATCCCTATGCAAGGGATTCTCCAAGAGAATTTATCCAGACAGGTATTTCAACAATAGACGGGACAAACACACTTGTCAGAGGCCAGAAATTGCCAATTTTCTCTGCTTCAGGTCTGCCGCACAATGACATTGCACTCCAGATTGCAAGGCAGGCAAAGGTGCTGAAAGAAAGCGAGGAATTTGGTGTGGTTTTTGCAGCAATGGGAATCACAAATGAAGAGGCAAAATACTTCATAAAGGACTTTGAGCGTACTGGTGCACTTTCCAGAAGTGTGGTCTTTCTTAATCTTGCAGATGACCCTGCAATTGAAAGGTTGATTACGCCGAGAATTGCCCTTACCACTGCTGAATATCTGGCTTTTGAGAAGGACATGCACATGCTGGTCATTCTTACAGATATGACAAACTATGCGGAATCTCTGCGGGAAATAGGGGCTGCAAGAGAAGAAGTGCCTGGGAGAAGGGGATATCCAGGTTATATGTACACAGACCTTGCCACAATTTATGAAAGGGCAGGGAGAATCAAGGGAAGGAAAGGTTCTATCACCCAGATCCCGATACTAAGTATGCCTGGTGATGATAAAACCCATCCAATTCCTGACCTTACAGGTTACATTACTGAAGGGCAGATTTTTGTTTCTAGAGAGTTGCACAGAAAGGGAATTTACCCACCGATTGATATTTTGCCGTCACTTTCAAGATTAATGAACCAGGGTATTGGTGAGAACTCCACAAGGGAGGACCACAGGGCCCTTTCCAACCAACTCTATGCCTTTTACGCAGAGGGGCGAGATCTCCGAGGACTTGTTGCAATTGTGGGTGAGGAAGCGCTATCTGATCGTGATAGAAAAATACTGGAATTTGCAGATGCATTTGAGCAGAGATTTGTGGCTCAGGGCAGGTATGAGAACCGGTCAATAGAGGAGACGCTATCAATCGGCTGGGAACTTCTATCAATGGTGCCCCAGAGTTATCTGACAAGAATTGATAAAAAATACATTGAAAAATATTACAGGGTGAAGGGCCAGGAAACTCATTGAAAATTTGGAACAGTCTCCAAGTTCCACCATGCAGGAAAAAGTATATTACTCCATTCCCATTTACTTTCGGGTGGCAGAATGATAATAGTTCCTGGGTCAGCCTCTCCACTGCTCGCAAAAAAAATAGCTGAGGAAGGAAACTGGGAACTTGGGGAGGTGGAAAGAAAGAGATTTCCTGACGGAGAACTCTATGTAAGAATTGTGAGCGAAATTGAAGGAAAGGATGTAGTTATCGTTCAGAGCACTACGAGTGACGAAAAAATCATTGAGGCAATGCTGCTCTGTGATGCTGCAAGGTCTGCAAATGCAAACAAAATTGTGTTTGTGGCTCCTTATTTTGGATATGCCAGACAGGACAAAATCTTCAAAAGAGGAGAGCCAATTTCCGCACGGGCATTTGCCAGAGCAATCCAAGCAAACTGCGATGCCTTCTTAAGCGTGGATTTGCATGCAAACTCAATTCTGAAGTGGTTTTCAATCCCAGCAATGGAAATTTCTGCGATCCCGTGCATTGCAGACTATTTCAGGGGGAAGAATGTAGATGTACTTGTTTCGCCAGACAAAGGTGGGATTGAGAGGGTGGAAAGAACTGCGAGAATATCAGGAATTCCTTTTGTGCATCTTACCAAAAAACGGCTGGACGGATACAATGTCACGATAGAACTACCAGATTTTGAATTCAGAGGAAAGAATGTAGCAATAGTGGATGACATAATTTCAACTGGCGGGACCATAAAAACGGCAACAAAATTGATACTTGAAGCAGGGGCTGCAGGGGTGTGCTGTGCATGCATTCATGGACTGTTTCTTGGGAGAGCAGGAGAGGAACTAACCGGCATCTGCAGGGAAGTTATTGCCTCTGACACAATTGAGACAAAGTACTCTCTTTATTCAGTGAGCCGTGAAATCGTAAATGCTATATGGAAAGTAATCTGATGGTAGGTAGATTGCAATCAAATAACTCAGAAGATTGAAATTGCTTGAAAGTGTTGAAAACTACATGTAGCCCTACATGTAGTGCGTTCCCTTATATTCTCTTTTACGATGTTATCATCATGAAGCAAAATGAGTGTATCTGGGCAATAATCTGCGCTCTGATATTCAGCGGAAGCATATACGGACTTACAGTGCATGCGGAAAATTCAAATACAAATCTGGAAAATCCTGTACTAATCTGGGAATTTGCACCTTACTGTCCAAATGACCTTGAATTTGTGGTGCTCAAAAGTACGGGTACTGTGTGTAATCTCTCAGGGTATGTACTCACAGATGGAGAAGGAAAAATAATATTTGAGAATGTAGAAATTCCTGCTTATGGACAGATTGTGATTGCGAACAATGGGAGTGCGTACCTGAATTGTTTCAGCCAGATGCCAGATATTGACCTCAGAACTGCAAAAAATCTTTCAGTGAAGGGAATTTTCAAACTTGCAAATACAAATGACGAACTATTCCTATATAGTGCAGATGGGAGACTGGTGGATTCTGTAGCATACGGCAGAGAAAGATTGATAGATGGATGGACAGGAAATTTGCTGAGGACCCCGAGTTTCGGAACAATATACCTGAGAAACTCAGTAAAAGATTCAAACACCACAAGTGATTGGACAATCACAAAAATAGGACGCACACATCTCCCTGTAACAAGATATCAGAATGTGAATATCTCTGCATATGTAACTCCAGATGCAGGGTTGAGTGCGGTTCTGGAAACATTGAAGAAGGCAAGAAATGAGATTCTGCTCTGCACATATACAATAGATTCGCAAGATATTGTGGATATGCTGGAAAACGCAAGCAGGAAAAATGTGAGTGTGAATGTGCTGGTTGAGAGTTCACCAGTGGGCGGTATGAGTACGGCTGAAAAAAATGCAATTGCAAAGATTGCAGGGTTTGCAAATCTCACATTCTATGGTGTAAGCCAGCATGTTAGATTTGATTGCATGCATGCAAAGTACCTGATTGTGGATAGGAAGTGGATCCTGATTTCCAGTGAAAATTTTAAAACTACCAGTTACCCAGATAAAGGTATTGAGGGAAACAGGGGATGGGGTGTAGTTGTTGAAAGCCCTGAGTTAGCCACAAACCTTGCAAAGATATTCTGGAATGACAAAAATTCTGCTTTCGGGGATACAGGTAAGCTTACAATTCCACAAGTTTCTGGAGGGGAGGAATATAAAGGAAGCCAGAACAGAACAATCTCAAATTTCAGTGAGGTAAATGCGGTCGCAAATATCTCCTTGCTTCTCTCACCAGATAATGCACTGGACTATCTGCTAAGGGCAATTTCTGAGGCAAAGGAAAGTGTGATGATTGAGGCAATGGAGATGCCGCTTCTCTGGGATGATTCATTGAATCCATTTGTGGTTGCAATCAAATCAATTGCTGAGAAAGGTGTGAATGTAAGGTTGCTTCTTGATGGTAGTATGGCTGGCAGAAAGATCTCTGGAGAAACAATGGAGTATCTAAATACACTAGCAAATGGGAACATTTCAGTGAAAATTATTAACAACCGTGCACATGGATATAGAATCACACATACGAAAGGTTTTGTGATTGACGGAAAATATGTGTACCTTGGAAGCATGAATTTCTGCAGAAGCGCTTTTATGGAGAACAGGGAAACAGGTGTATTCATTGAGAGCATGAAGATTGGAAAGTATTTTTCGGAGGTGTTTGAGTTTGACTGGAAAAATGATTTCCAGAAGCCCAGAGCATACATCGGGATGCCTGCAAAGGGCGCCCTGGGAGAGAACCTGAGATTTGATGGTTCAGCTTCTGCTGATAATACAGAAATTGTATCATACTTCTGGGACTTCACCAATGATGGAATTCCAGACGCTACTGGACCTGTGGTGAAATACACATTTACTAAGGCGGGAAAATATAAGGTCTCTCTGAGAGTTATAGATGCTGCTGGTAATGAGAACTCTACATCAAGAGAAATCACGATTGTAAGTGCGGAACCTGTGCATGCAGAGGAAGGGATAAACTGGATTTGGATGCTCATACCCATTGCAATTGTGCTGGTGATACTCCTAAAATTCGGAGGAAAAAAAAGCTATGGATTCGTGGAAAAGATGAGATATAAACTCCGTTGAATTCCTCCATATTTTTTAAATCTTTACCTTGAGCTCTATTTTCTTTTTTTCTATTTTCTTTTCATATTTTTCTGGAAGAGAAAATGCTAGTTCCTCTATTCTCTGAAGATTTTTTATAAACTGGGCTTTGCTCTGGGTAGATATGAGTTTTTCAAACTCTTTTTTCTTAGAAAAAAAATCAATCAGAAGCCAGCCAAAAATTAAAAGCATAAGTGGTCCCACAATTATGCACCAGAGATAAAAATTTCCAATTGAATTTTCTATGCTTTTTATTGCATCTGGAAGTAGGTTTTTCACCTGCTCAAAGCCGCCAATTCCTATAAAAGTCACAACCGAAAAAATTCCGATAATCGCACCTGAAATTAGATGTCCATAGTTCCGCCAGATATTGTTCAATGCCATGATTGCACCAATGACCCATAGAAGTAAAAGGTAAAAACTTTTCTATTGAGTGGAGGGGCGGCAAACCCTCGGCGTCCATAGAACAACCCTTTTACTGCATGTTCGTGGGCACCCTTTTCAGGCACCCTTTTCAGGCTTCGCCCGAAAAGCGTGCACGGAAAAGAATGGAAAACTTGGGAGTGCCAGAGGCACTCCCGTGGGGTTATCGTAAGGGGCG
>JBMFNP010000044.1:0-15615 GCA_049970095.1 Thermoplasmata archaeon | reverse complement strand
GCAAGATTTGGGTATAAAATAGGACACCAAAGTTCTGGCTGAGGAAAAAAGATCTCACGGGGCATTTCTTTATGACCACCCGGGGAACCAGAAGGAGCTGCGTAAACTTAAATATACCCTTCCCATTATATTTTAACGATGGCTAAATTCACTGTTCTTATTGCCTTTCTGCTTTTATTCGGTTCAACTTGCACGGGACTTTCAAATAATGGAGAGAATGCAGACGAAGTTGTAAAATCTTACCAGAACAGTCATGCCTCAGATATTTACTGGCAGAATTTCTCATTGCCTGTTGTCAAGCGAGGCACAGTGTCCAATGCCACAATAACATTCTCTTCCAATACAAGCCAGCATCCACAGAACCTCGTGCTTCTTCTCTCTCAGAGGAAAATCTGGGAATTTCCTGGTATATTTGGGAAATACCAGAACTTTACAACGCCACTTGAACTGGATTTTTCATCAAATTCCAGCTACCAGATAAACATAGAAACACCCACGGCAAAAGTAAACAGTGCCAGCATTTTACTTGCATCTAATGTAAGCCAGATAAAGTATGATTTCAAATTTTATCTTGGAAGCAAGAAAGTATGGGAAAGAAACACCTCCTCCCAGATTTTCGTGTACGGTGTCCCTATACTGAATTCCACAAATAATCTGTTCTGGGTAGATGTATGCGACCTCAACATGGATGGGTTGGAAGATATAATTACTCTTGATCGGAATGGAAATATGATTGCAATTGAAAATTGCGGTGATGGAAGTTTTGTTTCGCACAATGTATCGGTGCTGGATTATCAGGATCACCCTGCAAAAAAGGCAATTCCGAGAAAAAATTCAAAGACTGGCATGTTTGATGTGTTTTTCCAGTTTTCTGATTGCATTCTATATGTAAAAAATATGGGTAACTTTAATTTCACAAGAGCATTTGCTGTAGCCTCACCTGGCTCAGGTATCAGTGACTTTATTCTCACTCAGGAGCATCTGTTTCTCAGCAAGGATAATGGGTATGTTTATATCTACAATTTCACAGAAGATTCTCTCTCTTTCTGGGAGAGTATCCAATTTGCAAACACGAGCATAAACACAATTATCCAATATAATGGGGAGTTGATTGCTGGGGGCGCTGATGGAAATCTCTACTTTGAAAACGGAGCAAATCTCTCTGTTTCCCTCTACCCAGTTTCCACACTCACTTCAATGGAGAATGGGAGCATGCTCATTGGTGACACAAATGGTACTCTCTATCTTCTCACCCCCTCCATTTCAATCACAAAAATTACACAGAAGCCATGGCAGAGCATAAACAGAATTGTATGTGCAGATTTCAACCAGGATGGAAAGGAAGATATTGTGTTTTCTACGCATCTAAATAATTTTTATGTATTGCTGGCAAATGGCTCCAGTTATACAGAGGTGTATGCAGGGCAAGGGTACTCCTGTGCAGCAGCAGATGTAGACGGTAGCGGAATTGATGTGGTTTCTGCCTCCTACCAGCAAAAAGTTTTCCTCTATAGGAATAATCGCAATCTTTTCATGGAAGAGATTAACCTTACCATGGCACTTGCAGAGTATATCAATGCGTCGCAGGTAGTGGTGGATGGATGGGGCAACACATTCACCATATTAAATATCACATTTTATGGAATTGCTGGCAAGCTAAGAGTCTCAAATCTTAACATAGATTACAATTATACCGCAACAGTGCACCTAACAGAAAAAGTAATTGAGTATGTAGCCTCTGCATCTGCAAATGAAACTGGTTTTGTGAATGTGCCCCTGACTTTCCAGAGTGATCTTCCGTTCACAATCACACCCGCATTTTTCATAACATATATCTCCTGCCCGCCATATATGAAAAAGCTAGTTCCAGAGATTGTAATGGATGAAGATGGATTTCCTGTTAGTGGAATCAACCTCTTAAACCTCAATGATATTTTTGCGGACGATGTTGACAAAAACCTTCACTATAGAATTGTGTATATGGAAAAACCGGAAAAGCTCTGGGCAGAAATAAACGGAAGTGCAGTGAGTTTTTATCCTGCAAAGGACTGGTATGGAAGGGCAATGTTCTGTGTAGCGGCAATTGACAGTGAAAACCTTGAGACAAGGAGCAACTATTTTAATGTAACAGTGCGGGAGGTGAATGACCCTCCTGTAATAGATGCTCTGGGAGTGGTCGAGGTGAACAAAAATGTGGATTTCTGGCTGAATCTATCCAGTAAAATCCATGATGTGGATAGCCAAAATTTCACACTCTCCACAGATTCTCCATACATTGAAACATTCAGTGAAAATCTTTCACTTCTGCTCAGATTCCCAGAAATTGGAGAATACAATGTAAACATCACAATCTCTGATGGAATTGACAGCACTACTGCACCCCTAACTGTGAAGGTTTTTCCATATGGCTTTCCGCTCTGGAAGCCAATTCCCCCAATATATACCCAGAAAAACCGCAACATTTCAGCCAGTGAAGGAATAGATTTGCTTAATTATATTATAGATGTGGACACACCGTCCCAGAACCTTAAATTTTCTGTGCTACACCAGTCAAACAGCAACATCTGTGTAAGCATTCTGGGAACAAGGTTGCAGGTAAATCTCACATACAATTATGTGGGCAGGAGCAGTGTAACAGTTGCTGTCAATGATTCAACATACGAAAATCATGCGAATTTCGATGTAATTGTGAATGAAACAAATTATGCACCCATTTATCTTGGAGGCTTGAACTCTACCTACATTGTGTATGAGGACACTGAATTAATCATAGAGCTTTCAAGGCACTTTTTTGATGTTGAAGATGGTATTAATCTCACTTATGGGTGCACCTCCTCAGCCATTACAATTAATGGGAGTTTGGCAATTTACACACCAAAACATAGTGCCTCAAATCTGAGCGTGCAATTCTTTGCAATAGATAGTGCAGGACAGAGCGTTTTCACTCCATCCATTAACTTCACATTTATTGAGGTGAATGATAAACCAGTATATCTTGGGGGCATTGAAAATGCCACTATATATGTGAACCAGACCTGGAGTATAGAGCTTGATAGATATTTCTGGGATGAAGAAGGAAATCTTACATATGCCTCTACAGACCCCAGGATCCTCATAAAAAATCATAAAGCAGAATTTATTTCAGAATTACCAGGAACAATTGTGTTTAAAATCATGGCGACGGATGGTGAATACACCATTTACTCCCAGAATATCACAATTACGGTTTTAGCTATAAACCAGAAGCCAAGAGCATTAATTGTGAAGATTTCACCAGTACCTGCATATCCAGATACAGAGGTCAATTTTGTGGGGGAGGGCTATGATGCAGATGGGACAATTACAGAATATCTCTGGACTTCAAGTATAGATGGTGTACTTTCAACATTTCCAAATTTCACAAAAAAATTAAGTATAGGAGAACACATTGTAAAATTCAGGGTGAAGGATAACAATAACACCTGGAGTGATTATGCAGAAACTATTGTGGTTGTGCGGGAGCATGTGAAGGAAGTGAATCCAGTAGTGCCTTACATTCCACCAGTTGCAATCACCTGCCTTGTGCTCGGTTTTGTGTTTAACATCTCGGGACGCATTCTTATGAGGAGGCGACGCTGATGCCCTACATTATAACCCACCATGATGCAGATGGCATTCTTTCAGCTGCAACACTTATCAAAGCCATGCAGATAAGATTCTGGGTGTATTTTTCTTCGCCTAACAAATTGCTCACCACAATATGCACCACACTTCTGAATTCTGGTGGAAATGATTCCCTGTATATCTGTGATATAAGCGGAAACAGAAAGAGCATCTGCTGTGCTGCTGCCTACAATGAAGTGGTGTGGCTGGATCATCATGTCTGGGAAAATTTAAGTATTCCAGAAAACATAAAACTGGTTGTTGACAAAGATTCTAAATCTGCGACGAGGGTTGTGGGAAATTATACAGGGGTAATGGATTTTGTGGAAATCGCTGATGAAATAGACACTAACAATTTGGAGACCGAGACCGCTGAACGCCTCAGAAGCCTTACCTTTGCTATAAAAATGCTCTCTCCAAAGGAGGAAATCTATCGCGCCCTGTATGAGTTTACAATGGCACTGGTTACAAAAGGTATTGGTGTGGTTTACAGCCCTGGCTTTGATGAATTACTCCATAAATACAATCTAATCTTGGAGGCAGGTGTAAAAAATGCAATTTTAACAAAAAAGGATTTTATGTTTGGGGACAGAAAGGTGGCAGTTATTTTTCTGGGAAATGAGCTTCCTGTTGCTCCAGTATTCAACAAATTGAAGGATGAAGGAATTGACATAGTAATATTTATTGGTGAGCGAGCAGATGAAATATCTGGCTATGTTACCAAGCTTGAGTTTAGAACACAAACAGGATTTGATGTTCTGAAAATTGCAGAGGAGTTTGGTGGTGGGGGACATATACAGGCGAGTGGTGCTACAGTAAGAAATAAATTAAAAATTGAGGATGTGCTTGCTAAAATAAAGAGTGTGTATGGGTGGTGATTTTTTGAGTTTACGACTTGCTTTCATTTCTGATGTGCATTCCAATCTCCCGGCATTCTTGCGATTTATTGAGATTGCCAAAATAGAAAAAATTGAGGAAATTTACTGTGCTGGAGATCTCGTGGGCTACAACCCATTTCCATGCGAGATCATAGAAAGGTTTATTGAAAAAAAGATAGTGAGCGTTGCTGGAAACCATGATATAGGGGTGCGCACAGGCCACTTTGGAAATTTCAATGCTGATGCAGAATTTGCTGGAAAATGGACCAGGGAACAATTGAATATGGAGCACATTGCATACCTCAAAACACTCCCTGAGAAAATTACAATTGAAAAATGCGGCAAAAAAATCTGTATCTGTCATGGAAGTCCAGATGATCCAGATGAGTACATTTACCCATGGATGGCTGATGAAACGCTATTAAAAATTGCAAATGCAGACATTTTAGTTCTGGGACATACGCATGTTCCCTTCAAATTTGCACCAAAAGAGGGCAGAATAATTTTTAACCCCGGAAGTATTGGACAGCCGAGAGATGGTGACTGGAGAGCAAGCTTCGCAATTTTAGAGTGCGAAGGCACTCAATGCAAAGTCATACATAAGAGGTTTGAATATCCAGTTAATGAAGTGATTGAAAAATTCCGACAGACAGAACTCCCTGAAACTCTTGCGGCGAGATTGCTCAAAGGGTGGTGAAGAAATGCAAATCAGAATACTTTCAAAAAATGCCAGCATTCCGAATATTTTTGCGAAAATTGGCGTGCATCCTGTAGGCATAGAAATCCTAAAAAGAAAATCAGAAATTTACAGAATCTACATTTCTGGGATTAAATCGGTGTGTGCAAACATTATCAAACAGGAAATGCTAGCTGCGGGTGGGGATGCTGCAATCCCGATGGAGGCAATTACAGGTAATGAAGGAACCTGTGATATAGTGCTTCTTGGCACCGAAAAGAACCTGAAAATTTTTATGGAAAAATTGAAGAAACAACCATTTAATCTCGGAGAGGTTAGTGAAAAAATCTCTGATGTCATGGCATGCTATCACCCACCTCTGCAATGGAAAACTGCGAAAAGGACACTATCGCTGGAAAAACCCCTAATCATGGGCATTCTCAATATCACACCAGATTCTTTTGCAGATGGAGGAAAATATATGCAGAGAGATGCTGCAATTGAACATGCAAGGGAAATGGTCAGAGAGGGTGCGGATATTATTGATGTGGGTGCGGAATCCACAAGGCCAGGGTCTAGAAGAATCTCCGCAGAGGAGGAAATTAAGCGGCTTTCACCTGTAATTGAGGAAGTTGCGGGGCTCGGAAAGCCTGTTTCAATTGATACCTACAAACCTGAAGTTGCAGAGTTTGCACTTGAACATGGTGCAGAAATTGTAAATGATATTTTTGGGCTGAGGAAGGAGGGAATGGTGAAGGTTGTTAAAGAGTATGGTGCTGGCATTTGCATAATGCACATGCAGGGAGAACCAGAAACCATGCAGCAAAACCCAACATATCAAGACCTGATTGGAGAGATATATTCTTTTCTGGAGGAGCGCAGAGATTTTGCAATTGCAAATGGAATTGAGAAAGAGAAAATTGTAGTTGACCCTGGTATCGGTTTCGGTAAAACATTGGAACAGAACTATGAAATTCTGGCACGATTGGATGAGTTTCTTTCCCTTGGTTGCCCGATTCTTATAGGTGCCTCAAGAAAATCGTTTATAGGCAAAGTACTGGATGTTCCACCAGAGGAAAGAGTGTATGGCACTGTCGCAATGAATACCGTTGCCCTAATGAACTGTGCAAAAATTCTGCGCGTGCATGACATAAAACCGCATCATCATCTGGTTAAATTGTTCTCTCAGTTTTATTACCAACTGAAATAAAAAAACATAAAAACATTATAAAAAATTAAAAAAAATGTTTGTTTATTCTTCCTTTGCTTATTCCTTTGCCTCACCAGACGGTGCGCTCTTTTTCATTCCCATGAGCATCATTACTACACCGATGATGCCAATGACAATCCCGATAAACGCCACTGTCATGTTAATCCAGCCAAATGTCTCAAAGTTTGTGCCTATGATGTTCCATTTGAGGGCATCGTGTAGCCAGGAAACTATTGGGCCTCCAAGGAATCCCACAATGGCTAGTATCACTCCAAGCCAGAACATCATAGGGCTCCTTTCTCCTGCTGGCTCAGGGGCTGGCGTTTCCTCGGTCTCAGTGGGTGTCTCTTCTGTCGGCTGTGCTTGTGCTTCGGGAGCTGGCTCAGGAGCTGGCGCTTCCGCTGCTTTTGGTGTAACTTTTTCGCCACACTCAGGGCATTCAGTTGCACCAGCTGGAAGTTCCGCACCGCATGTTGGGCATCTCTCTTCCTCTGGAATATTTATCACCGTTGCCCTGATAGGTGTTCCTGTTTATATTGTTTTCGCTCTGTTGGGGGATGTAGATTTCCCATGTCTGAACTCCTCCCATGAGCAAGAAGGGCAACGCAAAATGGCATGAAAACAAATTGCATCCACAGACAACTTTATTTAACCATGAATTCTAATACGCACAAATGTCACAGATAATATTTGCAAGAAAACAGCCAGAGACGAAAGAGGTGCTTAAAACCATAAAAAACAGGGAAATCCAGCAATGGTTCTTTACAAATTTTGAAGACTTCACACCTGCCCAGAAATATGCCCTCTATTACATTTCAAAAGGAAGAAATGTGCTCATCACATCACCCACAGGCTCTGGTAAAACCCTAAGTGCCTTCCTCTTCGCAATTGACCATCTGCTCACCCTTGCAAAAAATGGAAAATTAGAGGACAGAATCTATGTGCTTTATGTCTCTCCACTGAAGGCTCTGAACAATGATATCCAGCGGAATCTTGAATTTCCATTAAGAGAAATCAGCGAGCTGGAACCTGCGGCTAGCAAAATTCGTGTAGGTGTGCGCACAAGCGACACATCCTCGGATGTAAAAGTTAGAATGCTGAAAAAGCCACCGCACATACTGATTACCACGCCAGAAAGCATTGCAATTGCAATAAACGCCCCGAAATTCTCTGAAAAATTACTCAATGTTAAATGGCTGATTGTAGATGAAATCCATGCACTTGCAGAGAATAAGCGCGGTGTTCATTTAGCACTTTCAATAGAACGCCTTGTGCATCGCATGGAAAATGAGCCAGTACGCATTGGATTGTCAGCTACGATTTATCCACTTGAAAAAGTTGCAAAATTTCTTGTGGGATTTAAAGACCCTGAAAAGGGGGTGCCAAGGGATTGCACAATTGTAGATGTAAACTATGCAAAAAAAATGGATATAAAGGTTATTTCACCTGTCTCTGACTTTATTTACACATCTTCCGATGCGCTAAGTAGAGCACTATATAAAACGCTAATAGACCACATAAAGACCCACAGAACCTCTCTGATTTTCACGAATACAAGGAGTGCAACTGAGCGTGTGGTTTTTCATCTGGGACAGGTACTTGGAAACGGATTAAGTGAAGATATAGGTGCTCACCACAGTTCGCTCTCCAGAGATGTAAGGCTGGAGGTGGAGCAGGGACTGAAGGATGGAAAGTACAGAGCAGTTGTGAGTTCCACAAGTCTGGAACTCGGAATAGATATCGGTTACATAGACCTTGTACTTCTTCTCGGTTCTCCGAAAAGTGCAACCCGTGCTCTCCAGCGCATAGGGCGGAGCGGACACAAACTTCATGATGTTTCAAAAGGCAGAATCATTGTGCTGGACAGGGATGACCTGGTAGAATGTGCAGTGCTTGCCAGATATGCAAGAGAGCGCAAGCTTGAGCGTCTCAATATGCCTGCAAACTGTCTTGATGTGCTTGTCCAACATCTAGTAGGCATGAGCCTGGAAAAAAAGTGGAATGCTATTGAGGCGTACAATGTGATTAGAAAAGCAATGCCCTACCAGCACCTGAGTTTTGAGGATTTCAAAAGCGTGCTGAGGTATCTTTCGGGCAATAAACACCTTGAAAATGAGCGGGTTTATGGCAAAATCTGGTACGACGAAAATTTAATGGAGTTCGGAAGAAGAGGGAAAATGACACGGGCGATTTATTATATGAATTCTGGCACAATTCCCGATGAGGTGGCAATAAAGGTTTACAATGAAGAAAACCATAGATTTCTCGGGAAGCTTGAGGAAGAGTTTGTGGAAAGGTTAGTGCCAGGGGACATTTTTGTACTGGGTGGAAAAACCTATGAATTTTTGAGATTGCGGAACATGAGGGCTTTTGTTAAACCTGTGCCTACAAAAAAACCTACGGTGCCTGCATGGTTCTCTGAGATGCTCCCTCTCAATTATGACCTTGCTGCACATATTGTAGAATTCAGAGACTGGATGAAAAAAACTCTGAAAAAATCAAAAGATGTAGCATTGAGAGAAATAATGAACTATCTGGAAATTGATGAAATCGCTGCAAATGCAATCTACAACTATTTCACCGAACAGGAGAGATATGCAAGCATCCCCTCAAAAAAGGAACTGCTAGTTGAAGAATTTGTTGATGATGGGCTGTACTGTTATGTATTTCATTCGCTTATTGGAAGGAGAGCAAATGATGCCATAAGCAGGGCAATTGCCCATAAAATTGCAATCAGGCAGAAAATGAGTGTGCGCATTAGCGTGAATGACAATGGATTTATGCTGATGTGCAAAGAGCCTATTACTAAAGAGGAGCTGGTGGGAATTTTTTCCGAAAATCTTGAGGAGATACTGAAAGATGCTATTGGAAACACAGAAATGTTCAAAAGAAGGTTTCGTCAAGTGGCTGTGCGTTCTTTTCTTATTTTGAGGAGATATGGAGAGCATACAAAGAGCGTGCACTACCAGCAATTTGATGCCCAGATCCTAATAAAACTCCTTTCAAAACACTTTCCAGACTTTCCTGTGATAAAGGAGACCTATAGGGAAATTCTTGAAGACAGTCTGGATATTTCAAATGCAAAGGAATACTGGCAGAAGCTTGCGAACGGAAAGATAAAGATATCAATGCTCTCACTACCTCTGCCCTCCCCATTTGCATTCAACATCGTGGCTGCAAGTGTTTCTGACATTGTGCTTATGGCTGACAGAAAGGAATACATAATGTACCTTCACAGAAAGCTCATGGAGTTTCTTGCAAGTGATAAAAATGCAATTCATGCATGAACTGGAACTGGAACCAGGATTGCTCATAACTGCAGAGCGCGGAGCAATTCTTTCAGAGCACAGGATCTGTGTGATTGCAGACCTCCACATAGGTGTGGAAGCCACTCTTGGAATTCCTGCGAACATCCAGATGAAGGAAATGGAGGAACGCGTCTCAGCACTGATTGAAAACTATCACATTAAAGAACTGTTGATAAATGGAGATCTGAAACACACTTTCAGCGGGAACATTGTGGAAGAATGGATGGAAATTCCAAAACTGTTAGATTATCTGCGTCAGAAGGTGAATGTTACCATTGTTCGTGGAAACCATGATAACTTTTTATTGAATATTACTGCAAGGTATGGTGTTGAGGTTGTGGAGCATTACACAATAGGAAATTTTGTGTTTGCACACGGACACAAACCACTGCCAAAAAGAGAGGATAGTCAGATTTACATTTTGGGGCATGAGCATCCAGCAATCAAACTGTATGACAGAATAGGGGGTTATTTAAAAATTCCAGTTTTTCTCTGGCACACCCAAAAATATCTGGTTCTTCCTGCATTTTCACCATGGACATACGGGCATGACCTAGCAGATGGTGAGGTGCTGGTGGAGAGCGTAGATAGGAGGGACTACCTGGATGCAGAATTATTCGGATGCACGGATTATGGGCTTCTTAAACTTCCAAAGCTCAGAGAAGTGCTGGGTGCAGGACGGCTCTAAACTTTCTACCTTACCTCTGTGCCCTCCTCAATCTCCCTATCTGCAAATGCTTCCTTTATGAGGAGTTTTCTGCCATCTGGTAGATGAATATCAAGATTCTTATTTACAATCTTCATTTTTGTGGCTTTGAATTCCTCAAAACTGAGCCAATCTTTACTCCCCTCCAGAACTACCGTACCCTTCTGAAGCGCAGGTACACATATTAGCGCAATCTTGTTCTCGCATTCAGCTGCCAGCAGCATTCCATTTGACACAATTCCCTTTATTTTTCTGGGTTCAAGATTTGTTACAATAAGGATTTTTCTGCCTTTAAGTTCTTCAGGGGTGTAATACATTCTTATCCCAGCAACAATCTTTCTTTTTTCAGTGCCAGTGTCCACCTCAATCTCATATAGTTTATCTGCATTTTCCACATTTTTCACACTCAGAACTTCACCAACTACCAGGTTGGGAATTTTTGGTGGAATAGTATTTTCTTTCTTTTCTTTGACTTCCAGAATCTCAATCTTTCTGAAAAGCGGGGAAACATTTCTAATTTGCTGACCAGTGCGTAAAGGCTCCTTGAGGATTTCCCACTTCTCAATTTTTCCTTCAAATCCAAGCATCTGCCAGAGTTTCTCACTGGATTCTGGCAAATATGGAGCAAATAATATTGAAAGGTTTCTCAGAATAGTGGTAAGAATGTAGAATACACATTCTGCACGCTCTGGCTCTGTTTTTATCAGTTCCCAGGGTTTTGTGTTTTGGAAGTACGCGTTTGTTGCATGCACCAGTGCCATGATTTTTTCAATTCCAGCCTTAAATTCACATTTTAAGAGATGGTTCTCTACTTCTCTTACGGTGGTTTCCATAAGTGCTAAAATTCTATTGTCATCTTCTGTTCGTAGTTCAATTTTGGGTGCAGGAATGCGTCCCCCCATTTTTAGCAGAGAGACGAGAATTCTATTTGCCAGATTCCCATATGCTCCGAGAAGAAGTTTGTTTGCATAACTTTCAAATTCTTCCCAGTCAAAGGATGTATCGTGTTTCTCAGGCATGTGCATTGCAAGATAAAACCTTAGTGCGTCTGCTGGATATTTTTCCAGATATTCAGGTAAAAATATTGAGTGCTCCTTTGTTTTGCTTTTTGAGATTTTTTCGCCACTGAACTGGAGCCATTCGTTTGCAGGAATGTCGTATGGAAGATTAAGATTTGGGTCATAAGCCATTAGAATTGCAGGCCAGATGATGCTGTGAAATGGCACATTGTCCTTCCCTATAAAGTAGAAGTGTTTTGCCTCCTTATCATACCAGAATGGTTTCCAGTCTTTGCCGCTCTGATTTGCCCATTCAATGGTCGCTGAAAGATAACCGATTACCGCCTCAAACCATACATAGATTTTTTTGTGTTCGTAACCAGGTATTGGTATTTCAATGCCCCATTCAAGGTCACGGGTTATAGGTCTATCTTTCAGTCCCGCATCAAGAAGATTTTTTGTGAATAGGTACACATTCTCACGCCAGTATTGTTTGTCTTTCAGAAACTCCTTCAAATTTTCTTCTAATGCAGAAAGCTTCAGAAAAAAATGTTCTGATTCCCTTATTTCTGGTATTCCACCGCATATTCTGCATTTTGGTTGAATGAGTTCACTGGCTTCATAGGTTTTTCCACAGTTGCTGCACTGGTCCCCCTTTGCATCCTCTGCACGACAATATGGGCAAATTCCAATTACATACCTGTCTGGGAGGAATCGCTGACATTTTGGGCAATAAAGCATTGGCATTCTACCTTTGTAAATGTAGCCCTTTTCCAATAACTTCAAAAAGATTTTGTGAACAATCTCTTTGTGATGCGGGTGTGTGGTCTCAAAAAAGATGTCATATGAAATTCTGAACTGCTTCAGTGCACTGGCATTTATCTCATGGTATTTCTTTGCTATTGCTTCTGGTGTTGTATTCTGCTCAATTGCGGTGAAAATTATTGGTGTGCCGTGCTGGTCACTACCAGAAACCATGAGAACCTCATTTCCTTTCAATCGCATGAATCTAGCAAAGATGTCTGCAGGAAGACAGGCACCTGCAACTGTACCAAAGTGCACAGGTGCATTTGTGTATGGCCAGGCAACTGCTACAAGTATTTTTGTCATGTTCTTGCGATTTCCAATTCGGTATAAAATATTTTCTGTGGATTTATTTCTGATGCGCTGGAATATCCTATAATTTGGGAAATCAGGGTGTGGAAACGCAGGGAAGGAGTAAGGTTTAAATTCCTGTGGTAATATTGTGTGCAGATAATGATGCTGCCCGGTAGAATGCGCCCCAGAGAAGCCCAGAAAATGATGAAAAAAATGGGAATCTCTACAGAGGAAATTGAAGGGGTGGAGGAAGTAGTAATCCACACGAAAACCAGAGACTACATTTTTAGGAAAGCGGAAGTGGCAATAGTTACAATCCAGGGACAGAAAATCTACCAGTTAATCGGAGAACCCGAGATTGTGGAAAAGATAAGCAAACCGAAATACACGCAGGAAGATGTAATTCTGGTGATCCAGCAAACGAATGTGAGCGAAGAGGAGGCAAGGAAGGCACTGGAGGAGACAGAGGGGCAGCCTGCCGAGGCAATTATGAAAATACTCTCTGAAAAAGGGGAGTAATGCCGCTGTGGCTCAGTGGTAGAGCGGCTCCTTGGTAAGGAGTAGGTCGAGGGTTCAATTCCCTTCAGCGGCTCCATTTTTCCTTACCTTGTTTCACATTACCTTTATATCCAGAACTCCATGTACCATTTTAGGAGCATAGGATTTCACAACCCTCTCGCCTGTTATCTCAAATGCTGGTAGATGTTCCCGCACTCTCTCAATCATCTCATCAGGAAACTTCTCAGCCCTTGCAACATCATGATAATGAATTATACCCTTCCCATCTTTCAGGCACCTCCTCGCCTTTGGAAGAAAACTATGGGTTTCTTTGAGATAGCCCATAATCACTCTGTCAGCCACATTTTCAGGTGCTACCTCTCTGCAGTCTCCTAACAGTGGAATTACTTTTCCACTCACCTTGTTCAAACGAATATTTTCACATAGATATTCAAATGCTTCTGGATTTTTCTCACACGCATAGATTTTTTCTGCCTGGCTCTTAATTGCAATTGGAATTGTAAAATACCCGATGCCTGCAAACATATCCACAATTGTCTCCCCGCCACCTATTAAACCTATCAGCCTTCCTCTTTCCAGAACATTCCCTGATGAAAACATCAATTTCATGGCATCAAACTTGAAAAGCACACCACTTTCCTTATGCACTGTCACAGTTTCGGTTCCATAAATCACTTCAAACTCTGGCTTCCTGAACTCTCCAGATATACCCCTCCTGTCAGCAAGTACTGTGCGCACATGCAGCACATCAGCAAAAACCCTTCCGATTTTTTCCTCCAATCTCTTCAACTTTTCAGGGATTTTGACAACAACCACACTTCCAAACTTCTCCCATTTCCTCGGAACTAGATTTTCATCTATGCCCAGTTTTTTTACAATTTCTTTGAAAGGCACAAATTTCCCTCTTGGGATACAATCCATTTCCACAATTTCATAACCTGGCACTGGCTGAACCACTGGAAAATAAACAAAATTTCCATCCCGCTCCACTTTCATAGAGCGCTCAAGGTAATTGTTTTTAAGAAGGAAAGCTATGGTTCCCGCAGCCACTTCTTTCCGCACCTTTACACAATGGGTTTTCATAGTTTTTCCTTTAGTTTTTGGAGTGCCACCTGCATGCAGGCATTAACAGCAAATTCCACATCGCCAGTCCCACTTAATCCAGCAGCTCCCTCATGTCCTCCTGCCTCTAGATGCACATCCTCAGCAACCTCCCCGAAAATCTCAGGGAGAGTAAGTCCAGTTTTCAGTGCGTTATTACTCATTCTCCCACTGATTCTGAAACCATTTTCCTTCTGATTCCCCGCAAACGCAATGTCCACACCCACACTCACCAGCGAGGTACACACTGTGCCTTCATGTGCACTTACCACAGTGCCAGCAATCAGGAAATCCCTGTAATGAGTGTATTTCAATCTGTGAAATCCCTTCATGATGCTTATGCGCTGCGAAATGTCAATGTTTCGTTCTGAAAGAAGTTCCATTGCATCCCTGATGCTTACACCCAGTTCTGCAATTTCTGCTGCGGTTCTCAGGGCATGGGGTTTTGCTATTGTAAACTGTGCAGTATCTGAAAGAATGCCATAAATCAATGCTCTCCCGATATTCTGGGTGATTGCAATGCCTGTGATTTTTAGAATTTCAAAAACAAGTTCTGAACAAGAGTTCATCCGTTGATCTGTGTGGTAAGGAAATTTTTCCCATTCTGGGTTATATGAATGATGGTCCAGAATCATGGCATTTTTAAGGCGATTTGCAAGCGTGCCTATCATGTAAGGTGCTGCAGCATCCACCACAAGCACAAACTCAAAATTTTCAGGATCAGGCTCTAAAATGTAATCAGTATTCATTGCAGAAAAAATTTTTTTTGCTGTCCTTGTGGGAGCGTCTGGAATACCTATTTCAAAACATGGGAAGAGGAGTTTGATTGCACATGCAGTGCCTGCAGCATCTCCATCTGCAAGGCAGTGGGTAAGCACAAGAGCATGTTTCAGCCTATTTACCCTCAATTGGAATTGCTGGCTAAAAGATTCCAGGGTAATCATGTTTTCTGGAATGCCTGCAAACTCTCCGTGAGCTGTTTCTGCAAGTTCTCATACTTTTCTTTAAGCCGTTCTTCCTGTTTCTTTATGCTGGAAAGTTTAAGGTTTATGCTTTCCCTTGCGTCATTTAGTTCATTTACAATGTCCGTTTTGTTATTCGCCTTAATTAGCAGAGAGCCAATGCTCTTGTAAATAGGTGTATCCTCCTTTGCGTCTTTCAGCACTTCCAGGGCTTGATCTATCTCCTTTAACTGCAATTCAAAATTGAATTTCTGCTGGAGTATTATCTGGAGCTGTTGTTCTACCTGCTTGTACTGAATGATCTGATTTTGAATCTCTGGCGGAATTTCTCTTTCACCAATCATCATGTCACCACACAAGCATAACTCGCATGGGTATTTAATTCTTTTACTGCGAGGGGAGGGGGCACCGCCCCCTCCCCTTACGGTAACCTCACCCCTTTCAGGGGATGGGAAGGGCGTTCTGCAGACGGCGAGGCTATCGCCCTTCCCCTTACGGTAACCTCACGGGGTTACAC
>JBMFNP010000043.1:0-15728 GCA_049970095.1 Thermoplasmata archaeon | reverse complement strand
GTGCGTTCGGGGTATCTTTAGATACCCCTTAACACAGGTACCGTAGGGTGTAACCCCGTGAGGTTACCGTAAGGGGAAGGGCTTGCCCCTCCCCTCGTGGGAATGCCCCTTCAGACCCTGAGAGGGGGAGAGGTTACCGTAAGGGGAGGGGGCTCTGCCCCCTCCCCTCGTTGGAAAAAGATTTATTACCTGCAAAAATATTTCCTCTGTAGGTGAGTAAATGAACAAAATCTTTGCGATAGTTCTTGCCTGCTGGTTGATAAGCATGGAATTTGGAGTAATTTATACGGGTGAAGAGACAAGGGCACCAGTACCCTGGTGGAACACCTCGTATGCAAAACGCATCTATGTAAACATCACAAATCCTACATCCACACCATACAACAATGTCTCTGTGATTTTTGAGTTGAATACCAGCATCGTGTCATACAGCTCCATTCTACCATCAGGGGACGACATTGTAGTTGTTGATTCTTCTGGCAATGTAGTAAACTGGACAATTGTATCCTGGAACACTACCGCAACAAAACTTGGAGTTGAAACCAGTATTCCTCCATTCTCAAATAAAACTTTCTGGGTTTATTATAACAGCACCGCTCCCCTTCCATTCCCTCTTATGAACACCACAAATCTGATTTATGAGCCCTGGTCAAATGCCTCGGATCTTTCATCCTGGGTTGTTGCAAACACCACAAATTCCACATTTGCCAAACAAGAATTCAACCAGAAACTCTCCTGCCTTAACCAGACCTTAGTTACTGAGAGCAATCCACAAATTTACTTTTCTGTTGCAACTCTGAATGTCTCATCCACACTCAAAACCATTTCCTGGGAAATCAATGCCAGTTTACCAAATAATGCCAGTGCATTTGTCTCTTTGAACCTCAATTTCAGTGATGGAAAGGTTTTGAGGTACATCTCAGAGAGTATCAGTAACTACACAGATGCAGACCTGCTTAACGGTACAGCGAATGTTTTCTATCAGTACAATCTAACTTCCATTTTGGTAGAGCATGACGGCATGGAATTCAAAAGATTTGAGGTACAGAATATTTCCAGTGATACAGGAGCATTTAACATTACTTCTACGCTTTCTTCAATTTCAATAGAATTTGCTGCAAATGCAAGTGAAAATGGAACATATTCTGTGTTCTGGAATTCCATCGGTGCATGTGCAGAGCCTGTTATTACCCAGATTGCATATGGCACCGAAGAAAACCTTTCAGGCCCTGTGCTTCAGGTGTACATTCCAGAGGAAAACATTTCTGTAAGTGCAGAAACCCTGATTTTTGCAGGTTATTGTGAACCTGTTTATGCACCCATAACCACAATTCAAATAATAAATAGCACAGTAACCAGTGCAGCAATCCTGAGCGAAGGATTGTGGTATGCGGTGGTAAATCTCGCAACTTATTCAGATGGGACTTACAGATTTGAGGTGAAAGCCACAGATAGCATAGGAATGAACACAAGTGTGTTTATAAATGTGACAAAAATAACAGGGACTGCAAACAGTATTATCATAACCTATCCAGCAAATAATACAAAGGTGAATGACACAGAGAATTGCACAGGAAATGTCAGCAACTCGGAGATTGTGAAACTCCGTGTGAACGGAGGTACCTGGCTAAATGGAAACATAAGCGGTACTCAGTGGTGGGCATCATACAATTTTTCACAGCACCCCTTTGGGAGATATTTCCTTATTGCATCAGCCATAAACAGTACTCAGAACACCACAACATATGGACTTTCAATAGTAAACCACAGCACAGCACCAGCAATTTTAGATTTCACAATTTTACCAGTTAACCAGATTTCAGACAATGATACTTTTACAGCATGGACAAACATTACCGCAACAATCGCATTCTCTGCGTACCTGGAGTATGCTATGTTTTCTAATTTTACAAATTCCACTGTTCTTTCCCTTACTTATATATCAGGAAACACATACTATGTGCAAATTCCTGAGAAATTTGACACCCTGAGTGTAATCTATTTCAGGGTAAAGGTTGTGGACAGCGATAATTATGTGAAATATTCTTCCACTCTCCAGAGAATTGTGGACAAATCATATGCCACTGGTACCATCAACCTAAACCATCTGACGGACATATCTCAAGGTGCAACGATTATTGTGAATTCCTCAGTGATTTCAAATACATTTGGCTCCCCTGTTGTGGATGGCACACAATTTAATGTGTGGGCTGAGCATGGAAACATAAACTACATATCTGGACCCAGCATTGTGAGCAGTGCTGGAGGTAGAATTTCATTTTACTATACAGGGACGACTGCAGGAAACGACACCATCCATGTCACCGCTGTGCTTGGAAATGCAAGTGGCACAAGCGCAATCACAGTGCATGGCACACCTGGAATTGCTTCTTATTCACCTGGAACAAACCTTTCCGTGCCCTCCGCAACAGTAAATGTGATGTTCACAAATCCGATGAATGAAAGCACCCTGACAACAACAAACATTACTACCACCTACGGCATGATTTCTGATATTCAGATTGTTAATGCAACCCAGATAAACATCAACCTTACACATCTCGCATATAATAGGAGTTTTAGTATCGGATTCAATGTGAAAGACATCTATGGGGGTACACTCAACCAGCAGATTTCAATTTCCACTGCGAAAATATCAGGGAATATTGTGCTTATTCCTCAGGCATGGAATGTGGATGCAAATGCCAGTGTGACTGTAAGCAGTGCTATAATATATGACTCTGGCGGGAATACAGTTATAGATGGCACTCAATTTAATGTTAGCACCGATCTTGGCTATATAAACATCCCTGGACAGAAAAATGCTACACTGCTTGCTTCTGCAGGAAAGGTGAATTTCACACTTATTGGTGAAAATGTTCTGGGCGTTGCAAATGTAACTATTCAGGTTGAAACTGCTGCAGGCAATGCCTCTGGATTGCTTCAGGTAAATTTTGCAGATTTAAGTGCACCCACACAGCCAAAGAATCTCACAGCCACACCTAATACATGGACAAAAAACAATTCCTTCACCCTTACATGGGAAAACCCGGAGAGTTTGACACCCATATCCAAGGCATATTACAAGTACAAAAATCCCCCGGCGAGCCTGGGCGACTATAATGGTTTTGAAGTGCACACAGGTATAGCAAGTATGACAATCTCTCTGCCTTCAGAGGGCATGCAGAATGTTTATGTATGGCTTGAGGATGGAGCTGGAAACCAGGACTGGACGAAATATGCAAGCGTCCCGCTATATTATGACGCTTCACCGCCCACAATTACGAATATTGACCTGCCCCAGATTACCACATTGAATCAGGTGACTGCAGGAATTTCAGCAACAGATGCACTTTCTGGTGTAGGTGGATATTACGGGAGAATTTATAGAAATGGTACTCCACCACCTGCCTATACTTTCTCCACCACGAACACATTCCAGTTTACACTGGCTACAGAAGGAAATTATACATTTGAGTGCTATGTTGTTGACAATGTGGGCATTGCATCTGGTGTTCTAAGTGCATATGTGATTTATGACGCCTCCAAGCCTTTTGGCAATCTCACAATAGTTGGGAAACCTTATACAAATAACCGTCAGATACAGATAAAGATAAATGCCATGGATAACATCAGTGGTGTAGATAAAATGGCCTTCAGCATAAATGATCCCACATTTGCAAACTCCACATGGATAGATTATGCCTTTACACATACAATATTCATAACTGGAAATGATGGCACCTACAGAATATATGTGAAATTCAGGGATTTTGCAGGGCATGAGAGTGTAGCATATTATGATGAAATTGTACTGGATACCACACCTCCGGTTAATTGCACAGCAATAATTGAGAACGGTGCAAGATACACCACAAACCTAACTGTGAGTGTTTATGTGAATGCAAACGATTCTCTGAGCGGGATAAAAGGGGTTTATATGAGCTGGGACCCATCTCAGAATGGTACATGGTATAATACCACAGGAAACCTGTCAGTAACTCTGTCAAATCAAACAGAAATGCTCCACACGCTTTATATTCGCATTCTTGACTGCGCAGGTAATTATGCTACCATCAATGCATCTATTTACTTTGACATTACTAAACCTACATGTGTCATTACCTCCGAACGCAGGTACACGAATAGCACCACTATAACTTTAAATCTCCAGGCAACAGATAATATTGGGAGGGTAATGTTTGTGAGATTTGCTGAGGACGCAACACAAATTGAGAAGGCAAACTGGGAAAACTTCTCACAGGTAATGCAGTGCACAATTTCAGAAGGAGATGGGGAGAAAACTGTGTATGCACAGTGCAAAACCGAGCTTGGAGAAATGTCAGATGTAGTAAGTACTACTGTAGTGCTGGATACGGGGTTACCCACACTTACAATTTTGAAACCTGAGAGCACTATTTTTACACTTACTGATAATCTTACATACAACATTACCTGGAATGCATTTGATAACAATGGAATTGCGGAAACCGTGATTTACATAAATTCTTCTTCGGGTACAGGGTGGGATGAACTTGCAAGGGTGAACACCACATACTTTGAGGTGGAATTTGTGGACAACACCAGTTATTCCTTGAAGGTAAGAGTTATGGACATGGCAGGAAATTCAAGGGAAAAGATATTTGAGGTTAATGTCAATATCAATTACGAGCCAGTATTTGTAAACGCTTCTATTCCCTCTGAATTTTACACAGATAGGGTTTACCGTTTCTCAGCGAACTACACAGACATAAAAAATGATACACTGACATATACATGGTTTGTTGATAACGAAATTGTGGGTACTGGAAACACGATTGAGTATGTGTTCAAAAAGCCCGGAACATACACTGTAAAAGTTGTGGTCACAGACGGGAAATTCACACTTAACAAAACCTGGGAAGTACGTGTTGCTCAGACAGTGATCCAGAAAGGAATTATGGACTATCTGCCCTGGGGATTGCCTATTCTCCTTATTGTGGTGTTTATCGTGGTAGTTATTCTGCTTATGAAAAGGAAAAAGAAAGAGAAACCATCAGTTCCAGAAGAGGCACCTGTAAGTGCTGAAAGCCCGGGCGTAGAGGGTGAAGGTGGAGAGGTGGGTGCAGTTGCTGGGGCTGAGGAGCACACACATGAAAAGGAGGAACATGAAGAAGATAAAGAAATGGAAGGTTATGGAATTACGAAGGACCTGGAAAAGAAGATAAAGGCATATGTGAAGCAAAACCCAGGTGTGTATCTCACAAAACTGGCTTCGGATTTTGCAGCAGAATACGGAATGCGCGAGGTGGATGTGATGACTGCAGTGCAGATGATGGAAGTTGATGGAAATCTGACAATCCAGGTGGATGAGGAGGGCAGAACAAGGGTATTTCCGCCATAAAAACACAAAACTTTATTTAATATAAATGCAATCACCAATACATGAAAATCGTAGCAATGGTACTTGCAGGAGGCAGGGTGGATGAACTGGGTGTGCTTACACTCACAAGACCCAAATCTGCAGTTCCATTTGGGGGAATATACAGAATCATAGATTTTCCATTAAGTAATCTGCACAATTCAGGAATAGACACCGTGGGCATTCTATCGCAGTATAATCCAGCAGAACTTATCAGCCATATAGGCTCGGGAATTCACTGGGATCTTGTTGGAAGGGGAAAAGGTATAAAGATTCTTCCACCCTATAAAGGGGTGAGAGCCAGTGATTGGTATAGGGGAACCGCAGATGCGGTTTATCAGAATATTGCATTCATCCAGGCATATAATCCAGAGCATGTGCTGATACTTTCAGGCGACCATATTTACTGTATGGACTACAATGAAATAATTAACATGCATGTGGAGAAGGATGCTCATCTGACCGTGGGTTTCGTGAAAGTTTCTTCATGCGAGGGACATAGATTTGGGATGGCAGATATTGGAAAGGATGGGCATCTGGAGGACTATGTGGAAAAACCTGAGAAGACAAATTATGAGTGGGCTTCTCTTACAATCTATGTGTTCAAAAAGGATGTGCTTTTCTCCGCACTGAAAAAGAATGCAAAGGAAAAATCACATGAATTTGGAAGGGATATTATTCCAATGCTTATGAGAGAGAATGCAGGGGTTTATGGGTATAAATTCAATGGCTACTGGGGGTATACCAGGACAATCCAGGAATACTATTCCACAAGCATGGAAATTCTAGGGGAGGAGCCAAAGATAACACCTGAAAGTTGGGGAATAAGAACAAATATATACGGAAATTATCATTATGATCTGCCACCAGCAAGATTCTATCCTTCCTCAGATGTGGAAGATGCTGTGTTTGGGAGGGGCTGCAGGGTGAGGGGGAAGGTGAGCCATTCAGTTATTTCCAGCAATGTGGTGATTGATAAAGGTGCAGTTGTTAAAAATTCAATAATCATGGCGGATTGTGTGATTGGTGAAGGTACAGTAGTTGAAAATTCAATTGTTGATGAAAATGTGAGTATTGGGAGGAATTCGGTTATTGGGGGTTCCAAAAAAATCACATCTGTTGGAAAGGGTGCAAGAATTCCAGAGGCTGTGAGTGTGGGTGAGGGTTGTGTTATCTGGCCGTTTACAGGCGAAAGTGCCTTCAAGGAAAAGCGGATTGAGAGCGGGACCACCGTGGGGGGAGAGGAAATATGAAGGGTACGGTTGGAATGTTGCTGGCTGGAGGTGTTGGCTCAAGGCTAAGCATTCTTGCAAAGAAGAGGGCTAAGCCAGCAGTGCCTTTTGCAGGCATGTACAGGATTATTGATTTTACATTAAGCAATGCATGTAACTCAGGTGTGAATGTGCTTGGTATTCTTACACAGTACAAACCGCTTTCTTTAATGGACCATATTGGAAGCGGGAGTGCCTGGGATTATATCGGGCGAACTAGAATTGCAAAGATTCTACCGCCGCGCACTGCTGAAAAGGAATTTGATTGGTACAGGGGCACTGCAGATGCAATTTATCAGAATATGGGATTTGTGAGGGATTTCAATCCAGAGCGGGTGTTGATACTCTCTGGTGACCACATTTACAGAATGGACTATTCAGAACTTGTGAATTATCATAAGGAAAAGAATGCGGATCTAACAATTGCAACAATGGAGGTTCCATTAAGTGAGGCAGGCAGATTTGGAATTGCAATTCTTGATGAAAGGGGAAAAATCGTGGAGTGGGAGGAGAAGCCAAAGGAACCGAAAAGCAATATCGCTTCAATGGGAATTTATGTGTTTGATACAAATGTGCTTGAGAGTGTGTTGGAGAAAAAATTAGGAGTGGATTTTGGAAAGGATATTATTGGGTGGATGATCAAGAATTACAATGTGTATGCATTTCCGTTTAAGGGGTACTGGAGGGATGTAGGAACAATTCAGTCATACTGGGAGGCAAATATGGATGTACTTAATGAGAATTCGGGACTTAAAATTGAGGATTGGAATTTACGCACAAATCTGTCAGAGATGCGGAAAGGAGATCGCGGTCCTGCATATGTGGGTGCACATGGTTCTGTGCTTAACAGTATTGTCTCACCAGGGTGTGTGATTGAGGGAAAGGTTGTGCATTCTGTGCTTTCACCAGGGGTTGTTGTGAAGAAGGGTGCATTTGTGCATGATTCAGTTATTATGCATGATTGTGTGATTGGTGCCAATGCTGTTATTGAGACGGTGATTATGGATAAGAATGTTGTTGTGGGTGATGAGACGCATATCGGTGCAGGACATGCAAGTGAGCCAAATAAGAAGTATCCGAAATACCTGGATAGTGGGATAACTGTGATTGGAAAGGGTGCAGTGGTGCCTGAGAAGATGGAGATTGGGAAAAATGTGCTGATTTTCCCAGATGTGCGAAAGGAACATTATCCGTCTAATAAAATTGAGTGCGGAGATACGATTGAGGCTTGAGAGTATGCGAATTCTATTAAGGCTGAGGTGTGAGAAGGCACAGGAAATTGATAATTCAGGGCATAAATTACAGGGTTTTGTTTATGAGCTTGTGAGGCGGAGTGGTTATTCGGGTTTGCATGAAAAAAAAGGTTACAAGTTTTTTTGTTTTTCTGAGATTTTTCCAAAAAGGGTGGGTGCGGCAGGGGATGTGTTGAATTTTATTGTGTGCTCGCCAAGCAGGGTGCTGATTGAGGGGATTAGCAGGTGTTTGCAACATGATGAGTGTGTGAAAATAGGTGAGATGGAGTTTAGAATTGTGGATTTTTTTGTTTTTGAGGTGAAAATCGGTAATAGAGTGAGGTTGCGGACAGAAACTCCTGTGATAATCCGTATTCCAGAGGCAAATTATGAGCGTTATGGGATTCCATTTGAGGAAAGGAAGAGAAGGTATGTGTACTGGCGTCCTAACTATTCTTTTGAGGCGTTTTTGAAACAGTTGAGCGAGAATTTGATCAAGAAGTACAATGATTTTTATGGAACAGAAATTCAGAACTACGATCTCTTCCAGGAATTCGTGTTCAGGAAACAGGTAAATCTTAGGCTGGTGATTGACGGGAGAAGTTATGGTGCTGCAGGCTCCATGTGGGATTTCATGTGGAGCAGTATGGATAGTGTGCAGAGAAAAATCATAGCGTTTGGAATTGATTCTGGCTTCGGAGAGAGAAATACCATGGGGTATGGGTTTGTGAACAGGGTGGGAGAAAGGGATAAATAGTGGTGTGATTTGAGGTAATTCATGTCGTATGAAGTATTCTTTCAGTGGGCACATGAAACAGGGATGAGGATCTTAGAAAATGAGAAATACGAAGAAAAGAAAGGAATAGATCTTCTAAAAAGGCTGATATTTGATATCCGCTCAGAAGAAACACCTGGTAGATTTCTCGGAAAGTTATCAGAGAGATTAACGGAATACAAAACGAATGTTAATATCCAGGCAGATGTAAGTTTAAATCGTAAGATATTTGAGGGAGAATGGCAGGGAGATTCTTTTTATTACCTTAAATCTGCAATTTTGTCAGGTTTTTTGAATGCACTAAGCACCAAAGAAAGAAGGCGGAGGTGAAGGAGATGAGTAAAGTAGTTCAGATTTCAATACTCGGAAAAATATCTGGAAATGTAAATGCGGACGAAGTGATTGGCACAAGAGTGACTGTGAAAAAAATGTATTCTTCTGGCGGAGAGGTTCTACCCTTCGTTTCTGCGAGGGCGGTAAAGTACTCCATACGGCAGGCACTAAAGGATAAGGGGTTTGAGATTGATCCTTTTGTAGAGAACCCGGGCCAAGAAGCACTTAGATTGGCTGATACTGGCGACCCTGCAAAATATATAGATAATGACTTATTTGGGTATATGAAGACTAAAGGAAGAGGAGAAACTGCAGATAAGCGGCAGGCACCTGTAGCATTTTCATATTTCAAAGCATTGAGAGATACGCCAGTTAAGGCTGAATTTGCTGCGAGATTTCCTCGGGCTTCTGCAACACCGAAGGAAGAGAACCCTGTTCCATTTGAAGTAGAAGTTGCGGAATTTGTAGGTAGATTGAACTGTATAATGTATGATTATATAGGAAAGAACCCGGAGAATGGAAAGGACATTGTAGAGCCAGATGAAAGAAAGAAGCGAATTACATCTTTCTCAGAGGTTCTCCTTGCGCCTACCTATGTATTGCCCAGACGAACAAACTCGTTGAATATTCCGGAGTACATTGCTGGACTCGTTTGTTTGTCAGAGAAAGGTCCGCTACCAATCTACCAGTATCTTGATTACGATTTTGAAAACAGTATGGTGTCCTTAAATATGTTAGAGATGCTGACAAAGAGAGATGAAATCAAAAACAGCGGTGCTAGATTGAGATTCATAGATTACACTGGGAAGATTGAGAAACTTCCTGAGGGCATTGTAAAGGCTTCAGTCAAGGAGATAATAGATGCTATTGCAGACTTCCTGTGATATACTATGAAAGCGCTTGTGCTGAAAATTTCTTTTTTTGAGGCGTTTTTTAAGGTGCATTATACAAAAACTAGCAGGTTATCATATCCCATACCCCTGCCTACATCTGTTGCCGGAATGTTTGGCAGTATGCTGGGACTCAATAGAAGAGATGCTAGTGAGAAATTTTTGAATTGTCTGTTTGGTGCTGGATTGGTGGATATTAAAAGGTTAAGTGAAAATCTGGAAAATGCCACCTATTTACTCTTCGGGAAGAAAGTGAGAGGTGTTGAGAGAATATCAATCCTCAATGAGCCAGAGTATTATATAGTGATTGGGGGAGAGGAAAAATTCATCGAGAGGTTAGGAGCAGATTTAAAGGACCACATAGAGTACCTGCCTTTTGGTGGCCAGAATGATTTTTTTGTTAGGAACTGGGAAATTGTTGGAGAAAAAGATATAGCTCAGCATCAACTGATTTCTAACTATGTACCAACGAGCTGGATACACAAAATCAACGAGGGTAGTAGATTTCAGATCCTGCCAGTAATGCATAATCTTCAAGGTTGTGATGAAAATTTTACATTTATATTGGACGGTTCTGTTGAAATCCGAGAGGAATTTAAGATAAATACAGTTGAAACAAATGGTAAGAATATTGCCTTATATCCATTAAATCGCTTTAAGGTGATAGGCGAATGGATAATATAATATGGGATGATCCATTCAAAAAAGAGAGCCATCCAAATAAGTGTCTTTATCGTCATATAGATGAAGTAAGGAGAATTTTTGAGAGGTTTATTGAATTTTATGAAATAAGAAATGAGAGCATCTATAAGATTATTAGAGAAGTGATAGACCACCATGATGACGGTAAATTGCACCACGAGTGGCAATGGAACATAGAGAACAGGATTACTCACTCAGATAAATCTGCAGAAAGATATCTAGATAATAAACAAAGTCTTAACCAAGAAGATTTTTTAATCGCTCTCCTGATATTAAAACATCATAGCAGATTGAGCCCCCAGCCGGGGTTTGAAAAATTCAAAAAGCTTGGTGACTCTTTCTCTACCCTTGAAGGTCCACTCAGACAGTGGTTTTTCAAAAGTTTTCCGTTTGAAGAGAGAGTCATGCTTGCAGATGCATATGGTTTTTTTAAGCTTGCAGATTGTTTGTCTGCTTCTGGTGATTCTAGTTTTCTTCCTGAGAAACCAGATATTGAGTTATCAAATTTTGAAAAACTCTTAGGGGACGAAAAAAGAAGAAAAGAGCAAGAAAATATCATGCGTCTTGGGAAAGTTGGGTTTTTAAGAGCGCCTACTGGCTGGGGAAAAACAATGGCGTCTCCATTTTACTTTGTAAATAAAAACATAAATAAGGGATTCTTTATGTTTCCGACAATAACAGCAATAAACAATCTTTATGACAAGTTTACAAGGATATTCGGTGATAAAATAGAGAAATATTTTTATTTCTATGACTTTGAGATAGAAGAGAAAAATATAGAGAAAATAGATGCAACGCGAAAACTATTCTGGAGTAAACATTTTCTCAAACCCTACATGATAACATCTGTTGACCAATTTCTTCTATCTTTTCTTCAAATCGGAACATACCACATGAAAAGACCACTATTTAGGAATTCAGCAATAATTTTAGATGAGATTCATCTATTAAATAACAGAATGATGTATTTGCTACTTCACTTTTTAGGAAAATTTCAAGAGATTTATAACTTTCATATTCTTTTTATGTCTGCGACCTTGCCTGACGGATTAAAAAAAGTTATTGAAGAAAGATTGGAGATAAAAGCAGATGAAAAATCTTTCCTAGATAAAGCAAATCTCCTGAAAGATATTTGCAGAATAAATATTGAGTATCGAGATAGTCCAATTACAGATGATAATGTCATACAGGAGATTGTGGAAAAAGGAAAAAGTCATAGAGTGCTTGTGTTATGCAATACTGTAGAGACTGCTGTAAAGGTAAAAAAGAAGATTGAAGAGATGAAAGGTGTAGACTCAGTGATTTTGCATGCCAGATTTACATACAAGTCAAGAAAAGAGATTGAAGAAAAATTGAGTGAATTCAAGCAGCCGCATGTTTTTGTATCTACCCAGGTATGTGAAGTTTCATTAGACATATCCTATGACAAACTATACACAGAGTTAGCACCTATCCCTTCACTTATACAAAGATGTGGGCGGGTAAACAGATATGAAAAAAGTGTGGACGGAACTAATGTTTATGTTTTTGAACCAGAAATAAAGAATGAAAAGTATTATCCCTATGAAAAGGAAGAACTGGATTCCGCAAAAACAATGTTAAATGAGATTGGTGAATTGAAAAACGAGTACCAGCTCTTTGAGAAATTAAACGAAATATATACCGCAGAGAGAATTTCAGATGGCATATCAAAGGCTGAGAAAGAGTTAAGAATGGAGACAATGTTTGAGAATGAGACAAAAACTGGATACTTTTTCAGTTTAGATCTCACAGAGGATGAGGTGAAAAAAATTGTGTCATATCGTGAGAGTTTTACTACATTAATTATCCCCTCAGGACCGCTAATATACCCAACGGAAGAAGGAGTAAGGATGAGGGAAGAAATAGAGGTGCTTTGTAGGAAATTTGAGATAGGGGAGGATGTGGAGGGTATAATTGCAAAATTAAAAGGTTATGCAGTACCTGCACCTGTCTATTCCGTGTATTCTTCAGAAGTTAAGAAAATGGGATTACCGGTAATAGAAAAGGCTGGGGATTTCATTTACCATCCAAATTATGGATTTGTGAATCAAAAATTGATAAGTAATAATATCCTGAGGTGATAGAAATGTGGAAAGAAAAATTTAAAGAGTTCATAAAATGGAAAGACGAGAGTGGGAACTACATTGTGGAGATAGAATATCTATTAGGGATTGCGCGTGGATATCCTAATTTGATACCAAAAAAAGAGCCAAAGGATGGATCTTCAAAAGAAAGGTGGGATATTTATCAGCAAATACTGAAAGAAAATGATAAAAATGCTCAAAGAGATAAATTTGTCTCATTTTTAGAGTGCATTGTAGACGAGAGCATACAAAAGGGACTTTCATCTTTTACATGGCCAACAGTGATTGTGGCACCTAATCTATGGTTAGATGGAGAGAATGCGCCTTCAAAAGAGGATATCTGGCATGTAATTTATCTGACATATTCTTCGGTAAAATTCGGGAATTACCTTATCAATCTTGATTATGTATCCGATGCTGGAAGGAGATGGTTTTGGCAAACAATGGTAACATCAAGGGTTATAGCGAAAGAAAAGAGCGATATTTCTCCATTAAGGGAAAATCTAAAGGTAGATGCGCGCACATCTGAGCCGATGTATTGTTCTCTCTGTTTACTGGGCTTTTTGTTTAGAAAAATAGAGGAGGATGAAAAACAGAAAGAAGAAAAAGAAATGGCTACATGGCAGAAATTACTCCACCAGAGATATCTTTCTAGGCTTGGATGGAGTGACCAAACCACATTGATACTCTTTGGGAGAGAACAAAAAGGAATTTTCTACAGTTTTCCCAGGGTTATAGAGATTGTAAAGTGGCTTGACCCCTCAATAAAGTTAATTGAATTTCTTAATTCTCTCGTTCTCGTCGTTAAAGACGAGAGAGAAGTTGCAGGTAAAGAGAGAGAAAAACTAGTGTTTTATTTATTTAAATATAATCACATTTATGGCGAGCTTTTAGAGAAATTAGTTACTATGAAGTGCAATTACGAACTGAAGAAAAAAGGGAAGATTTATGGGATATCTGGAGCAAAAAACTTCTTCTCAAATCTCTGAGGAAAAAATTGCAATAGAGCCGGAGATGTTAGTTGGAGGAGTAAAGGTAAATTATTATTTTCATTGTAAAACACAACTGTGGCTTTTTTCCCACTATATTACAATGGAGCAGGAATCAGATGTGGTAACAATTGGAAAGGTTATAGAAAGTGATGTATTCAACCGAATCAAGACTAAAAATGTTTTGATTGATAATAAAATCTCGGTGGATTTTGTAAAACGGAAAGAGGAATTACTTGTTTTTGAAATAAAAAAATCAAGTAAATTTGATAATTTACATTACTATCAGATTTTATATTATCTATGGTATCTGAAAAATATTAAAGGGATTGCTAAAATTAAAGGAGTCCTTACATACCCATTAGAAAAAAAGCGGACAGAGGTTGTGCTCACCGCAGAAAAGGAAAGAGAGATTGAAAATATTCTTAAAGAAATTAACAAAATAATTTCTTTGGAAAAAGTACCAAAACCAGAATACAAGCCCTACTGCCGCCACTGTGCATATTTTGAGTTTTGCTGGGTGTAAGCATGATGCAGAACTACTATATCCTTAGGAATGGAAAACTGATAAGGAAAGAAAATACAGTGTACTTCATTTACGCCAGAGATGAAAACTCTCAGAGCCCTTTCACTGCAGAGCTGGAGGGGGATGAGCATACTGTAGAAACAGAAGATCTTTCTGAAAAACCAGAATATGAAAAAAGAGTTTTGCCAGTGGAACAAATAGGTGCGATTTTTGCTTATGGAAGAGTTTCTGTCACCTCGGGTGTGATTTCATTTCTCAGCAAGCAAAAAATCCCAGTGCATTTCTTTGGCTATTATGGACAATATGAAAGCACACTATTTCCAGCAGAATCTCTTCTATCTGGTGAGATGCACATCCGCCAGGCAGCGCATCATCTCAATGGATTATTGCGTCTGAAACTTGCAAAGAAATTTGTGGAGGGTGCAGCAAAAAATATTCTCCGAAATCTTGAATACTATCAGAATGAGGGAAAAAATCTGAACGAGGAAATAATCAGCATAAAAAATCACATTGCGAATCTGGATACATACAATGATGTGAGCGAAATAATGGCAATTGAAGGAACAATCAGAAATATCTACTACTCAACATTCCAGAAAATTCTCAGAGAGACTTTTCAGTTTGAAGGAAGGACAAAGCATCCACCAGATAATCCTCTGAATGCGATGATAAGTTTTGGAAACTCCTTGCTCTACACACATACAATCAATGCAATATATCATACACAACTGGATCAGACAATTTCTTTTCTCCATACTCCAGCAGAGCGAAGATTTTCTCTTGCCCTTGACCTTTCAGAAATATTCAAGCCGTTCGTTGTGGACAGAACAATATTTAAACTTGTGAATAAATGTGAACTCACAGAAAATGATTTTCTGAAAGAATTGAACAGCTGTCTCCTCTCTAAGTCTGGCAGAGAGAAATTTATTAGAGATTTTGAAGAGCGCCTAAGGAGCACAATAAAGCACAGGGAACTCGGAAGAAATGTCACATATGAAAGATTGATTTACTTAGAGTGCCTAAAACTCTGCAAACATTTCCTGGGTGTGAAAGAATACGAACCTTTTGTAATATGGTGGTAGAAATGTATGTGATTATTGTGTATGATGTGGATGTGAAAAGAGTGTCCAAGGTGTGCAATTTTCTAAGATGTTTCTTAAACTGGGTGCAGAATTCAGTGTTTGAGGGTGAGTTAACAGATTCTCAGTTCATGCGTCTGGAAAGCGGATTAAGAGAACTCATAGAGGAAAGCACCGATTCTGTGCGGATTTACATCCTTAGAAGTGCGGATGCAATGAAGGTGCAAACTATAGGAAAGGAAAAGGCAAATATTGACATAATTGTTTAGTTCAAGCAGGACAATGGAGGATTGAAAGGCTACGGGCTGAGTTTTTTTGTATGTTGTCGGGGATCCATGCGTGGGAGAAACATTATTATAGATCCCCGACAATTAGAGGAATGAATTTGCGTTTAAACCCCCTAAAACCGCAAAAACAACCCGTGT
>JBMFNP010000042.1:0-15925 GCA_049970095.1 Thermoplasmata archaeon | reverse complement strand
TTCCTGCCTTTCAACGGCATTTTCTCTCCTTTTTATCTCTTCTATCTCTCTGGTATATTCCTCACTCAATTTCTCAATTTTCATCTCTGCTTCCCTCAGACTTCGCTCCTTTTCCTTGATAGAACGAAACGCTTCTCCGAGTTCGCGTTCGCGAACATGAAAACTCTTCTCTTTGTTCTCAATCTCCTTTCTATAGCCCTCAACCTCAACCTTTGCCTTTTTAATTTCTTCCTCTTTTTCTGCCAGCATTTTTTCCTTGCCCAGGATTTCTTCTTTCCTAGCTTCCAGTTCTCGTTCAAGTGCCTCTAATCTTTTCTCTTTTTCGCTGAGCTTCTCCTCTACTTCTTTCTTTTTTGTAAATTCAAACTCTTTTTTCTCTTCCTCAAAATCTCTTCTTTCTCTCTCCAGTTTTTCTATTTCTATCTGAAGCCGATGTTTCTCTTGCTCCACCTCCGCAAGGTGTTTTTCAAATTCTGCGCGCTGGCTTTCAAATTTCCTTTCGCGTTCCTCCAGAGCTTTTAACCTCTTTTCATAATCCTCAAATTTTGATTTTATCTCTACCTCTTTCTCTCCAATTTCTCTTATCCTTGCCTCCAGAATTTTTTCCTTTTCCATTACCTTCTTTTCACGCTCAATGATCTCCTCCTTGAGTTTAGCAATAGGGGAAATGACGGGAGAAGATACTGGTTCTGCACCCTCTTCTTTCTTTTCTTCATTTGCAATCACGGTTTTTGCTTCTGTTCTGGGCAACACTTCAATCTCCGCCTTATCCTCTGTCTTTTTATCTTCCTCAAGTTTTGCCCTCGCTCTGTCTCTAAGTCCCATCTTTTTCACCTATTGATTTGTTGATTATCTATAGTGCACTCAAATACCATACATTTTCAGCACTTTTTCATATAGTTTATAGTCTGGAGATTTTGCGAATTTATCTACCACTTCATCAGGAAGCTCTCCAAGAAGTTCATCAAGTACGATGAGAAGTTTTTTTGTTTCAGACGCTGTAGAATTCATGAGTCCCTCAAAAGCCTCTCTTGTTATCCCCAGATCAGAAAGTTCGTTGACAATTTCCCCTATTGCCGCTGTAGTTTTTTCTTCTAATTTTGCAACTTCTTCCATTCTTGTTTTGAGAGTTTCTTCCATCTGCGCAATTGCTCTTTCCTTTTCTTCCAGTTTCCGCAGTTTTTCAAGGAAATCCTGTTCCATCTCCATAATTTTCTTTTCCTTTTCCTGCACATCCCTTGCCCTGGCTCCAATCTCCTCTTCCAAATTTTTCCTCTTCTCTTCAACTTCCTGGTACAATCGTTCAAGTTCTGCCTGCCTTCTCTCAAGCTCACCATATTTAGATGAAATTTCTGCCTCTTTCTTTGCAATCTCTTCTTCCTTCTGGCTTAACTCCTTTCGTCTCGCTTCAAGTTCCTGTTTCACTTTTATGATAACCAATCGCTGTTTGTCAATATCCCCACCTGTACCTGGTTTCTCATCTCCAATTCTTCCCTCCCCTGTTTTTACTCTGGTTTCGGAAGAAGGTGCTTTGTCCTCGGAAATCTCCGCAAGCCGTTCCTTTGCTCTATCTCTCAATCCCATTTTAATCCTCTCCTACTTTATATTTATCTAAAATTTTCTCATAAAGTTTAAATTTGTCTGATCTTGCAAATTCATCAATTCTTTCATCTGGAAGTTCTCCAAGCAAATCATCAAGGATTTTCAGCATGGTTCTGAGTTCTGCAAGCTCATCAGGGTTCATGCTAGTTCTTTTGAGCTTCTCATTTTCAATTGTTAGTTCCTCTATTCTTGCTTTCAATCGCTCAATTTCTTCCTCTGCTTTCTTTGTTGCCTTTTTCACGCGCTTCTCAGTTTCCTCATCTAATTCTTTCTTAACCTTGAAAAGTTCTGCCTGCACCTGTTTCTGGGCTGCAAGCCAGTCTTTCTTTGAAATCTTACCGCCTTGGGGTTGCGCTGCCCTTGAAATTGTTTCCTCCAGTGCACTCTGCATTTTTGCGAGGCTCTTGTAGGAATCAATTACTTGAGATATGCACTCCATGTTTTCTGTGATTATTCTCAAAAATTCTTCAAGGAGTTTGTCTTTTTCAATACTATCTCTGAGTTTTGTTTCCAGAATGAGAGAAAGAGTTTCAATGAATTTAGCCAAACCTTCCTTGAGCGTATCGGTGGGAAGCGCTTCAATTTTTTCCTTCAGTTCTGGCATCTGACTATTAAGGATATCTATAGATTTCTGTTTTATGTGCGGCGGAATCTCAATGATTATTCCTTGTGATTGTTGGCGTATTTCTTCCTTCTTCTCTGTAGGCATTTCCAGTGCTTGCCCTTTCTCCCCCACACCTTCCATAGCCTTTTTTTCTCCAATCTCTGTGGTTTTCTCAGTGGTTTCTATGGATTTGTCCATCACCCCTGCAACCGCCTTTATAACTTCCAGGGCTTTTGCGCGTTCCTCAACATCTTCTGGTGATTCCTTGTCCACCTTTTTTCCGAGGTCAAGCAATCTCAGAAGAAATTCCTCATCTAGTGATGGATTTTCTCTGGGTTTCTCTTCCTTTACCACTTTCCCGCAATACTCACAGATTGTGGCATATCTATCAATAACTTTACCGCAGTAGGGACATTCCATACCTTCCTTTTCCACATCAAGGAGAGAAAGACACACCTCACAACGGTTATCCTTCTCTTTAACCTCTGATTTACAGGAAGAACATACAATTCTGCCGTCTGGCAGATAGGCCTTGAATACCATTAAAATACTGTATTGAATATTGGATTATAAACTTTGCTGATAGTTTACAGGTTAGGTTAGGGTATGGGGGTTAGGTATGGGTGAGAGCTTTATTTGAGACACAAATCAGTTAGATTTATAACCCCAAATGGTATTCTTTGGAAGAGGGGAAAAATGCCACAGGAAAAAGGAAATGCTGCAGATGCTGTACATGAGGTTTATGGGCCATTACTGGAAGATGTGGAGAGCATATCAAGTGCCCTTTCACATTCCGTTGCTACTTTTTTAGAGGCACAATCGCTTGCTAACATAAAAAATAATTATATCTACCTCACTGAATCCGAGGAATTTAAGAGTGATGTGGAAAAACTCAACTCCCTGATTGTGAACTACAATAACCTTCTTGCAGCCCTTAATTCCAGAATAAATAGCATCTGGACAGGTGTTGTTAGAAACCATCGTGAGGAATTTGAGGTAAGGGGAGAGATTGATGAAACCTATTTTGCAGCATATCTTCTAGCAGAGGTAGATTTTGATGAGGATTGTGTGCGAGAAATTGCAAAATCTTTCAGTGAGTGTGTGGTTCCGAAGTTCAACCTTCCACCAAAACTTCAGAGTAAATTCAAGGAATTTCTGGTCTCCGAGGCAATAAGGGAATTAAGCCAGCAAATTGCAAGTTTGAAAAACAGCCAGGAAGTCATTGCCCTGAGACAGACATATTCTATTTTGGTTACGCACTGCAATTACATGAAAAACGGGCTGATGAAAAAAATAAAGAATCCCAGAACTCCATGGAAATATGCTGGAAGTGCAGAATTGATAAGATAAAAATATGGGCTCAGCCGGATTTGAACCGGCGACCTTCACCGTGTCAAGGTGACGTCATAGCCACTAGACCATGAGCCCTCTAATCAGGTTAATTCTAATGAATAAAAAAACCTTTCTGTTATCCAATTAAAACTCAGAACATGAGATTGAGCCTCTCGGGTTGAGGAGGTTTTTGGGATAACAAATATATATTTTTTCAGTGTAAGGGTTATCTGGGGTAGCAATGAAGAGAGTTTTGATAATCGGTGGCTCAACACTCCTTGGTGACCGCCTTGCAAAGTGTTTCATGAAGAAATGTGATGTCTGGTACACCGTAAACAGGAAGAAGGTTGTGATAGAAGGTGCAAGCCAGCACATTATGGACATCACAAATGCTGAGAGTGTCAACCTTGGATTTGCAGATATAAGGCCAGAAATTGCTGTGCTGGTTGCTGCATATACAGAGGTTGATGCCTGCGAGAGGAACAAGGAAATTGCGTGGAAGATGAATGTAGAGGGTGCTAGAAATGTAGTCAATGCTTGCCAGAGGCACTCTACCAAGCTGGTATACATTTCCACAGATGCTATTTTTGATGGCACAAAAACCACACCCTACACAGAAACAGACCTGCCGAACCCCCCAAACTACTATGCATACACTAAACTGGAGGCAGAAAAACTGGTGCTTGAAAACATTGAGAATATTGTGTGTAGAGTTTCTACGCTCTATGGAAAACGGTCACCACATCATCGCCAGAATGTAATTATGTGGATGATTGAACAGTTCCAGAAGAGAAAGCATCTGGAATTATTTGAGGACCGTTTCTGTAATCCTACATTTGTGGATGAAGCTGCAGATGTTATTGCAACACTTGCACTCCTGGATGGTAGGGGAACCTTTCATACAACTGGTAGGGACTGCGTGTCAAGAGTCATGTTAGGAAGAAAAATTGCCGAGGTGTTTGAGTATGACGAAAGTTTAATAGTTCCAGTGAAAAGTAGGGAATACCAGGAGGTAAAGAGAGGATTGCATACCTGTCTTTCTGTGGAAAAGACAGAGCGATTTATCGGACGCAAAATCCAGACGCTGGAAACATCTCTCAGAATATTAAAAGACCAGCTGGCAGAAAACCCTTGTTATTAGTTTCCAATCCTTTATATATTTTGAAATCATCCTGAATGCATGGCTGGTTTGCTCATTGAAAATGCAGATTATTTAATCGGAGAGCGTCTGGAAAGAAAAGCCTCGGTTTATATTGAGAATGGAAAAGTTGTTTGGGTAGGCGAAAGAAAAAAGGAAGTGCCCACAGGTGTAGAAAGATTAAACGGTGCACATTGCGTGGTGATGCCCGCACTTGTAAACGCTCACACTCACCTGCCAGAAAGTGTGTTAAGAGGGATATGCGATGACCGCAATCTTCAGGAATGGCTCAATGAATATATCTGGCCTGCAGAGCATCGCCTCAATAGCGGGGATGTGCGGGTTGCAGCTTTACTTGGATGTGCTGAACTTATACACAACGGCATAGGTTTCTTCATAGACCAGTATTTTTATGCAAATGAAATTGCAGAAAGCGTAGTAAGCGCAGGAATAAAGGGCTTACTCTGTCCCAGCGTATTTGATGGCTGTCCAGAAGGAAAGAGCATAGAAAATCAGTTCTCAATTGCAAAAAAATTCGTGGATCAATGGAATCAAAAACATCCGCGAGTTTTTGTGGGCATAGGTCCACACGCCCCATACACTGTAAACGATGAATATCTTGTTAGAATAAGCGAATATGCCATGAAGGAGAAAATTGCTGTGCACATTCATCTCTCTGAGACTGAGTGGGAGAACAAAGAAAGTTTAAAAAAATTTAATGAAACCCCTGCAGAAAGATTGCAGAGGCTTGGATTGCTTCACAGAAAAACATTGCTGGCACACTGTGTACACCTTGCGGAAAATGATTGGAGGTTAATTGCCAGGGCGGGAGCAACAATACTCCATTGTCCTCAGAGCAACCTTAAACTTTCATCTGGAATTGCAAAAATTGAGGAACTCAGGAAGGAAATAAATATACTTGTGGGCACAGATGGAAATGCTTCCAACAATAATTTAGATGTCCTTGAGGAGCTGAGAACTGCAACGATGCTCCAGAAATATCTATACGGTGCTGAGGCAATGCCACTTGAGGTTTCTTTCAGAATGATTTCATCCAATGCCAGCACACTGGGATGCAATTATCGGGGTACAATTGTGCCTGATGCACCAGCAGATATTGCAATTATAAACCTTAAAAAATCACACCTACAGCCAGTGCATGACATTCTTTCAAATGTAATTTATTCTGCGAATGGAACAGATGTAGAAACGCTAATTGTTGATGGAAACATTGTGATGAAAGAGAAAAAGATTCTCACTTTTGATGAGGAAAAATTGCTCGAGGAAGTGGAAAAAGTGGCGGAACATCTTGTGCATGGGTAATTTCGCAGATTTCCTCAACCTTAATAAACACCTTTTTCTATACCTTCATGGAAATGGTAAAGCGAATAGTAATCTGTGCAGACAGGGACAATGACCTGGGTGAGAAAACTGGTATTCGTGGTCCCATAATTGGTAGAGAGGAGAATCTAGAGGCAGCTAAAGCGCTGGCAATAAAGGACCCTGAAGAGAGTGATGCAAATGCAATCTTCGGGGCAGTCTCCCTTTATGACGCTCTGAAGGAGAATGGCGAGGATGTGGAAGTGGTCACGCTAACTGGCGATATACATGTAGGTGTCCATTCAGACAGGCAGATTGCTGAGCAACTGGATATGGTGATCAAGCGCCTCAAACCCGAATCTGCAATTTTCATAACAGATGGTGCAGAAGATGAATACCTTCTCCCCATCATTACATCAAGAATGAAGGTGGATAGTGTAAGAAGAATATATGTGCGACAGAATCCGAACATAGAAAACACATATTATCTGATAGTGAAGGCACTCAAGGATCCAAAGCTCCGTTCAAAAATTGTGCTCCCATTTGCTTTGCTTCTTATAGTAATCGGGGGTGCATTCCTCCTGCCTATACTTTTCCGCCTGAAAAGGGAAGGATGGCTTGGAATTGACTATCTTCCTGCTATAGGAATTTACACCATTCTGATATTTTTTGGGTTTTATCTTATTTTCTGGGCATACAGAGTTCTTGAAAGGTTAGGTGAGGCATTTGACCGTTTTAAAGAGGATATGGTTTCCGGAAGCCTCACGCTTACGACAAGCATAATATGCGCTGTAATGATTTTTATAGGTTGGATTCAGGGATACAATGCATTCAATGCGGTAAGTGGCGACCCCTTCTTGAAAATCCTGGAATTCTTCTCAATTTCTGTTTGGTGGTTCTTCGTTGGCATTTGGGTATTTGAAATTGGAAAGGTACTAAGCGTGGTTGTGAAAAAAGGTGAGTTTTCAAAGACATTCTGGGTTACAAGCGCTTCCCTGTTTGCAATCACACTTACAATTGTGGGCGCAATCGGAATAATAAAGTCAATGGTAGGTAGCAGTGTTAGTTGGGACCCAATTGTAATTCTTACACTTGTTCTGGGAATTTCTGTGAATTTGCTAGCTATAAGCATGCACACCTATCTTAAGAGAGTAAGTTTAAGTGAAGAACGCTGGAGGCATTGATTTGGAGAGATGGTATCAGAAAATGCTTTTTGCCCTCTATTCTTCCACATTCATCATCCGCCTGTGCTTTGGAATTATTTTGATTTTACTTCCTTACTACCTCAAACATAATGTTTCAGATTTCATGTTTGGAATAATCTGGGGTGCCTCACCGTTTGCAGAAATGCTTTCTGTGATGTTTTTAGGAGTTGCTGTGGATAAATTCGGAAGAAAAAAAGTGTTGCTGGTGGGGTTGGTTACAGGCGCAATTTCCCTGTTTCTTTACGCGCTCACAACAAACCCACATGTACTTATTGTGGTCAATGCCTTCCATGGAATTGCAGCTGCATCTATTCTTGTTGCCTCACTGGCGCTTGTTGCTGATTATGCTCCACCTGATAGCAGGGGGCGGGAGATGGGGGCATTTGACTTCGCAAATCTCTTTGGATGGTTCAGTGGTTTCCTGGTTGGGGGCTTGCTTGCTGACAGGTTTGCATCAAATCTCCAGATTCCATTTGTGATTGGGGGTTTGCTTGCACTTGCGGGTTGTGTACTTGCATATCTAGCAATTGTTGAGCCAAAACTTCATAAATTCATTGCAAAAGAAATTACACCCAGACATGTGGTTTCTGTGATTACTTCAAGGGAGATTCTCCTGCTCATCCTGCCATGGCTCATGCTATACATAATTGTAGGAGTTATCCTCTCTTTTTTCAGCATGGAGAGTGCAAAAATTTCTATGGCTGGCACCCATCTTGCACTTGTGCTGGGTGGAGGAGGTACGATTTTTCTGATAACCCAGGTGTTTTTTGGAAAACTTGCAGACAGGTACGGCAGAATCCCTATCCTGTTCATGGGAACCGCTGGGATTCTGGGTGTAGTAAGTATTGTAGCATATAGTGTGCATCTCTCCCCGGAAAGGAATGTTGAGGGTTTGATTGCTGTGCTGATGCAAAATAAAATTCTTTTAGGGTTTTTAGGAGTTTCAGCGTTTTTTGCGGGTGCATTCGGTCCAAGTTCCTTAGCATCTCTTGCAGATGAATGTCCAGAAAAGGCAAAAGGAGTTACCATGGCACTATATAGCATTGTGATTTCTGCAGGGATGAGCATAGGTGCACCAGCAGCTGGATTCTTGAATGAGTATTCAGGAACCATGGCAGTGTTCCTTCTCCTTCTGGGTTGTGGGGGTTTGATGTGCCTTTTTGTGGTATTCAGATATTTTGATGTGCGGAAGGCAGGGAAGAGAAGGTGAGGGTGGGAATCGTTGATTGCTATGTGGATGAGCCAAGCATTTTTGGAGTGCCACCATACATTTCTCCATATCCCAGATATGCATGGGGTGCTGTTGCAGATACTGGTAACCAACCCATGTATGCAACTGTAGATTCCTGGCGAAAAAAAGAGCACATCTGGAAAAAAATCTGCAATGCGGAGATTGTTTTTTTTACAGGCGGGGCTTTGGTCCCTGGGAAATATGTAAGGACAATGCCAGCATCCATGAAAGAACTGATAGAAATGGCAATGGAAGTTAGTGGAAAGAAAATTCTTTCTGGACCTGTAGCAAGGTTTTCCTATACTGGTGGCATCAGGGAAAATAGGGAGAAATTAGAGGATATTTTTGATTATGTGGCACATCTGGATGGTGAGGCAGCACTTTTTGATTTGCTCACGGGCAGAGGATGGAATGAGCGCAGGAGAACTATTGAAGAGTGGAACAGATGGAGTCTTCTGGGTGCTGAATGTGTGCGATTTGCAGAAAATTTTCCCGATAGTGTGATTGCTGAAATTGAGACATATAAAGGATGTGTGCGCTGGATATCTGGCGGTTGTTCTTTCTGCACAGATGTGCTTTTTGGTGAGGTGGTTTTCAGAGAGATTGATGGGATTGTAAGTGAGATTGAGGCAATTTATAACCAGGGATTGAGAAATTTCAGAATTGGGGGACAGACCTGTATCTATTCTTACATGGCAAAAGGAGTGGGTGAGACAGAAACCCCAACACCTAACCCTAATGCAATAAAGAGATTGTTTGATGGCATCTGGCACAGATGCCCGAAAATAGAGGTTTTACATCTTGACAATGCAAATCCTGCGGTAATTGCTGAGCATGAAAAAGAGGCGAGGGAGGTTACAAAGATACTGGTAGAGAAGTGCACACCAGGAAATGTAGTGGCATTTGGAATGGAGTCTGCAGATCCTGAAGTGATAAAAAGAAACAATTTGAATGCAACACCAGAGCAGGTGATGAGGGCAATTGAGATCGTGAACGAATATGGTAGGGCAAGGGGTGATAATGGATTGCCTGCACTTCTGCCAGGCATAAACTTTCTGGGTGGGCTGGATGGAGAGACAAAAAACACATACATATTGAATTACAGGTTTTTGCAGGATGTGCTGGCAAAAAATCTGTGGCTTAGAAGGATAAATATAAGGCAGGTTGCAGGTGTGCGAAGGAATTTCAGGTTAAAGCACAGGAGGGAGTTTCAGCACTTCAAGCATCTTGTGAGAAAAAACATAGATTTCCAGATGCTTAAAATGATTGTGCCAGAAAATACAGTGATTAGAAAAATATGGACTGAGATGCATGAGGGAAAAAATACATTTGGAAGACAGCTGGCAAGCTACCCTCTCCTTGTAGGTTTTCCGTATTTTATTGAGCAGGGAAAATTCGTTGATGGAATTGTTGTGGGGCACGGGGAGAGAAGTATCACATGTATAGAGTATCCACTGGATGTGAATAGGTGTTCCCTTGCTGCACTCCAGTCCGTGCCTGGAATTTCAAAGAGAATTGCATGTGAGATAATTGCAAAAAGACCTTTCACCTCTGAGGAATTCAAAAAATTTCTTCAAAGCAGTGCGGGTAATGAAATTGCGAAGAAAACTCTGGTATATTTTGGACTTGGTTGGGAAATTTATAGTTTTTCTGTTAAATAACAATTTACATTTATGAGGTGGGGTGCAGATGGAGAGTTGGAGGTATATATATGAATGGCCCAGGTGCACCACCACCATGGATACCGGGATACTGATTCAGTATATAAAAATTCCCGATGAGATCTTTTTTCCTTTCTCCCCTTATTTTTTATGCCAGAAAATCAAGCAGAAATCTCCCTTCTTCTGGCAGTTTTTCTCCGCATTTCCATTTGATGACTTTGAGACACCAACGTGCCATGTGTTTTGCAAAAGGAATATCTGCGGGAGTTTTCAGGAGTTTGACAACCTCTCCCAGTGCTTTTCTGAATGCCTCAGAATGGCATTCTGTGAAAACCAGGCGCTGTGCTGCCATTGTGAGGTGCATGTGCCAGTCCTTTATCTCGGATTTGAGTGTTTCCGCTTTCAAAAAATATTTTTTTGCTTCTTCATATTTATCCAGTCCTATGTATCCACCAGACAGCCCCAGATAGGCAGCAATCATGAGACGGGTTTCGCCAACCTGCTCTGCATACCTGAGGGCGCCAGCGTATGCCTCTATATCTCTTCCCCGCTCATCCATCATCCTGTAGATTCCCCCAAGAGCCAGATACAGCAAAGTTCTCTCAATGTATCCGTCCGTGATAAGCATAACTGCCTCTGCCTTTTGCACTGCTTCCATGCTCTTCTCAAAGTTTCCATTGAACAGTGCCACTCTAGCAAGACCCACCCAGGAATAAACCTCAATAAGTGGTAGGTAAGCATTTCTGCAGATTTCAATGGTTTTCAGATAACTTTTTTCCGCCTCTTTCAGTTGCCCCTGCTGCTCTGCAAGGAGTCCATGAATGTAATGGTACTCTGCAAGCAATTCCGGGTTTTCTTTTCCGCCACATACTTTTTTTACCTCACTCAATACCCTGATGATTTTTTCAGCAGGAGCATTTTTTCGGGTAAGGAGCCCTGCAAGTTTAAGGAGCGCAAAAGGATTATGCTCCAATCTTTCATAGATGTTTTCCGCCTTCTCCCAAAATCCCATGGTTTCCAGAATTTCAGCATACACCTGAAGGATTTTGTCTGAAACTTTTCCCCGCCTTCTCATTTTTTCAAGGAAGTTTTTGATATTTTTCTCAATAACTGGAAGTGAGGGACAATTTATGAGAATATATCTGTTTCTTGCAATGAAGTTCTCAATTTCTTCTATGTTTTCAGATTCTATCATGTGATAAAGCGCAGTTACAATATTTTCTTTTCCGAAGTTTTTTTCAAGTGTTCTTGCAATCTTAAGATGAATGCTTGCCTTCCTGCCAGCAGGTAGAGTTTTTACAAGGAAGTTTTTGATGGTATCATTCACAATATACCTTCCGAAAGCGTCCTTTTTCAGGAGTGTTCTTTCCTGTAAGTTTTCCAGCAACTCATAGTCAATGTTGTTTTCCATGTCAATTGCTGAAAAAATCAATTCAGGCTCAAATGGATGCTGAAAGAGGGAGCCCGCCTCCAAAACCTTTTTTTCATTCTCGCTCAATTTTCCGAGGACTTCTTCCATTATTAGTTCGTATGATGTTCCCGGATGGAATGTGCTTCCAGCACTCACAAGTTCTAGAAGGGCTGGAATTCCATGTGTGTTTTCATAAATTTCTTTTATTTTATCATCTGGCAGATTTCTGTCTTTGAACATTTCCTTTACATCATCCAGAGAAAGGGGCTCAAGGTGGAGGGTTAGGATCCTGCCATAGACTTCATCTCTCGCCTTCAGCCCGGAAATCTTTGAGTTTGAAGTTAATATTAGTTTCAAACCTTTTTCAGAAGCCTGTACCCTGGTGCAAATTTCCAGCAAAAAATTCTTGAGATTGCTTTCTGCAAGATGGAAATCATCTATCGCCACAACAACATCCAGATTTTCAATCAGACTAAGAATATCCTGTTTGATTTTCTCTTTGTTCCACACCTCAATGCTTGTGGAGTGTTTGAGAAGATTCTTATCTATCAGAAATCTGTAAAATCTCTGGATAAATGCCTCTTCACTTGAAGAATACCCTTCTTTAACCTCATAAAGAAAATTTGGCCTGGAATAGGTGGAAATGGCTGAGCGCAAGAGTGTGGTCTTGCCCATGCAATCCAGTCCATAAATTACACAGATTCTTGCATTGCTCATTTCAAAATCTTTGAGTGTCTTTAGGGAGGATGCCCTGCCGTAGAGTTTTTCTGGCAGATATCTTGGCTCTGTTCTCACCCCAGTTTTCCGGAGCATTTTCTCAAGGTATATTCTATCATTTTTTGCGCACAGAAGCACATCTATGAGTTTCAGACCAGTTTTTTCAGTAATTTCTGCGATTGTACCGTTTTCCTGAGATTCCCCACTAATGTAAAAAAACTGCGATTTTTAACCTGTTCCTCAAATTCCTTTGCGGTTTTTATTCCCTCAGTTGTTAATCTATAAACAAATGCCTTTTTTGGTTCTCCACGCACATGCATCCTCTTCCTTTCTACCAGCCCCTCTCTCAAAAGTGCTCTCAGTGTGTTGCTCACCAGCGCAGGGCTCAGTCCTAGATTTCTTGAAATCGCCTTGGGTGTGGTGTCTACATTTGCCAGTATCTTTTCATCATAGTGAAATGGACCATACCTGAGAAGGTAATACATCAAAATTGTTTTTCTGTTGATGAGGAGTTTATGCATCTGTAGGAGGTATTGCAATTGAAATATATAAACCCTTCAAACTGTTAAATAACAATTTAGGCTTATATATTGCAGAGAGAGTATTTGAGATGGTGATGGATTTGACAATAAAATTAATTCTGCAGATAAAGCCCAGGGTGGGTTTAGAGATGCTTGCAAAGAAAGGAGAGGGATTGTGCATCAGCAGATATCATCCAGCATATCTCAAAAACAAATATGTGCTTCCTGGCGTTACCATTTACTGGTTATCTGAAACAAAGGGAAAAGACACAATTCATCCAGACAATATAGAGAGAATAGTTAATGTGATAAAAAAGTATGGAAAAACACACAAAAAAGCAAATATTCTTTTAGATGGTCTGGAATACCTTCTGCTCTATCACAATGTTGAACAAATGCTAGATTTTATGAATGTTCTTGACAAACTTGCTGAAAAACTGGGAATCACACTTATGATACATGCAGACCCGCAGGTAATCTATGCAGACAGAGAAATTTTTAAAATTTTTGAGAGATATCTTAATCAGGACCCAATGATAGAACATCCCCAAATCTTTCAAGCAGAAGGATCTCACGGCGTTCAAACAGTGGCAAACAGAGGGGAATTATAAGAAAAGCCTCTCTGGAAGACACAGCATCAAACAGTTTCTCCACGAAGAGAATTACCTCTTTTCGTTCATTGTATGTCATCAAGTAGTCAAGGCAGTCAACAATTACAAAGAAATTTCTGTGCTTGGTTTCGCTCACGAGGCGGACCGCAAAATCCAGGCTTTTAGGAGAAAGTGTATCATTCTTTTTTGTAAAACTGTCAAAATAGAATATTTCTGAGTTTGCTGGATATTTCTTGACCGCAACATCCCGTTTCTCCCTCGTGAAAATCACAGGCACAAATGATTTTTCTGCAAGTTTCTCTGCAATTTTCACATGCGTGTTATCCTCAGATTCAAAGAAGTGCACAAAGTACTTCATACCATACATCATTTCAATTGTTCTACCTAAAATATTTATTTGAATCCCATTCCCTGGGAGAATATGGGCATCTGCAGGGTTTTCCTCGCCTTCTTTCAGCATCAATGCTGTATTGTATTCGTTAGATTTAAAATTTTCTAACTCAAAAGATACACTTATAGGGATATTGGTTGACTTGCTTACAATGTATATAAACGATAAGAATTCTTCCACAATAAGAGAATTTATAACCGTCACTTTGGCAGGATATACTCATAAAGAAGCAAAAATAGGGTACAATGGTTTCAAACAAGATGTTTTTGTTCCAGGTAAAACTATAAAATGTGAAGCAAAACCAAAAAATGTGAATACTGAGGAATTTGAAAAATATAAAAGAGGCGAAAGAAGAACAAGCCCTGCTAAATTAAACGGTGGAGGTAATTTTACTGATTATACACGCGAAAGGTTGGAAAGAGATAAGCAGGAAAAAGACTTAAACATATTAGTAAGCGGATTTGTAGACGGTAAACTTATCTATATCATTGAATTTCCTTTCAATTCTCCAGATTTTGTAAAAAATTTGGAAAGCAAAATACAGAAATGGGAGGATAAGTTGAAAGGAAGTAAGAGTGTAAAAGGGCAGTTTTTGAGAAGTGCGGATTTTGATTACAGAGATTATGTTAAAAGTTCCAATTTAAAAATTGTCTATCTTTTAAGTAAATCTGAATTAGAAAAATATCAACCATATATATCCAACGGTTTTTATGAATTCTTATGGAGCAAGGCAAAATGAATACACAAGAATATTTAAACAAAATAATTCAAGGAGATGCTTTAACAATTTTGAAAACCTTACCAGATGAAATTGTAGATGTTGGGGTAACATCGCCACCTTATAATAAAGGTGAAAATAAAAAAGGTTGGTTGGTAAAAAATGTAAAGTACTCAGGAACTACTGATAAATTACCTGAATATCAATATCAAGAAAATCAAATTGCAGTATTAAATGAAATTTTTAGAATTACAAAACCTGGAGGATCATTCTTTTATAATCATAAATTAAGATGGGAGAGAGGTTTAATGCTTCATCCTATGGATTGGTTAAGAAAAACAAAATGGGTTGTTAGGCAAGAGATAATCTGGGATAGAATGATAGCGGCTAACATAAGGGGCTGGAGATATTGGCAAGTGGAGGAAAGAATATATTGGCTTTACAAACCAAAAGGTAGAAATCTAATTGGCGAAGAATTAAAACCAAAGCATGCTTTATTAACATCTATATGGAGATTTCCACCCGAACAAAAAAATCCCCATCCAGCACCTTTCCCACTATCATTGCCTATAAGAGCGATTTATTCAGTAATGGATGAAAAGAAAGGAATAGTTATTGATCCATATTGTGGGAGTGGAACAACTTTAGTTGCTGCAAAGATCTTAGGGCATGATTTTATTGGGATAGAAATCTCCGAAGAATACATTAAATTTGCCGAAAATAGATTAAGGGATTATGAGATTGAATTAAAAGTTGCAAAAGAAGAAATGGCCAAACATATTGTAATGAAAACTTTTAAGGAAAGAAAAGAGAAAGGCAAATTTACAGGAAGGTATGGGCCAAAGGATTTAAATAATAATAAGAATAAGAAACAGAAAGAATTAACTTTATTTGATTACATGGAGAAAAAATAACAAAAGTTGAACTTCGCCTAACACAGCATAAAAGGATCGTGCCTGATGGCACTCACCCAAATTTTTGCTTCGCAAAAACTTCTTTTACGCTGGAAACGTTATACGCAATGCCAGAACCCTCCTTCAAATTACTCAATATAATGAGGTATAAATAATGGAAAAGCGAGGCGAAGAATCTTTTTCAAGAGAGCATTTGAGAAGAATTTTGAAATCGGTAATGAAAAATAAGATATTCATTGCGTCTCTACTTGCCTATATAGTAATTGCATATTTTTTGAGTCCCTATTTCTTAGGACCGCCCAATTGGTCCAAACCCACAACAGTTGATTTAAAAACCTCCGGTAGGTATTTCTGGATGTCCCAAGTACTACCCGGAGAATCAGGAGATTTTTTCATAATAAGCTATTCTAAACCACATATGTTTGAAGAGCAGCCACACCCTGGAACTCTAGCATTATTCAAGATGTCCAACAGCGGAGATATAATAACTACCACTATTATCGACGAGAGAACCAGTAGCGGAAATGGTAATATCCAATATTTTGTGGC
>JBMFNP010000041.1:0-16287 GCA_049970095.1 Thermoplasmata archaeon | reverse complement strand
ACAGAATATGTAGATGCATGTAAAACCATTATACCGGATGTATCCGACGCTGGATAAATTCCTAAGAATGAGAAGAATGGATGAAGAAGCCAGGGTATTCTTTGCGTGTTTATGATGGCATTGCTCATAAAAAGATATGAATATGCATCAGTATTGGCAGGTGAATATTCTGTGAGAGGATACCTCAAAATCACGCCTATAAGAAAAACAGTGAGCAACCCTAGCACAACGATTCTTTTATCATGTCTCGTTTTTTCATCCATTAATAGGAAAGATATTATTGCCATATATATCCTTTTTCTGAGCTTGTCAAACTTTAACTCCCCAAACTCAGGGTAATTGGTACCTCTAACTCCTCAATCAGTTCCCGTGTTGATTTGGTAACCTCGCCAATGTATTGCCAAAATGTTGGAAACGTAGGTGTGTCCGTATGAAATTATTGTGCAAGGCTACATGCTTAGGACAAGTCCCTTTTCTCCATGTGAAAAATTTATTTATCAAAAAAGTTTATAGTAGTGCATGTACTCTATTCTCTCCACAGGTGCCATTCCCATTCTTCCAGCCAATTATGGAGGTGCCCGAGGCATATATTCTCTCCTCCATGCACTCAGCCTATCTCGGAAAGTCATATATCTCTACCCAGAAAAGACAAATTCTACCAGAAAAATAAATGAAAATTTTATGCTTATTGGTGTAAAGCAAAAATCATGGAAAAAATTTGTTGTAAAATCAGCGATTGGGCTTTTCAGATTATTCGGCACATTACCAAACTCTCCACTCTCACACGAGATTCGGATTTTTATAGACAGAAAATACAGAGAGAAGGTGAGAGAACTTCTTAACGCAGATAAAGATACAGTTTTACTTTTTCAATCGCCCGGAGGGCTATTTTCTTTGATGGAGGAAGTAGGAGACAGAATAAAAATTCTGAGAGCACACAATGTTGAAATGCACTTCTACAAAGCACATTACTCAACTGGTAATAAATTCAGAGAAAGAATAACGGATGAAATTATAGAAAAACTTGAAGGAGAGTTTGCGAGAAAATGTGACCTTGTATTTTGCATTACACCCGAAGACAGTAAGTTTTTTCATATACACTATGGTGTTCCATACGAGAAAATTGTCTGGGTGCCCTTTCCTGTAGACGCCATCCGTATCAAGAGTTGGGAGGAGAAAAAATCGCAGAGTTCCCAAAAAAAGAAAATCTGTGTGCTCATGAGTGGCTTCGGATTGCGAGGGAAATCTAAAGTTGACCCCAACGCCGAGGTCGCAAACACACTCTTGCAATCCCTTGCCCGCAGGTATCCTGATGTGGATTTTGTTGTGATGGGAAAGATTTGCAGTGCAATCACAACAGATGCAAAGAATATCAAGCTCCTGGGGGTGGTAGATGACCCCATGAAGGAACACATACTCCAGATTGCAGATATGGCAATAAATCCTACAGTTGCGGGTGCAGGTATAAATATTAAAATGCTGGAATATATGGCATACGGCTTGCCAGTTGTTACTACTCCAATTGGTGCAAGAGGCACCTTTGTGAAGGATGGAGAAAGTGCAGTGATTAGAAAGATAGAAAATTTTGAGGATGGACTTGAGTTTCTCCTCTCCGATGACCAAAAAGCAAAAGAGATTGGAATGAATGCAAGAAAGATTATTAACCAGTACTTTGATGCAAAGGTTGTTGCGGAAAGGGCAGTTGCAGCAATAGATAGAGTGTGGCAATCAAAATACGGGAAGTGAAATAGGAGTCTCTCTTGATGCCAGTGAAACTTTATATATTATCTTGCGTTATATATGTGTAATATGAACATCCAAACCACCCTGCCATATCTTATGGCTGTGCTTTTCGTAATAATTGCTGTGCTCTGGATTCAGGCGTATGTGCGCAGGTATTTCAGATTTGTTGCTAGCAAGGAATACAGATATATGGACCCGAACACAGTTATTGTTGTTGGTGATTATGTGCGCCTCTATCTCTTTCTTTTTGCACTGATAATATGCGTTTTTATTCTCTCGCTTTCATCACAAATATTCAGGGTTCTCTGGTTATTTATTGCGGAGTACTTTCCATCAGGGATTGCGATGCTTACGGTAGTTGCGGTAGCCACAATTATCCTCCAAGTCGCTAAACGATACACAGAGTATATCACAGGTGAACTTCACATTAAACCCAGAACGCTCGCCAGTAAGAAAAATGCCCAACTCATTTACCTTCTCATAAAATACACCGTAATTATAATTACAGTATTGCTTGTGCTTGTTATTGCGCTTACAATGATAGGGAAAAAAGAGACAGTATTTGCAGCATTTAGCGAATTTTTCACTCTGAATGCAATTTATATTGCAATGATGATAATTATAGTGATTGTGGTATTTGTAGTTGATGAGGGTATTGGAATGTTTCTGGAGGACTTCAAAACACACACAACGACCTTTGCCCCCCAGATTATCTCCCTTATCCGTGGAGGACTCCAGTACGGGCTCTATTCACTTGCCTGGCTGTTAATCATCTATGTGCTTCTTATGATGGTAAAAATGGAGAGTATGGGTTCAATTGTGCTTGCAATCTACTTTGTAATTATTATTTTCATACTCATTGTTTTCATTGCCACCACAATCAGGCATGCTTCCGCAGGAATTGTGCTCATGGCAACAAATCCATTTTCAACAGGAGACAATATAAAGGTTGGAGAGGTTGAAGGTGAGGTTGTGGAAACGAACATCTTTGTGACCAAAGTGAAAGATGTCCATGAAGAAATTCTTACAATCCCAAATGCCAGGTTAATAAACCAAACAATTCATAATTTCTCAAGGGTAAAAAAATTTGGAATTTCCATAAAGGTAGAGCTTGATTTTGAAATCCCGCATGCAAAAGTTGCAGAAATTCTCAAAAATGCAGCAAAAAATACATTGGGTGTTGTAAAAGAACCTGAGCCATTTGTCAGAAGTATTGAAATACGGGGTAAGAAAATCCTGTATGAACTGGTTGCATTCACAAAAGGAAACTCAGATGAGGAAATAGTCAGAAGCAATCTCATAAATTCTGTTCAGGATGCAATTCTTTCATCCGGAATAAACAATGCCTTTGCGGTGGATGGGAATGGGAGAGCTGGAAAATAAGCGGGAAAAGATGGTAGAGCATCTTGTACATGCAGGGTACCTTTCCAGGCGAGAAGTTATTTCTGCAATGAAGAAGGTTCCAAGACACCTCTTCGTGCCTGAAGAAATCAGGAGATATGCATACGAGGACACACCCTTACACATTTATGAGGGGCAGACAATTTCTGCACCGCACATGGTTGCAATGATGCTGGAACTCATAGAAATCAAGGAAGGGCAGCGAATTCTTGAGATTGGCACAGGCACAGGTTATCATGCTGCACTTGCAGCAGAACTTACTGGCGAAAAAGGGCATGTATATACTGTTGAAAACAACCTAAAAATGTACAGGTTTGCATCTGAGAATCTGAAGGCAACTGGATACGACCACATTGTGACTGTAATCTATGGTGATGGCTCCAAAGGACTGCCAGAATACGCACCCTACGACCGCATCTTTCTAACATGTGCGGCCCCGAAGGTTCCACCACCAATTCTCTCCCAGCTAAAGGATGAGGGCATTCTCCTTATTCCTGTGGGCGGGCGATTTTACCAGGAACTCTATAGATACAGAAAAAAGGGGAAAAATCTGGAAAAGGAAAACTTCGGAGGATGCATTTTTGTTCCCCTTACAGGAGAGTATGGTTATAGATTTCAGTGGAAAAATATATAGAGATATAGTGTAGCTGCAATTATTGTCAGCACAGTTGTGGGCAGTCCTGCAATCAGAAAATCCTTGAATTTCAATTCAAATCCATACCGCAGTGCACTCTCTGCAACAATTATGTTAGCAGCAGCACCGAGCAATGTGGCATTGCCAGCAAGTGTGGAAATCGCAGCAAGTGTAAGATAAAATGCATTTGAATCCGCCATGGCATGGGATGCAGGGGCAAGAAGCATCACTGCAGGGACATTACTTACAAGGTTGGAAAGCACAGCAGTCGCAAATGAGAGATTAAAAATATTAGGGTGTTGGGTGAAATAATTTTCAATTGTGGTCATCAGTATTGTATTTTCCACACCTCTCAGGAGAATAAAAAGTCCAGCAAAAAATACCAAGATTCCCCAGTCCACACCTTTCAAAACATCCTTTGAGTGCACACCACAAACAGGTTGTACAAGTGCAAAAATAAATGCGCCACCTGCAATTGCAATTATGGAAATCGGAAAACTGGGACTTGAAATAATGAAGCCAGTAAACACAAACCCAAACACAATCATGGAAAAGACCAGGAGTTTTCGGTTCTTTATTTCACTTCCCTCAAAAAGTTTTACAATTGAAATCAAGTGGAAACGCTTTTCCGCCTTAAAAAAATGGATTTTATCAACATCAACCCTCCTTAGCCTGCACATTGGCTTTGCAAGTTCTTTTCTGAAAACCAGTTTTAGCACCACAATCTCAAGAAGCACACATAGAATTGTCAGAGGGAGGAGGTAAACCACAAAAGAAACAAATGGGATGCTAGATTTCATTGCAATATATGCATTCTGGGGATTACCAATAGGTGTAGCCACGCTTCCAATATTTGATGCCATCGCCTCACCCACAAGATATGGCACAGGATCAACTTTCAGGATTTTTGTCACCTTCAGCACCACAGGGGTGAGCATTAGCACCACCGCATCGTTCAGGAAAAGTGCAGAAAGCAAAGCAGTCAGAACCACAAGAAATACAAGTAACTGGAATTGAGTTTTTGCAAATCTTGAGACGCGCACTGCAGCAAAATTAAAAAATCCTGAGAGTTCAAGGGCACTTACAATTAGCATCATTCCCAGCAGCAGGGCAATCGTATTTAAATCCACTGCAGAAAGTGCATCGGAAGTGGAAATTGCACCTGCAAAAATCATTGCAATACCGCCCAGAAGTGCAATTGCAGGGCGTTCAATCTTGACTTTGCTAACCCTTCTGAGCGAAATGAACACATATGTGATTATGAATATGCCTATGATCAAGTACGGATATTCCATACAAACTGCGTAGATGTGAGAGATAATTAAGGTTTACTGAGCATGTGCATAAATTCTGAGATGTTGCCCCTTTCTCTTTTTAGGGTACAAATCTGGCTACCGGTGTCCAAAGTATGCTGTTATCCCTCTCTCCTTTCTGTCAATTCTTACAAATCCAAATCTTTCCAGTTGAACAACATCATTCTCCTCTGCTTCCAAGATGTTTTTCTCAGCCGCGCCCTTCACTACAGAGCCATCTACCATCACAACATCCATTTCTACAAAATCACTGCCAGGTACCCACTGTATTCTGGGAATATCCTTATTTTCCCAGGATGTGATTTTTGCATTTTCAGTGCAGAGAATATTACAGAAATCCTTGAGGCGTACCTCCTTGCCATTATACATTTCATAGTCATTCTTTGCTATGAAAATTTCTTTACCAGCAACAATTTTTCTCTTCCCTAGATAGGGGTTCAATGGATGATTTTGCAACTCAACTTCTTTTGTCTCAAATAGATCTATGGTAATTTTTACAGGCTCTGCCACGAAAAAATATCTGGGTGCAATCCCATCCACAATCCTTCTATTCTCTGCATAGAGATTCTCTGCAGGCACCTCAATATCTGCCAGACTCACACCAAAAGAGAGAATAAAGTTTCTGATTGCCTCTGCCCTGATACCTCTTCTTTTCAGTGAAATTAAGCTCCAGGTACGAGGGTCATCCCAGCCAGAATATGTGCCTGAAAGCACTTCCTTCATTGACTTGCTCTTACTCAACTTCATTTCTGAGAGCATCAGCATTCCATAGTGCAGAAACACTGCTCCCTTTATACCAAATATGTTCCAGATGTACTGTTCCATCATGTCCTCCATCATCAGGTCCTTTCCTCTCAACACATGGGTTATGCCCAGCAAATGGTCATCAACAGCCCATGAAAACTCTAGCAATGGCCAGACAAAATATTTTGTGCCCACCCTTGGGTGCTCCCTGTGTGAGATCCTAAAAAGCACACGGTCTCTGAACGCAGGATTTTTGTGTTTCATATCGGTTTTGATGCGGAGGGTTGCCTTCCCTTCTTCATAAACATTTCCCAGCATCTTTTCCCATTTCTCAATATTTTCTTCAATGCTTTGGGCTCTGTGCACACATTCTCTCTGCATCTCTCTATTTTTTCTAAGTGTGGCAGCATCACACTCACATACATAGGCATAACCCTTTTCAATCACTTTTTTTGCCCAATCATAGAAAATTTCCATTCTATCTGATTTGAAAAATTCCTTTTCGTACTTGATACCCAGATATGCCAGACTCTCCCTAATAAGTTCATAGGCATCTGCTTGTGGAATTTTCTCTTCAGAGCCAATGGTATCATCAAACACCAGATAGAGTGTGCCACCGTACCTTTTCACATACTCGTCATTAAGTATAAAACTTCTAGCATTGCCGATGTGCGGAGCACCAGATGGAAATGGTGCAAGCCTCATCACTACTTTTTCTTTCACTTCAGGCAAATCAGGTAAAACAGTTTCTTTCTCCTTCCTTTCGCGCTGGAGCAGTTCAGGTGCGGTAGTCTTGAGTTCTAAGAGTTGCAAATCGTAAGGAATTGAATTTACCTCTTCAATTATCTTTGCGATTACCGGTAGAATTTCCTTAGCCCGTGCCCGAAATTCTGGAAAAGTACCCATTACCTTCCCCACCACTGCCTTCTGTTCTGCTTTCCCACCATGCTGTACTGCATTCTGTAAAGCAAGTTTCCTAATCACCTGTATTGTATGTGCATCCATGGAAGTGCATTATTACAGAGATATATAAAATGTTCACACGTTCACAAAACACGATGGTCTCAACTCATCTCCCGTGCTCCAACAATGGGGAAGAATGCCAAAAAATTTAAATATAGTATTATTATAGTAGGATACAAAGGATGGGGTGCATTCTCTCCCCCTGTGGAAAGAGTGCAGTAACCCAGGAGGTAAGGAAAATGAAATCAATAATAAGTGAAGCCTTAGCAAGGCATGAGGAAGCAAAGAAAGCAGAGGCACAGCAACAGAGCCCGCCTGTAACTTCACCAGATGATGAGATGATCCGCCAGTTAGCAGAAAGTTTGAAGGTGAGCATAAAAATTATAGGTTGTGGTGGTGGTGGCTGTAATACCATAAACCGGTGTGTGGAGGAAGGAATATCTGGTGCAGAAATGTGCGCTATAAATACCGATGCAAAGCATTTGCTGGCAATAAAATCACCAAGAAAAATTCTGATTGGTCAAAGGACAACTAGAGGGCTCGGTGCGGGTGCAAGACCAGAAATTGGTGAAGAGGCCGCAAGAGAAAGTGAAAACGAAATAAAGCAGTTCCTTCAGGGCGCAAACATTGTATTTGTCACTGCAGGAATGGGTGGAGGTACTGGTACTGGCGCTGCACACTATGTTGCAAAGATTGCCAAGGAAATGGGTGCTCTGGTGCTTGGTGTGGTCACACTCCCCTTCTCCTCAGAAGGCACGGTGCGAATGGAGCAGGCAAAGGATGGATTGGAGCGGCTGAGGAGGGTTTGCGATACCACAATTGTGATTTCAAACGATAAACTCCTTGAACTGGTACCAAGATTACCACTGGATGCAGCTTTCAGGGTTGCAGATGAGATTTTGATGACTGCAATCAAGGGGATCACAGAAATCCTCACAAAACCAGGCCTTGTGAATCTTGACTATGCGGATCTGCTTACAGTGATGAAAGATGGTGGTGTTGCCCTGATAGGTTTGGGTGAATCCGAGAGCAGTACAGACAGGGTAACTGAAGCAGTGAATATGGCATTGACTTCACCCCTGTTAGGTAATATAGACCTGAGCCAGGCACAGGGTGCACTTGTGCGGATTACAGGCGGCACATCTATGTCTGTAAGCGAAGCCCAGAAAGCATCTGAACTTGTGAATTCAAGGGTAAGCAAGAGGGCAAGGATAATATGGGGTGCTTCAATAGATCCAACCCTTGAGAACAGAATCCAGGTACTGCTCATAATCACAGGTGCAAAATCTCCCTCACTGCTTGGAAAAGAGAGAGGGGGCTATGCTACTGGAGAGGGGGACGACACAATAGACCTTATAAGATAAACTTTAAACTTTTTTTTAAATTTTTCATGACAGTTAAAGATAGAACAGGGAGGCGAAGATATATTGTTTTTCAGGTAGTTAGCGATGCTGGGTGCACTGGTGGTGCAGGTAAAGTGGAAGTCCAGGCACTGATTTCAAGGTTGAGACGGGATATAAAAAGCCTTCATCTCATCCAGTACAGATATGGCTTTGGAATTGTGAGGGTCCAGCACTATGAGAGTAAGCTGGCAATTGAAAAACTTAATGGGCATGGAAAAAATTTCTCTTTGAGAACAATTGTGAGCACTGGCACTGTGAAAAAAGCAAGAGAGTTGCTGGCAAAAAAGGCTGAAAAAAATGTTGATCTGCGGTATTGATGAGGCAGGCAGAGGACCAGTAATTGGACCACTCGTTGTTGCAGGTGTGTGCGTGAGTGACGAGGCAAATCTGAAGGCAATAGGTGTGAGAGACTCGAAAAAACTCACAAGAAGAAAACGGGAAGAGCTGGCAAAAATCATAGAAAAAGTTGCAAAAGTTGAGATAATTATTCTTGAAGCAAGGGATATAGATGAATTTCGTGAAGTGTTGAGTTTGAACATAGTGGAGGCAGGAGTGTTTGCGCAGATTATTGAAAAACTTATGCCAGATATTGTATATGTAGATGCTGCAGATACTAATGCAGAGGAATTCCGGAGGATGATTGAAGAAAGGTGTTCCTGGAAGTGTAAAATAGTCTCTGAGCACAGGGCAGATGTAACCTACCCTGTGGTTTCCGCAGCATCAATAATTGCGAAGGTGCGGCGGGATGAAATTGTGGAGAAAATAAAAGAACATGTGGGAATTGATTTCGGAAGCGGGTATCCAAGTGACCCCAGAACTGTGAAGTACATTCAGAAATTGATTGCTGAGAAGCAGCCCCTTCCGAGATTTGTGCGAAAAAGCTGGGGAACGATTTCACACATCCGTGAAGAAAGTGCAAAAAAGAAACTGGAGGAATTTAAATGATTGAAGAAGTATTCAACCAGATAGTTAGAAAATTCAATGAAAAAGCAGAGAAAGACCAGAACATGCGAGCGGAACTTGAGGGAATTGAACGCAAACTCCAGATTGATCTGGAGGATGGACGGAGTTATATTTGCACCCTCAAGGACTGTAAACTCACACCCGTCTCAGAGGGAAAATTTGAGAAGCCAGACATCAAAATAGTTTGCAGTGAAAAGGTGATTCTTGATCTGTGGAATAAGGAAATTGGGCCCTGGAAGGCAATTGTTACAGGAAAACTGAAGATTGTGGGCACAATGGAAGATAAAATCCGTCTCAGAAAACTTCTCGGTTAAATCAGCAGAAAATATACCACAATCAGGACTATACCAGCAAAAATTAGTATGGTTCCCAACTTAACCAGGTTGCCTCTCTTAATAAACTGGTTAAATTTCTCGTTCATTTGCCCTCAACCTTTTTCTTAACTACCTTTTTCTCTGCCTGCTTTTCTTCTGCTCTTTTCTCCTTTTCTTCCTTTGGCTCATATTTTAGCCCACAGACAGGACAGATATCCATTTCCTTTTCAAATACAGCACCGCACAATGGACAGATGTTTCGCTCATGGTCAGGTGTGGCTCCGCCAGGCTTTCCAGCCTCCGCCTGCTTTGCCTTCTGCTCTGCCAGTATCCGATTCTTTGCAAGCTTGATTTCCTTTAAGAGTGCTTCTACACCTGCTTTCTGTTCTTTTGAGAGCTTACCAACTGTTAAAGATGCCGCAGATTTTTCTATCACATCCAGGGCTTTAACAAATTCTCCACGGAGCATGTTCTCTCTTTCAGCCAGTACTTTTTCCACTTCTTCTTTCACCCTCTTTGCAAATTCTTGTTCACTCGCTCTCAGTTTTTCCTCCATCTCCTTCAGTTCTTTTTCAACCTTCAAAACCCTGAATTTCTTGATTTTTGCTCTCTGCTCTGCTGAAATCTGCGGGGCACCTGACAACGGCATTGCCTCCGCTTTCTCGGTTTTTTGCTCTTTACTCTCCAATTCCCTTGCCACTCTGAGAAGCGCTGATGACTCTAAGCGTGAAATAATCTCGCTTGCCTTTCTCATGCTAGCTTCAACTATCTGCGCCTTTCTCTTCAATTCAAGGATGTTTTTCGCAAATTCCATTCTATCAATCACACCCAGGACCCTTTTTTCTGTCATTTCAGAAATCAAACTGTATATTCTGGCACTTTCTTTCTTGAAACCTGCGAGTTTTCTCTGTGTTGCTTCCAGAAGTTGCAGCCCTTCCTGAATTACATGTTTTGTTTCAGGTGTTGCTCTGTCCAGTATTTTTTTCATCTGTTCTTTTGGCACATTTTCTTCTGCGAGTACCATGAACACTTCTGGCGTCAGTGCCTCCTGAATTTCCAGCGTCCTTATGAATTTGTCTGCGTCGGTATACCAAGAGGGGATATAAATAAGCCCGCGTTTTGTAACCAGCACATTCTCTACAGGGATCTGGAATGAACTAACTTCATTCTCAAGCACATAACTGAGAATCTTCCCGTCTTTTGCTTCTACAATATCAGATACCTTTCCAAGCACCTCTCCGTTTTCTTCCAGATAAACAGGGAGCCCAACTATCTTCCGTTTCCCTGGCCATAGCGACTCTTTCACCTTTCCAAATATTGATTGTGCGGACATAATTCACTATATGTAATTCAGATTGTAGTATATAAAATTTCTTATGGGCCGGGGCGGATTCGAACCGCCGACCTCCACGTTGTAAGCGTGACATCATAACCACTAGACTACCGGCCCTGCTGTCCGCCTTTGGGAAAGAGTAGGAGGGATTTATTACTTACTCTCAAAATTTGGAAATTGCGCAGGGATAAAACAACCCCACCATCAGTACACCCATGAGCATGAAAATTCAGTATTTTTTTCATAAAGAAGGTTTTTTAGATGCACAATTCTATGGGGAAAGCCTCTCCTGGAAAGATTCTTAGAAATGCCCTCAATGTGTCCCTCGCCCACTACACACACCACATTCTCATATTCCCTTGCACAAACTGCAATTCGCCAGCCCATATATTCGTTCCGCTCATCAATGAGAATTCTTTTAAGGGTTGGAAATTCTTTTCCGAAGCTTGCAATCATTCTTGCCTCATCAGATACAAATTCTTCCATACTTTTTTCTACGCTTTTTTTAGGGAGAAAGAACCCGAAGAAAATGCCAGCAATAAACTTCCATCTTTCTATAAATGACATCTCACGCCAGACCCGTTCTGCAATTGTAATTGCATCTATGTCTATGAATTCCAGTTTTGCACCCAAGAGTTTTGCTATTTCAATTGCTGCAAGCATCTCCATTCCAGGTTGGGTTTCAAATTTGTCAGCCACACTGCTCTGAAGCATTGCAAGGATTTGATATAGGAAAGGTAGTTCCCGCGTGTCTTTTTTCTTTTTTCTGTGTGTCTGGTTATCTCTATAGTCCTTTTTTGAATTTTCCTTTGCCAGAGCTATCAGATTTTCTGCACGCAGGGTGTCAAGTTCAACACAGATAACATCGGGTTGCAGTGAATAAATTAAATTGATGAGTTTTCCCTGAATTTTGAAAACATGTCCCACACCGATAAGTACAATCATGTCAATTATACCAGGCGCTTAGCTACAAACCCATGTTCTCCGATTTCCAGATGCAGAATGTCCCCCTTCTCCGGATGGTTCCGCACCTTTTTGACTGCAAGCCGCAGACGGGTTTCCAGCTGCATCTTTTCCTTGTAGAGCTCAATCACACAGTCTGCAATTTCCTCAAGACCGCTCTGGGTAGCTCGATCGTACACATCTCTCAGCATGGTAATACACACCACGCCACCATGGTGTTGAGAATGTGCCTTGAGCAATCTCATTGTGGAAAGCACATCACTCCTTTCATAGATTTCCATGAAGAAATCTATTGAGTCAATCACAATTCTGAAAGGGGGTTTAAGCCTTGATACTTTGTAATTTGCCAGTGTTAGGAAGTTTGTGGCTCTGAGTTTGCTTTCATCCAGTGTAATGTTTTTCACATCATTAACTCCAATACCTTCCTGGCGATATTTGCTTATCTCAAGCTCCTTTGCAAGAACTTCCTCGTAGTACATCGTTGCAATATTTACAATCTGCATGTCCGACTTCCAGCCAAACTCATGCATTGTGTTCAGAATATCTTCGGTTCTTTCTGTGGTGGTAATGTAAAGCACATTTTCCTTCCCGATGCCTGCAGCAGCAAATTGCTTTGCAAATAATTCGGCACCACATCCTGGATCACCAGAAACTATCAGAGTATAACCTTTTGGCAGACCTCTCAACAATGCTTCGTCCACTCCCGCAATACCTACACTTACAGTCTCTACCATTTAACCACCTATTTTACCACAATTGTATCATCACATACCAGACTAAGCATGTTTGAAATTTCATCGCTATTCTTTTCTTCAATACCTAAAATGATTGTAAATACTCCTTTGGATTTCAGATTATTCACAAGAATGTGCAGGAATTCCGCAAGGATTCTGTTTCCGTTGTGAATTGCCAGGGTGTTGATGGAGTCCAGGATTAGCAGTTTGTTTTCATCTGCAAGTTTTTTGAGGAGAAATTCTATTTTCAGGAGGATATTTTCCAGCATTGTAGGGCTTTCAATGTAGGTGGTGCGTTCCATGTGGGTTGCAACATTCATCATAATATGGGAAATTGCATCTACAAAGTAAATGTTGCTCACATCCACCTCAAACATTTCAAAAAGGTTTTTACAGAGGTGAGAGGGAGTGGTAGTGGTCACATATATGCAGGTGTACCTTCTTTCTGGCATGAATTCTTTAAGCACACCTGTAAGCGCAGCCACATAATTATCTGCGAAATTTACTTCACCAATTTTAAGTGCAATTGCCGAGCCATCTGGCATACTTTTCAATTTTTCAGCTACCTCGGTGCTGTTCATTTTTCACCTCCCATTCCACCCTTAAGAAGGGGCACAAGGAGAATACCAATTGGTGTGAGGTCCAGTACATACTTAGCCCTTGAGTGGCTTGTGCCGCGCATCTTTACAACCTGAAGGGTTCTAAGCAGGTCGCCTCTTCTCTCAAGATTTCCAAGAATTATAATTCCGTCAGCAATCGCTTCTTCCACGCCATACATGGAGTATCTTTGTTCTGCTGGTGAAATTTCAGATACCAACAAGCTTGTACACCCAAAGTCAGAAAGGGCTTTTCCGAGCTTAAGGATAAATTCCCTGATTTTTTCTTCAGTTTTTAACTGGAAACACACTGAAGTAATTGAATCAATTACCAGCCGCTTTATCTGGAGTTCGCGCACAATACCCGCAATGGCATTTACAAGCATGTGAATCTCTTCAAATGTAAATTCAGTTTTTCTTAGTCCAAGGCGTTCATAGAGTGCTGGCATATCTATGAACACAAGCAACCCCTGCTCAATCAATCGGTCATCAAAAAATTCGTAGGGAATGAGGTTTGCAAGGAGTTTTGAGGAAGGTTCTGTGACAGAAATGAAGAGGCATTTTTCACCAGCAAGTGCTCCATGAACTAAAAACTCAAGCGAAAGTGTTGTTTTACCTGTTCCACAACTACCAGTTATCAGTATGGTGTTTCCCCTGGGAATTCCACCGTTGAGTATGTTATCCAGTCCTTCAATTCCTGTCTTGCATCTTTCCCTGATTACCGCCTTCTTTTCAGCTAACACATCAGCCATTATCTTGCCATAATACACCCACAGTTATATTACTTTTGCTCCACCTCCTCAAAAGAAACTTTATATACGAGTTTCCGATAGAACAAAATGTATGATGATTACTACGGAATTTAAACCGTCAGAATCCTCAGAAAATCCATCTTTACCCCTTGATTATAGAACTGGGTTTATGTCACTGATTAAGGGTGCGATTGAGGAATTTTCTCCATTGAACTATAAATTACTATTTGATTTGCGAACTGTGAAACCTTATACTTTTGCAGTGCTGTTCGGAAAAAATATAAAAATTAAGGATGAAAGAATCTATTTTGATGGAAGTGCGCAGTTCAAATTTCGTACGGTTGATTGTGAGATGGTGGCATGGTTATATAACTCGCTCATGAGAAATAGAAAGAGAAATATATTTGGTGTAGAATTTATTGTACAGAATGTGCGCGTTTTCCCGAATCCTGAACCTATCAGAGAAAATCAGGTGATTTTTACCACGGTTTCACCTATAATGGTTAGAAGTCCGACGAATGAAAAATATTGTCTTGTGCCTAAATGTGAGAATTTTAAAGGTGATGATGGCTTTGATGAGGCTTTGAGTTTTAATATCCGTGAGTTAATAAGAAATTTAGGGTATATTGTGTATAAAAAAGATTATGAGAAATGTGAGTTCAAACTGAAACCCATTCATCTGAAGCGGGTAATAGTAGTGCATATGGGTCTGAAGTTTCCATGTTTTACAGGAAAATTTGAACTTGAAGGTGATAGCGAGATTCTCAATTTGATACAGAATGTCGGACTCGGCTCAAGGAGAGGGCAGGGCTTTGGTATGGTGGAGGTTGTTAAATGAAGTTCTATCCTGGAAACTGGCTCTATAACGCAGGAGTAATTGGGTTTTTGAAAGTGCTTAAAAGTTGCGGAAAGAATGTTGAGAAGTTTTTGAAGGATGATGGGAGTGTGGAGATTGATGAAATTGTAATAAAAGAAGTATTTACGAGCAAAAGTAGAAAGCCGCCCCCTCTTGATAAACTTAAACTTTGGCATGAATGCCTTTTGAATAACACATTTGAATGGGCTTATAGTAGTATTGAGGATTATGTAAAATCTCAATTAGGGAGAATAAAAAGTGGTTCTCAGAAGTCTCAAGTTATAAAATCTATAATAGATACCAATTTGAATTTTGAAAGTATTTCTTTTGATGATGAAATCAAAAAGGTAAAAGAAATCTTGAAAGATGTTGATAAAAATATATCAGATGCCCAAATTATAAATAAAGCAAAAAAGGTTGAAGAGGTAATAAAGCCCAAAGAACATTTTTACAGATATAGAAAATCAATTGGTTTTCTTTTTTCATCTGGTTGTTTTTACCAAAATTTATTTAATCCTTCACAGTTTAAAAAAATTGATAAATTCCTAGAAAAATTTAAGTATGAAGATTTATTCAAAAATTCATCATCTAATCTAAAATGTTGCTTTTGCGCTGAGGACAAATACGAAATAACTCCTGTGGATTTACAATATATGAGTTATCTATTCCCCGCAACATCTTTTCTTAATACTTATTGGAATTTAAATGATAAATCTGCAACTTTTATTTGTGATATGTGTAAATTTTTAACATTTCATCACCATCTTGCCCTTATCAAACTCTCTGATAACTCGGAAATTTTCATCAATGCCCCATCTTTTAAAGTTATGTGGTATCTCAATAAATATGCTGGTGAAATTTATAGTAAAGAGCAAGCAAAAACAACAGAGGAAATTCTTGGAATGTCTTTAATTCAAATGACAACAAAACTTAATTTGACACTTCACAGATGGACATCTATGAATATTGAAGTAGTGAGTAAGTATAGAGTTAAAAAAGAAAATAACAAGTGGGAAGACAAAATTGAATTCTTCTCTTTACCTTCTGAAATCGTTCAAGTTCTTTCAGATATAAAAATAGCAAGCTCTCTTAATAGAATTGGAGAGTTTAAAATTTTAAATATGGTTTTAGATGGAAAATTTAAAGAAATTTTGGAGTTATCAGAAAGAGTTTTTAGGATTGCAATAAAACCACCTAACGAATGGGGGAAACATGAAAAGAAATTCATAAACGAAAACATAAAACTTGATAGAAATAAAGGAAATCTCAATAGTTTCTGCCAAAACCTTTTTAATCTATATGCATTATTGGAAGCGCACAGAAAGGGGGCAATCTCATGAACGACACATCCGAACTGGAGATATGGAAGGAGCAAATCATAGAATATCTGAGCGAGCAGATAAAAAATAACAATATCTCGTATGAAAATTTCAAAATGACTGTAGAGGCTTATAAAAACCTCGGCCTTGAGATTCTAAAAATTCTTGAATTTGCCTACAAAAATGCAAAAGGTAATGATAAAGACTATATTTATAAGTTGTATAAGAATTTTTCGTATCAAAATGCAAGTGAGAT
>JBMFNP010000040.1:0-16565 GCA_049970095.1 Thermoplasmata archaeon | reverse complement strand
TTACGATCTGGCAGGCTCTCGGTTTCCTGGCTGAGATTATTAGATAAATCTCATCAACCAAAGTTAAGGTTCCCCCCCGTTTAGAAAATAATAAATAGTGATAAATTCATACTATGCACAGCAATCAAAAGGGGTGCGAATTTGAGCGAAGAAGCACAGGAAGCAAAGAGCAATGTAAGTTACGAAAGCGAGAGATTACAGTTCCTGGAATTGCAGAATTCCAGATTAACTGAGGAACTCAGAAGAATTGAAAATGAAAAGAGGTATCTGGAAAATGAAATTGTGCGTCTCCAGCGCGAGTTAAGGCGTTTGAAAGTAGAAATTGACCGTCTTAGATTTCCACCTCTCATTATTGGACAGATAAAGGATGTGCTTCCAGATGGAAGGGTTGTGGTGAAAAGTTCTACAGGTCCAGATTTTGTAGTGAATGTAAGTGAAAATGTGCCCTCTGGCGAATTGAAGTCTGGTGCTAGAGTTGCATTAAACAAACAGACGCTTGCAGTGATGAGCGTACTCCCCCCATCTCTTGACCCCATCGTGATGGGTGCTGAAATAATTGAGAAGCCAGTGGAAAGTTATGCTGATATTGGTGGCTTAGATGAGCAAATCAGGGAGGTAAGAGAAGCGATTGAATATCCTCTGCTTAAGCCAGATTTGTACAGAAAAGTGGGCATCCAGCCTCCAAAAGGCGTGCTTCTTGTGGGACCACCAGGCACAGGTAAGACCCTAATTGCAAAGGCAATTGCAAGACACACAAGTGCTACATTTATCCGTCTCGTTGGCTCTGAACTGGTACAGAAGTACATTGGGGAGGGTGCACGACTGGTGCGCGAACTTTTTGAAATGAGCAAACTGAAAGCACCCTCAATTGTTTTTATAGATGAACTGGATGCTATTGGTGCGAAACGACTAGATGTCTCTACATCTGGTGACAGGGAAGTGCAGAGAACATTGATGCAGCTTCTTGCAGAAATGGATGGCTTTAATCCATTGTCTAATGTCAAAATTCTCGCGGCTACAAACCGCCCAGACATACTGGATGAAGCACTTCTGAGACCTGGTAGATTTGATAGGATAATCACAATTCCAATGCCAAATTTGGAGGCAAGAATTTCTATATTCAAGATTCACCTGAAGCCATTGAACATTCGGGGAGAAATCTGTGTGGAAGAACTTGCGAGAAAAACTGAGAATTGCACGGGTGCAGACATAAAGGCAATATGCACAGAAGCAGGAATGTATGCGATTAGGGCAGAAAGAGATTATGTGCTTCCAGAAGATTTTGAAAATGCAATTTCCAAAGTGCTTGGAAGAGCCAGGAAGCCACAAACTCCACCCGCGGTTATGTTTGTATAAAAGTGATATCTGGGTGGGAATTTGAAGTTAAATGAACTCGGGGAACGCAAAATAATAAAAGAGCTGGGAAAGATATTCGGAATGCATGCAGTTGAGGATGACTGTGCAATTGTACCATTAACCACGTGTTACTTCTTGCTTCTAACCACAGATACAATAACTGGAAGAATGCATATACCTGAGACTGCCTCACCCTGGCAGATTGGATATTATGCGTGTGCAGTAAACTTAAGCGATATTGCGGCAATGGGCGGTTTTCCAGTGGGTTTATTGTTTGCCACCACCTATCCAAAAGATATGGAAATGGATACTGTGCTTGAAATTGCTAAAGGCATTAATGACTGTGCAAGCATTCATGGAACCGCGGTACTCGGAGGAGATACTAAAGAGGGAAATGAACTTGTGATTTCAGGCACAGCTGTAGGAAAGGTTAAAAAAACGATGCTTATGAGACGAAGAGGTGCCAAGCCAGGTGATGGTGTTTTCATTACAGGAAGCGTTGGGAGGGGCGGTACTGCAATGTTAAAACTTAAAAATAATTACGATGTGAGCACTGCCACAAAAGAATTGCTAGAAATCCAGCCCAGAATTACACTTGCAAGACAGATTGTAAGGCTTGGAAACATTACTTCTGCAATAGATACCTCGGACGGGCTTGCGAGTGCGCTGGTACAACTCCGTGAGCTTAATGGAGTGGGGTTCAGAATAGAATGGGACGAGCATTTTCCAGTTTATAAGGATGCTGAGAAAATTGCAGCAATGTTCAATGTAGACATCCTTTCAGTAATTTTTTATGGCGGCGACTATGAAATTCTGTTCACCGTAGATAAAGAGACATCGGAGGAATTTGAAAAAAAATGCAGAAGAAAACATTGTGCGATTAGCAGAATCGGCACAGTCACAAAAAGAGATGCAATTGTGCTGGTAAGAGAGGGGCAGGTGAGAGATATCCAGGGTTATGGTTATGAACACTTTTCATGTAAAAAACACATTGGAGGGATAGGTGGACCCAGCGGGAATTTCAGGCTCCAAAACACCATTTGAACCCGCGACCTCTTGCTTGCGAAGCAAGCGATCTTCCACTGATCTATGGGCCCACCATTGAAAATAATTTCACTGGGTATATGTTTCCCCCTTTTCGTAAGTATTCTTTATGTGGGCAAGAAGTAAATCTCTGTTCTTCTTTAGATGTGATTCATACCAGGTTTTTACCACATCTGCCAGAATCTGGTGCACTCTATCAAGATCTACCTTTGAAACAGGAGCGTCAAAAAGCACATGGACATTGAAGATGCGCTTCCATCCAGAATATTTGTAGTAGCTTTCACCCTCACAGTATTCAAAAGTGCCTCTGAGATGTAAAACCCCTTTTTCGTCATTGTAATATGTGAATTTAATGCTGTCTCCCACCCTTCCCTGCGCCTGGGTCTTATCTACGAGCTGGATTGCATCCACGAGTGAAAAATCAAAGTCGGACTTAAATTCCCAGTCCTTTGGATAGTTTTTGAAGGTGGCATAGAGGTTGTGTGGAGGATCCATTGTGATATGCACATGAATGTCATTGAATTTGTCCCATATTCTCATGAAGTCAGCAATTAAAATTCTATTCAGCTCCATTTTTCTGCTTCTTTCCTCGCTTACTGTCTGGATGATCTCTTCCGTCTTTTTTGTCAATTCTTCTTCAAGTTCCCGAAACCAGTCCGAAGAGAGTTGGGTCTTCTGCTCCGCTTTTACCATATTTCTCAACCCTATCTCCCAATACTGTTCTCACTTATAAATCTTTTTCAGAGATTCTCTGTATTCACTCCCCTTGCCTTCAGGGCGCGCTCCACAATGCTGTTGCTTCTGCTGGCTTGCTGTTTTTGTGGGAATCTCTGTGTCCGCTGTTCATTTTCCTCTGCTCCTCTCCTCTTTCCCAGAATGTAGTATTCGTCCTCTGAAAATGGAGTGTATTCCACATCCTGCGTTTTTTCCTTCTGACTGTCCTGCCTGCTGATTTTATTCAAGTTTGTAACAGGGCTTTCTGTATTCCTCACATGCTTTTCATTTTCTACCTCACCCCATTTCTGAGAGTGTGTGTGGTACTCTGCAGAGGTATCAGGTTTTATGTAATAGTATTTTTCTGGCTCATATCTTTTCTTTGCGTTGAAAAACTGCCATCTCTTTTTGTGGTGATTTTTATGCTCAGGCTCTGCGCTCACTCTGTGGATTTCCCTGTATCTCTGTGCTGCAATTGCACCCCCTACATATCCAAACACTACAAGGATTACAAGATTTCCTGGCTCTGCAAGAAGAAAAGAACTGAAAATTCTGCCTATAAATTCCGCCCACGCTGCAATGAAGAGGCAATAACTAGCAAAAACAGGGTTAGCATTTAAGATCCATGTCCATACTGCATCCTGGATGGTGCGGAGTGCTGTGCCTGCAGAAAATATGTCTTTGATGAGAATGTACCCAATGAGAAAGAGAATTATGCCTGCAACCAGTCCGCAGAAAGCCCCTCTCAATGCTGTGCCCGCTCTTCGCCCACATACATAGCCAGCAATCATCGTTCCAAAAATAGGTAGCCAGTACAGAAGAATGGAAAGAAGGAAGGCTAGACCAATTGCCTGGGCAACACTGAAAGGATAATATTCCTTGAATGTGCGAGCTTCTCTATCATGATGTCCGGTGGATAGAGAGAACACACCATTTCGCAGGAGTTTTTTTGTAGTTTTATCTGCATAAACCTGCATGGTTCCCACCCCTTCTGACATTTGTCAGACAATATAAGATATGGAAATGCCTGTATATAAATGTTTTGTTACCAATTCCCAGATTTTATGGGTGTTGAAGGATTTTCATGATGATCTATTATCCCATCTCCTCAAGATACTTTCTTGCGATTTTGTTGTTTCTATCATATCTCAACACTGTTTCAAATGCAATGCCTGCATTCTTTAAATCTCCCTTTCGGTAATGTATAATTCCCTTGTTCACCCATGCCTCTACATAATCCCCTTTCAATTCTATTGCTTTCTCAAAGAAAACAAGCGCCTCATCAATATTTCCAGACAACATCTTACAAACCCCATAATTGAATATCACTCTCTCATTTTTGCTATTGCTGGCATAGAGTTTTGCAAATACTTTTTCTCCCTCTGAAATTTTTTTGAGGGCAAGGAGAATTGTGCCTTTGAGCAAAAGCACCTCAAAATGCTCTGGCGTAATTCTTTCAACATTCTCAAGAGCCTCAAGTGCCTTCACAAAATCTTTTTTCTTTGAATAAGCGAGTGCCAGATTGTAAAGTGCCTTCCAGTAAAGTGGATTTATCTCTGTCGCCTTTCTGAAGCATTCAACTGCGGAATCCAATTCACTCTTCTGCAAATAAACACTCCCCAGCGCATTCCATGCCTTCTCATTCATTTTGTTCAACTCAATAGATTTTTTCAGGGCTTTTTCAGCAGAAACCAGATCCTCACCCATTAACAGAATTCCAAGGTTGTAATAGGCGGAAGAATTCGCAGGATTTAATTTAATGTAACTCTCAAGTGAGTTTCTTAGTTTTCCAAGCATCTTCCTGCTTATCTGCATAGAAACCAGTTCTTCCCACACCTCCTCGCTCACTGGTTTTATACCCAGCGCCTCTGTGTAATATACCCCTGCTTTCTCAAAATCTCCGAGTGCCTTCCAAGCCCTTGCAATCCCAAGCAAGTACTCAAATTTCTTATGCATTGCAACTAATTTCTCATAACAATCAACTGCCTTCCCGTACTCCCCTCGCCTCATATGCAACTCAGCCTCAATTTCAAGCACATCCTCACTCTCTTCTCTGATCTCTGATAGTATCTGGCTCACTTCTTCATATTTACCTGCAGCAAGCTTTGCCCTTGCTCCAAGCATCAGCACATCCCGGGTATCACTCAATTTCCTTGCCTTTTCATAGCACTGGATGGCACCTGCAAAGTCGCCTTTCTGAAGCAAAATTTTTCCATACAGCACCAGTGCATTTAGATTTTCAGCATTCAGCGCCAGTGCATTCTTCACATGCGCTTCCCTTTCCTCTCCATCCGTACATGCTGCAAGAAGATAGAAAGCCTCGTCTGATTTCCTATTTAACATTATGGCTTTCTCCGCAAACTCCCTTGTTCGCTTTCTATCTCCATTTCTGAAATAACACCTTGCAATTCCAATTGCTAACTCCGAATTCTCAGGTTGCGTCATGTATGCTTTTTCATAACTGGCAATTGCCTCCTTTAATTCTCCCATTCTCTCAAAAATTTCCCCCCTGAGCTTTAAAACTTCCCAGTCCCCCTCTTTCTGGTATTTGTCCAGAATTTCAAGAGCAAGGGTATACTCTCCTTTTGCCACAAAACCTGCAATCAGGATTTTTACAGCACCTGCAAGATATTTCTCATACTTTCTAAGCACACCTTCCAGTTTTTCATATTCTCCTACTGCTAAAATGTTTCTGCAGTATTCTGCAACAATATCTTCGCTCAAAAATCCTTTTTCTAATGCTTTCTCAAGATATATCAATGCATCCTTCTCTCCGGCTTTTGATCTGGCAAGTGCAACCGTGCCTATAATACTGCTATCAGGAAGTACTCCAAGCACCTGCATCCCATATTCCATTGCATTTTTATAGTCTCCTTTCTGTAAATAACACCTGGCTGCACCCTCCTTTGCTTCAATGCTCCCGCTTTTTTCAATTGCCAATAGATAGGAGGCAAGGGCATCATCAATCATACCATTTGCCTCAAAAATTCTAGCGGAAACCAGCGCTCCCGCTGGTACATGCCTGAATTTCTTTGCAAGGGTTTCTGCATATTCCAGGGCTTCACGGTGTCTTCCGTTGTCCACCATTGCCTTTGCAATTGCATAGTAGGGTTCAAATGTATCAGGCATCAGATGCAATGCTTTTCTAAGATATTCTATTCCCTGGCTAACCAACTCAGAATTTTTCTCCATCTCTCCTTCTAACACTGTGATTTTGCCAATCAGCATCCATTTTTCTGCAGAAGGCGGCAGAAGAGATTTTGCAATTTCAAGGAAATCCTTGCTTTCAATGTATTTTTTAAGGTTAAAAAACGCAAGAGCAAGAGAATAAGCAACCTCCCCATCAATTTTTTCAGGTCTTGCGAATTCCATGAGCTCATCAATTACCTTATCCCAGCGTTCCAGTTTGCTGTATATCAATCCGCGCAATCTCTTTGCTTCACTTGTCTGGATATTCTCAATTACAGAAATTGCCTCGCCATAATTACCAGTTTCACACAATACTCTGGATAACTCCAACCCAGCATAATAGAACTCAGGGCTGAGTTCAAGGCTCTTTTTGAGATAAAGAACAGCATCCCTCTCGTTCTTCATCTTTTCGCACACAATTCCCATTAGATAATATTCAAGAAAGCCTTGGCCTTTTATTTGGTGCAGGGTTTCAAGTGCCTCCCTGTATTTTTCAATTTCAAAGAGGAACTTTGCCAGTCCCCACAAAATTACCCTGTTTTTCTGAATTGAAATTGCAGATTCAAACCATTTAAGTGCATCCTCCCTTTTCCCGAATTTTGCAATTGCAGAAGCAAAGAGGAAGTGGGCATAGCCATTATCATTATTCTCAATTACGCATTTTTCCATTGTCTGTATTGCCTTTGCAAATTCACCCATCATTATGTGGGCTGTTGCTTTTATGAAATATGCACTCACAATTTTTTTATCCAGTTCACTAGCATAACTACAACATTTTACAGCATCAGCCAGATGACCTATATGAAGTTCCCCCAATCCCTTTAACAACCAGCATTCAGCATCTTCTGAGTTCCTTTTAAGTGCTTCTGTAACATAATTCATTACTGTAATCCACTCAAACAATCTGGACGCTGCAATTGCCCCGAATTTCCATGGTGCAGGGTCTGCATTCTGGAGTCCAATACACACTTTGAAATCCTCAAGCGCCTCCTGTGCCTTTCCAATTTCCAGATATGCCCTTCCTCTCAACATCCTTGCCTCAAAATGCTCATTTTTCTGAGCAATGAACTCTGACAGTACTTCTGCAGTTTTTTCATACTCTCCAATTGCAAAGTATGCACTTCCTTTTACAAAAAGTGCATCAATATATTCAGGTTTTATTGAAATTGTCCTGTCAAAACATTCAATTGCCTCGCGATTTCTACCCATTTTCATAAGCACCATACCTTTATTAAACCATGCTTCAGAATTTCCAAGTTCCACAGTAATTGCGGAATCCAGAACTCTCAATGCTTCCTCAAACTTTCCAACAGAAAGATAAACAATTCCCAGATTGTTCCAGCACTTTGGATCATTGGGTGAAATTTCCAGAGCCCTCAAAAATGCCTTTTCTGCATCCTCAAATTTTTTTAACTTGAGAAGCACAGTTCCCATATTATACCATGCTTCAAAGAGGTTAGGGTTTAACTCAGTGCATTTTACAAGGGCACCCACACATTTCTCGTTTTCACCGCATGCATAGTAGCACTCAGAAAGCAACCTCCATCCTTCCACATCCCTTTCCTCTGCCTGCAGATATTTTTCCAGTGAGAGAATAGCCTTTTCATACTCTCCCATGCCCACATACGCCTTTGCGAGATTATGCTGGTCTTCTTTATCCCCACCTTTTCCTAAAATTTCCTCAAAGCATTTTGCTGCACTGGTAAAATCCTTGATGCCAAGCAAAGCCTCACCTTTTATCCGCAACTGATGTAGATCCAGGGGAGTACCCGCACCCACAATTTCCTCAATTGCAGCCAGAGCTTTTTCGTATTCTCCAAGCGCAATTGCAACTTCTGCAACTTTTGTAAGATTCTCAGGGTTTCTCTGGGCATTCAAAATGTGCTCAAAGCATTCCATTGCCTCCTTTTTTCTTCCAAGTGCATACAGCAAGTTTCCCTTTGCCTGCCATGCCTCTAACCTGTCTGCCGAGATTTCAATTGCCTTGCTGTAGGATTTTAGAGCCTCATCCAGTTTGCCCAATTTCTCCTCACACCTCCCCCTCAACATCCAGGCATCAAAGTTTGTAACTGATGAATCCAGAACACTGAGATATTGCATTGCCTTCTCTTCCATTCCGAGTTTTAATGCGCACTCTGCAGCATAAACCACGCACTCCAGATCTTTCTGCAATCTCTCAAAAAGCCCCAGTGCCTTCTCAAACTCTTCATTTCTGTAATATGCAATTCCCAAATATTTTAGATATTGCTCACTTGGAAGAATTTTTACTGCCATCTCCAGATTGTGAATTGCTTCACTTATTTCCTTTCTCTCAATCCTGATGGTCCCCATCTCAAAAAAAGCCTCGTGTCCAAATGGATTGATTTCCACTGCTTTTTCAAAGAACTGGATTGCTTGCTCTATTTTTCCCAGTCGTTTATATGCAATTCCCAGTAATTGTGCTGCCTCATAAGTCTGTTTTACATTGAAACACTTTTCAAAAGCATGTGCTGCCTTCTCCCAATTTTCAATTGCAAAATAATCATTTCCCATGCGAAACAATGCAGTATAATCATTTGGGAAAACTTTCAGAATTTCCTGGTAGCATTCAATTGCTTTTTCATATTTCTTCAATTCCTCAAATGCAAGCCCTCTGTATAGATGCGAATTATAATGCCACGGATTTATCTGGGTAGCCATTTCCAGTGCACTAATTGCCTTTTCAAGCTCTTTCTTTTCAAAAAGTACCTTTCCCTTGTAATACCAGCCCTCAAAGCATGCAGGATTTATATCTACTGCCTTCCCAAATTCTGCAATTGCCTTCTCTGTCTCCCCTTCAATAGCTAAAACTCTTCCGAAGAGCACAAATACCGCCGCATCCTCCTTTAATTGAATGGCTTTTTGGATATGCTCCTTTGCATCCAGAATTTCTCCAGCCTCCAGTTTACCCTTTGCAAGCAGATAATGTATTCGCCAGTTTTCAGGTGCAATTTCAAGTGCATGCTCCAGCATCTTCAAGCCCCTTTCCCTTTCTCCCATCTCTATATGTGCAAAACCAAGTTTTACATAGCCCTCTGCAAAATCTGGGTTTTCAGAAACAGTCCTTTCAAGATACTCAAGCGCTTCCCTGAATTCCTTTTTTTCAAAATGTGAGCATCCAAGTAGATAATAAATATACCACTTCCGTTCATAGTTTTCTGATAGGGAGAGCACCTTCTCTCCAGCAAAAATTGCACCCTCATATCTGCCTAAAAGATACTCAACATCTGCAAGCAATTCCCATGCCTCCACATTATCTGGATTTTTTTCTATTCCGTCTTTCAGGTATTCTTCACAATCCTTCAATCTGTTCAGTTTTGCTGCAAATTTTGCTGCTGCAAAATAGGTTTCTGCACATTCAGGATCTATCTTTATTGCCTCCCTGAATGTATTAAATGCATCTTCCGCTTGTTCCATTTCAGCAAGTATCGCAGCACGGAGAATCCAAGCATCCAGGTTTTTTGAATCCAGAGAGATTGCCTTATTTAAGCTTTCAAGGGCATGTGTAAAATCCTTGATTGCGTACTCACAGGATGCCTTTGCGCAGTATGCCTCCATCATCTCCTTTCGTTCCAGTATCCATGAGAATTGTTCTATTGCTTCAGCATACTGTTCATTTCTAGCAAGCACCATACCTAGATTGTATCTTGCAATTGTATATTCTGGATTCAATTCAATGGCACGGGTGTATGCCGAGATTGCATCTTCAAGTTTTCCTTTTCTTGCGTAGATATTTCCAAGGTTATTCCAGATTTCTTCATTATGCGGGTTATCTTCAACAAGTTTTTCGAGAATTTTCTCTGCGTTGAGGTAATCTCCAATCTGAAGAAGGGCATTTGCCTTGTTATACATGGCAGCCACATTATTAGGAGCGAGTTTCAGGGCTTCATTATAGCATTCAATTGCGCTTGCAAAGTCCCCGCTCTGAAATTTCAGATTTCCACGGTATATCCATGTGTCTGGGTTTGAATTATCAGCAGTGTCCAGAATTTTTTCTGCGTTTTTAATGTCTTTCTTATGATAGAGTGCAAGGGACTTTACAGTTTTAGCAATCTCTTCTGTTCTCGCCATGCAAGCATACCTATGTAATTGTCATTTATAAATATAACCCTGAGACGAGACACCACAGATTTGGTTGAACTCCCTATCGGGTTATCATAGTAATAAAGCCAAGATTTCAGAGGAACCTTGTATTAGAAAACTTTATAATGCAGAGCCATATGCATTATTTGATGGCTAAAGAACCAATTTCAAAGAAGATTGTGTTTGCGGGCTATGGTTTGCTATTTGCGGCAGGACTTGGGTTTTATCTCACATGGAGTATTATGTTTAACACATGGACAGATGTAGGAGTGTATGCTGTTTCTGCCACACTTATTGGTTTCGGGCTTATTGGTATGCTTCTCTACAGGCCAGAATGCAAGTAATTACACAATTGGTTTGGGAATGTAAAGTTTCTCAAAAATTGCAATTGCCATATCATCCGTGAGTGAAGCAACATAATCCCTCACTTTTTCAGGGTTTGTGGTGTTTACAAGGTAGTTTTCATTCATTCCCTTTAGATATGAGAGAATTGAACCAGAACCCTCATAACCCAGTGTATTTGCTCTCTTTCTGAACTCCTCAATGTGCTGTTTCAGAATAATCAATCTTACTCCATCAATCGCAGAGATGATCGTCTGCTTTACCTTCTCAATTGAAAGCCCTGAGATCATACGATGAGCCAGTTGCCTCTCCATTGGATCATGAATAATGGTGTCTATGAAATCCTCAGAGAATTTTGAGACACGGAATTTCTCTAACTCCCCAAGGTTGAACCTCATAAAATTTCGCACAAGAATTCCATGCAATTCTTTCTCATTGCTGCTCCCCTCATAATCAAGAAGTGTGGTCTGGAGTTTTCTCAATTTATCCAGTTCATTGATGAAAGAGGTAAAGATACCACGGATTATTCTATCTGCCTGCTCTGCATATCTGAGATTTTCCTCGCTGAGATATATATTGGGATAATTAAATCCATATGGTTTTCCATCCCTCACGCCACCAATCAGCTCGTTCATTGCATCTCTGATCCTGGGTGACATCCTCACCACTGTCTCATATTTCTCAGGTTCTCTTCCATGTTTGGCAACAAATTCTCTTCTGAATCGCTCAAAATTCACAAGTATATCCTTTATTATTGTATCAATAATTTCCGCATTCGTGTTCCCAAGAATTGCCACCAGTTCTTTTGGTAGTTCTTCCCGTTTTATTATTTCGCCTGCAATTGCATCCTCAATATCCCTGCCAACGTACGCGATTCTGTCTGAAATCTTAACGATACATCCCTCCAGTGTTGAAGGGGGTTGTTTGTAATCCTCTCTGGTATATTCTTCAACTCTTTCTTTTCTGGGTGGTTTTGGCTGAATTTCTCCAGATGGCACTTCACCATCATGACAGAGGATTCCCTCGCGCACTTCCCATGAAAGGTTCAGACCTTCTCCACCCTTTTCAAGGAGGTCAACGGTGCGAAGGCTATGCACATTGTGATGAAATTCCCCTATGCCATATTCTTTACATAGCTGGCTTAGACACACCTCACCACGATGCCCAAAAGGTGGATGTCCGAGATCATGACCAAGTGCTATTGCCTCAGCCAGATCTTCATTCGCACCTATTGCCCTTGCAATTGTTTTTGCAATCTGTGCGACCTGGAGTGTATGTGTCATTCTGTTGCTGATGAGCGGGTTTTTTGGTGATATAAATACCTGGGTTTTGCCACTCAATTTGATAAAGGCATTGGAATGCACAAGTTTATCCCTGTCTTTTGCAAAAGCGGTGCGGTTCTCCGTATCTGAAATCTGTGTTGCCCTGTATGTGCCCCTGCTCTCTGTGCTGCGTGTAGCATATGAAGCACACACCAATTTCTCCCTTTCAATGACCTTCTTGTGCAGTTCCCTCAGTAACTCAACATTTTCCAGTTCCTGTGGGTTCAACCTCCACACCTCATAGAAAATCCTCAAACTCTTTTACAAGATCCGGGAACTTTTCTTTAACAGCCTTGAGTAGATTAAGGGCATTGAGACGCTCCAGTTTTGTGCCTGACAAAAGTTCAATAATCTCATCAAATACCTTGTCATCAAGGGTCACGAGTTTCTCTTTTGCAAGCCAGTTTCTGTACTGCTTTTCCTCAAGCAATGTGCGCCAGCCTCTTTCATACTTCTGCAGAAATTCCGCAGAATAATTTTTGTTTGCAATTGCTTCTGCTGCAACCTCTCCACAAATCTTTCCAGCCTTACACCCGTTTGAGACGCCCCCACCAGTAATAGGGTCAATCATTCTTGCAGCATCGCCCACAAGCATTATTCCGTTGTCCACAGTCCTATCAAGGGGTTGGGAAATTGACACAGCACCTGCAACCATATCAATCTTCTTTCCTTTCTTTATGTGGGGTTGTTTCTCAATCCATCTATCCAGATATTGCTTTACCTCCCCCGGTTTCTTTAATTTGCTTAACTGGACCCCGATGCCCACATTTGCAGTATCCTCGTTTTTTGGAAAAACCCAGATATAACCACCGGGTGCACAACTTCCCAGATAGAAATCACAGTATCTGCGGTCGCACTCAATTCCAGTCATTCTGTACTGGAGGCAGGAATCAATATCATTTGGGTTGAGAGAGGTATTAATCCCAGCCCAGCGTCCTACCTGAGATTCAAATCCGTCAGCACCTACAACGATCTTAGCATTTATTTTCACATCATCGCCCATATGTCTTGCAATTGCACCCACCACATAGCCATCCTTCTTAATTATTCCTTTTACCCATGTTTTAAGCATTATTTCCACACCTGCCTTTGCGGCAAGTTCTGCAAGATATTTGTCAAATTGGTCTCTCTCAATTACATAACCCACCTCATTTCCTGCATCCCTCTCATTGATTTCCCACACCTTCCCTGAGGGTGAGAAAATTCTCGCCCCATCCACCTCATTCGCTATCCATCTTCTACTTTCGGGGATTCCTACATCCTTGAGCCAGTATTTTGAAAGTCCCTCCCCACATCTTACAGGTGAGCCAATTTCCTGGCGTTTTTCAACCATGAGCACATTTGCGCCTCCCTTTGCTGCATACCATGCACTCACGCTACCTGCAGGACCTGCACCTACAACGAGCACATCACAACTTATTTCCTTCATTTTTTTCACCTCATTCCGAGATTGCACCCACAGGGCATACACGAATACAGAGCTTGCATTTTATGCATTTTTCATCATCAAAAACTACCCTAGTTTCCTCAAGATAGATGGCATTTTTTGGACAGGAACCGACACATGCCCCGCAGTACATGCACCTCTCCTTGTCACTCTTCATCCTTACCACCCTTATATTCAGACAATGGAATTGAATATTTCTTCTCAACTTCTGTTCTGTATGTGGGTCCGGAATTGTAGGCACAGAAAGGAATTATTCTACCATCAGGCACCACATAGTGTATTACACACCTCTTCACCCTTTCAATATCGTAATTGTACCTATCCTGGAAGTGCATGCCTCCCACCATCATCATGCTCCATGAAAATTCCGCAAGTTTGGATTTGCTTTTTGTTGAAAGGATACCCTGGAGTGTTTTTAGGAATTTCATTTTGTCCATTCCTTTTGGAGCATGGTTTTCGTCAAAACAATCTCCAAGCAAAGAGTAGGCAGAGTAGAGGAAGCGCTGCTTCTTGAGGATTTTTGCATCAAGGGCTTTGTCTGCAAGACGGTTCAGTTCCATAAAAAATTTCTCTACATCAATGAACCTTGTGATTGGAATGGCATTTCCATCGTTTTCTATGAAAAGGTATGTTGCCAGTCCACAATGCGGATGCGATGTGAATGCAACTACAGGCTCGTCCTTTACTGCATAGAAAAATTTTGATATGGGTGCCACTACAGGTACTGGATAGAAATCCTCTTTTCGCAGGAAGTGTGTTTGCTTAACCAGTCTATCTACAAGGTCTGGTAGTGTGAATCTGCCCTGCATTCTCTCTTCCTGATTTATTCTTCCTGTGAAGGAAACTGGCTGATAATTAACTGCCTTAATAATATCTCTGTTCCTGATTGCATAGTTTAAAATTGCACCTACCTGGTGGTCGTTAATTCCATTTACTACCGTGGGCACAAGCACTACACTCATCTTGAGTTTATCATCTTTTAACTTTCTGATATTTTCAATTGCCTTTTGCTTGACTTCCAATAATGGTTTTCCTCTCGCCTTCACATAAATTTCCTCTTCAAGTCCATCAAACTGGAGATATACTGTGTCCAGCCCTGCAATTGCACATTTTTTCACATACTCATAGCTCTGGGCAAATTTTACTCCGTTGGTTGCTACCTGGATTTGAGAAAATCCAAGTTTTTCAGCTTCCTGAAGCACTTCTATAAATTTCGGATAGATTGTAGGTTCACCACCTGCAAACTGAATTGCAGTATTTGGCACAGGTTTCTGGCTTCGGAGCACCTTCATCATCTGGACTACCTGTTCAAAACTGGGTTCATACACATAGCCAGCTGCATTTGCATTTGCAAAACATATCGGGCATCTCAGATTGCATCTGTTTGTGAGGTCAAGGTTTGCAAGCACCGTGTGGCTCAGGTGCAGATTGCAGAGCCCGCAGTTATCTGGGCAGGTTTTTGCATTCGTAATTGCCGGGTTTTCCACACCTGTGCCATCAAATGCCCACTTTTCAGCCTTTTTATAAAGTTCTGCATCGCTCCAGTATATGTCCTTGAATGTCCCGTGCTGATAACAATTCTTTTCAATCATCACCTTTCCATTCTCCTCAAAAATTCTTGCCTTTATCACCTTTCCACATTCTGGACAGACACTTTCTGTCTCCTTCGGTAATCCTTTTTTCAATTTACTTTCTTGAACCACCATGGTATCACGAACCTGCAAAAGTAATAGAAACAAATAAATGTTTTGTCTCATTCTGTGAAACATGTATGAAGCATTGTTTGAGTTAATCAAAAAGTTTGAGAATGCTGATATAGAAGAATTCTCTGAAATAACTGGCAAAGCAATCTCTACTTTAATCAACATAGGTTTTACTGAAAAAGAGGCAAGGGCATATCTCTATCTTTATGTCTCAAATTATGGAACTGTTGAGCAGATTGCAGAGATGGCAGGAATTCCAAGAACTTCTTGCTATAGAATCCTTAAGAGACTTGAAAAAAGAGGCATGGTAAGACTGATTAGTACGGAACCGAGAACATATACAGCCACGCCACCCGAGATAGTGGGCACGGCACTCGCTACCAGAATTTCTTCTGCTTTTGAAAAAATTGAAAAATTCAGATTTGAAATGGAAGATGGGAAAAGCCAGGCGCTGCAATCCATTTCCCCTGAGAAATTTTCAGAAAAATTGTGCAATCTCATAGATATTACCATGAAAGAACTTATAATTTCTGTCCCAGAATTCTCAAGCATCTGGAAAAGAGCAGGAAAAAATATAGAGAAGGCAATAAGGCGAAACCTGAGAATAATTGTGATCACCAGGAAGATGAGAGAAATCGCTGGAATTGAGATGCGCATGGATGAGAAAATCCGAACCACAGAAATTATCTCAGACAGAAAACAGATGCTTTTCACTAGAAACTGGAAAAATTTTTATCAAAGTACTCAGAAAGAGTTTATAGAACACATTCTCTGGATGTTAGGATTGCAGGAGGAATAAAGACATAAATAGACCCAGAAACCCTGGGTGTGGGACAAAATTCAGATTTAGATAGTTGCACTTAGCCTTGCCTGATAAAGGAATCACAGCACGATTTTTGGCTCAGTTTCAATCCTTTACAATTATGACATAGGCTCTCCAGCCACGGTATTTTTTAGGGGCATCAATCTTTGCAGAGGTTCCGAATGGGGTTATCCGTTTTTCATAGACCAGTTCAACATTTTCTGACAACACCAAATTCTTGTTGTCCACCTTTATATTTCGCATATGTGATAGAGATATCTATAGATATATTTAAATATTTCTTTTGTGTACCCTTTCTCATGCTAACCACCGAAAAGATAAGGAAAACAATCATGGATGTAAACAAGTAACTCTTGCCACAATATAAGATAGAAAAGGAAGATAAAAAACGCAACTGGACAACCCATGAAGAAGAGTATGCAAAAAGGATGGAAATGATCGTAGAGAATCTTCGCCCCCTGGTAGTGGAAGCCACAAGTACAATTCAGATTAAGCGGGGGAGAGGGAGGAAGCCCAAACTCAGC
>JBMFNP010000039.1:0-16823 GCA_049970095.1 Thermoplasmata archaeon | reverse complement strand
TGTGTCGTAACCATTACAAACACTAGGGTGTTAGTTGTGGAATTCTGGTTAATCCATCCACATACTGTATCTATCTTTCCCCTTGTCGCATTTCCATCAATTATCGTGCCATAGTAGTTTATGTAGCCCGTGTGTGTACCGTTGCAGTAAAGAAAGTAGATATCATTGTCTGTAAAGCCTTTGCTCCTCAGTGTCCAGTATGTGAAGTTTGCATCGTTCCAGAAACTCCAGTACCCTGCTTGGTTCCTTCCCCATCCGCATATTATTAATGCAATTCTTTTATCATACACTTCAGTATTGTGCACCTTTGCCTCTTTTGTAGCAATACCCCCGTATTCAATTCCAAAGCTGGCAAGCTTTTCCACTTTATCGCTAGCCAGTTCCTCATAGAATCTTTCTGTCATGCTCTCCAGCACATTCCTTGCATTCATATCATTTATGTAATTTTCATAGTACACATAAACATTTCTATTGTATTCTTTTAATGCCATACCTCTTAACGCATCATACCCTCACATTAGGAAACCATAAATACAAATTGCTTTTTATTTGTCCAAATGCTTGCATATCTCAAAATAATAAGGCTAGGAAATTGTGCGCTTGCATCAACAGGTGTGATTGTAGGTGCAATTATTGCTGAAGGCATAGGAGTATTCTCTCAAACTGAAATTCTTCAGATGTTTTTCGCTTCTCTAGTTGTATTCTTTTCAACTGCAGGTGGCAATGTATTGAATGATTACACGGACAGAGATGTGGACAGAATTAACCATCCTGAAAGAGCAATACCATCAGGAGAAATCAAGCCAGAACATGCATTGATATACTCTCTGGTTCTTTTTGCGCTGGGATTTTTTTTTGCACTCATTTCAAGGTACTGGTTTGTGCTCACTACAATTCTAGTGCTGGCTATTGGATTGATGGTTGCATATGAGTTCAGATTCAAGGCTGAAGGATTTTCTGGAAATGTGATTATAAGTTTTCTAACTGCACTGGTTTTTATTTTTGGTGGCGCTGCATTCGGCAATCCCCTGCTCACCGTTCCCTTTGCAGTTGTTTCCTTTCTGGGAAGTTTGTATCGGGAAATTGTAAAGGATATTGAAGACATTGCTGGTGATGTCAACCGCCACACACTTCCGAAAAAAGTGGGGATAAGGAATGCAGGAAAAATTGCAATTGCTTCACTTGTGGCTGGAATTGGATTCTCTATTTTGCCCCTGTTTCTTCCTGATTTTGGCTTTTATCCTAAAATTGCATATGCCCTGGGAATAGGATTGGCTAACATCGTATTTATATACTCCGCAACATTTACTTTTAAATCGCCAACAAAATCACAAAAGATAGCAAAGATGGGCATGTTCATTGCCACAATCTCTTTCCTCCTCATTGGATTGAGGTGATCGGATGAAGGTATGGAAATACCTTGAAAAAAAACTCAAAAACAATGAAAAGATGCATATGACACTGATAGACCCTGATAAACAGGCACCAGAAGTTGCAGGAAATATTGCTAGATTGTGCGAAAAACTTGGAACAGATGCGATCATGATTGGAGGCTCCACTGGTGTAACCAGGGAAAATATGGACCTTACTGCAAAAGCCATTAAATCACAAATTGAAAAAATCCCGTTAATAATCTTTCCCACAAAACCTGATGCTCTCACCAAATATGCAGATGCAATTTATTTCATGAGTATGCTTAACTCCACAAACCTGAATTTTGTAATAGGGTATCAGATAATTGGTGCAAAAATTGTGAAAACACTCGGAATTGAACCAATTCCAATGGGATATATAATCATTGAACCTGGAATGAAGGTTGCTGAAGTTGGGGAGGCAAGAGTGATCAAGAGAGAGGATATAGAAAGTGCAGTAGCACATGCATTGGCTGCAGAATTCCTTGGAATGAAACTTGTGTATTTGGAGGCAGGTAGCGGTGCAACACAGCACATTCTACCCCAAATGGTGAGTGAAGTGCGAAGAAACATAGGCATTGGGCTCATTACGGGGGGTGGAATAAGAACACCAGAAAGTGCCTCAATGCTTTCAAAGGCAGGGGCAGATATAATTGTTACAGGCACAATTGTAGAGGAAGCGAAAGATATTGAAAAGACACTTAGCAGAATAATCTCAGCGGTGAAATGCAGATGAAAATAGATTTTGGAAAAGCCCTTAATTTTCAGGAAAGTATGGAGGAAACTGCAAAATTCTCAAAATATTTGTTTACCTCTCCGAATCCGCTTTACACTGCACCTGTGATCCTTTGTGTGTCTGTGCTTCTAGGTTTTCTGTTCTTCTATCCTGACAAAAATGCATGGTTCTGGGGAATTGCTATTTTCGGGTTACCTGCAATTGTTTCTGCAATCCTTATAAGATTACTGGTTGCAGCAGAAGGCGGAAAAATGTATCTGAGAAGGAGTTTTCTTCTTTGCCTTCTTTCACTTCTATTTCCTGTTTTCTTTGGATTGCTCTGGCGAATAATGTCCCTCTTCCTGGGCGTGAAAATGATGTATGCACTCTATGTGAGTATAGCCAGTATTGGATTTTTCCAGCACTTTGTGATATATGCAATTGCCATCCCTTCCCACATCAGGGCATTACCTGTCTCCATTCTTCACACCCTTATCTCCGCTATTGCTGTATTTCTTATTATCCCCTCTCACACCGAACATATTTTTGTTTTTGCAATCTCCATGGCACTCTTTCTGCTTGCCAGCATAATATTTATGGAAGTTGTGAGTGCTCCAATGAAAAGATTTTTTGGCGCAAAGGCAGGAACACTTGTTAAACCTGTTCTTGACCACCTCACAGATAAAAGTGTGGAATCCGCAACAGAAGTTGAAAAATTCTTCTACACGATTTCTTCTGATATGAATGTTTATGCAGGTGTTCTGGGAATAAAAACCAGAAATAAAAGTCTGCTGGTGGTGGTACCTGCGGTGCACCCGGGTCCGTTTTCCATGATTGGTGGTGGAGATTTACCCAGAAAGGTTAAAAACGAAATAAAGGGTTGGAAACACATTATGGTGCCCCATGGTTCAGCCACACATGATTTCAATCTTTCTACAACTGAAGAATGCGTTAAAATAGCAAAATTTGCTGAAAAACTTGCGAAAAATATTTTTTATGGAAAAGAAGGTAGTGAATTTGTTCGTGTGAATGAGAATAATTTTTCCGTCTGTGCCCAGTATTTTGGCAATACTGTGGTGGTTGTGGCTACATCTGCCCCTTTTCCCACGGATGACATTGATTATTCTACTGGACTGCACGCAATACGGATTGCCCAGAGATATGCAGAAAATGTAATTTTTATAGATGCACATAACTGTCTTGTGAAAGGAAGTGGTGCGGTGCGGATGGGCATGGAGAGGGCAGAAAACCTCCTAGCAAATGTGGAGAAGGCAGTAAAACTTGCAGGTGAGAAAAAGGGGAAAATAAAAGTGGGATATGCAGAAGATTCTGGTTTTACAATTGATGAGGGAATTGGACCCCAAGGAATTCAGGTGCTGTGTGTGGAATGCAATGGAAAGTCCAATGCCTATGTACTTATTGATGGGAATAACATGGTACCTGGATTGCGGGAGAAAATCCTGAAGAGCATAGAGAACATTGTTACTGATGCAGAGGTGCTTACCACAGACAACCATATAGTGAATGCCACAATAGGTGGTTTTAACCCGATAGGTAAGAAAATTCCCGAGGAGAAGTTGATAAAAAGGGTAAGGGGTGTCGTAGAAAAGGCAATGTCAAAAATGGAGGAGGCAGAGGCAGGTGGAAACGCAGGAATTCTGAAAAATGTAAGGGTGTTTGGGCATGAGACTGCACCCAGACTTGCGACTGTGATGAATACCACTTATTTGCTCATCTGGCCGATACTTGTTGCAATGTATCTGCTTCCCACATTTCTCTCACTTCTTCTGATGTACCTGTTATTGTAGGAATAGGTGGGTCTGTGCGGATTTGAACCGCAGTCCCGTGGTCCCGAACCACGGAGGATAGGCCAAACTACCCCACAGACCCTGATAGAATTTTGATGCACCCAATACTCAGGTTTTTTCAGAAAGAACCCGTGTAACCTGAAGAACTCCGTTCTCAAGCATCAATGTATAGAAATTTGTGCTGTGACCTGTATTTCGCATCTTCACGCATCTTATTCTTCGCTGAACTGTTACCTCATCTACCTGTTCCATCTTAACATGCAGGATTCCATCAGCCAGAAAATCCTCTCCAAAATGACAGTATTCTAACGAATTTGGTTTCATCTCAGTAATCACAAATGTGGTTACATCTAGATCACGCAACCATTCAAAGAAATGGAAGAGTTCATTTCTGGGATTTTTCAATTCTGCAAGCATCTCAAGAACTGGTAGAGAATCAATGACAAACAACTGGTAATCTGTTGTGGCTTTAAGATTGTCCGCATACATTTTGAATATTTCCATCCATGTACTCTCTCCGAGGTTCTCAATGTGCTTCCTTATCATCCCAAGGTCAACCACACTCAATCTTTTATCTACCCTTGAATAATCCAGTCCAAGTCCTTCCATGTTGGAAAGTATACTCTCCCTTCCCTGTTCCAGTGTAATGTAAACGCCAGGAATGAATTCGTTTAGAGCGTTATGGTAGAGAATATAGAAGGCAATTGTGCTTTTCAGTGTGCCTGGCTCACCTGCTATGAGTACGACATTCTTTACAGGGATACCTCCATTTAACTTTTCATCAAATCCTTCTATGAATGTTTTTACTCGTTTTACAGTTTTTTGCATGAAATCACAGGTGGGTTGGGGTTTTATTGGGTGCCAAGGTCCATTACAATGACATCTTTCACCGCTCTCATGGATTTGAATGGGAGGATGATTCTATTCTGGTTATCCAGTTTGAATGTCCTTGTATCCAGTTCTTCTGCAGGTACTACGAGCATATGTTCAATTTCACCAGTCATTGAATCCACTACAAAGTTGTCCACCACACCGAGAATCTGGCCATCGTTCGTCATTACAGTTTTTCCCCTGAGTTCTGTTATGAATTTCTTCATACTAATCCCTGATGTGCGGGATTACATGAGTGTATTTAAAAATTTTGATTGCGAGAGGCACAGAATCTTATCCACCAAAGTTAAGGTTCCCCTACTCTCCAATAATCTTTATATCACCCCCTTTATTCACAACTATTGTGATTGTTATGAAATATGTGTACGAAAAAAAACCAGTGATGAGAGGTTATGCAGGAAGAACATTGCACATTAACCTTACCACGGAAAAAATTGAAGAGCATCCCTTGTCTGAGGAGATGAAAAACAAGTTTATCGGAGGCAGGGGTTTCTGTCTTTATCTGATGTGGCATGCGCTTCCAAAAGAGAAGAAAGTGAAGTGGAATGATCCAGAGAATTGCCTCTGTATTTCTTCTGGCCCCCTTGGAGGCACAACAATATATCCTGGTTCAGGTAAATCCATTGCTGCAACAATCTCTCCGCTAACAGAGACATTTATTGACTCAAATGTTGGTGGATACTTTGGTCCCTATCTCAAATTTGCAGGATTTGATGCATTGTGTATAAATGGCATTGCGAAAAATGAATGTGTGATTTTTGTGAATGGTGATGAAGGATATGTGGAAATCCAGGATGCTGCAGGGCTCCCTGAGGATACACACCTTCTTGCAGAAACCCTCACAGAAAAGTATGGAGGCAACAACAGGAAGAGTGTGAGTGTTGTATCCAGCGGAAGCGCAGCAAAGCACATTCTCTATGGATGCCTAAATTTTTCATGGTATGATAATGTGCTTAATAAGGTGAGGGTGAAACAGGCGGGCAGAGGGGGCACTGGCACAGTACTTCGCCACAAAAAGATTCTTGCAATTGTGGTAAAATGTTCAGATGTGAGTGTGAAATCTAACAATCCTGCAGACATGCAACTGCTCATTGAAGCAGGAAAGTACCATTCCTCAGAAATCATAGAACTTGATCCGAAGCAGAACCAGATGCGTGAAGTGGGCACTACACATCTTGTGAGCATAATGAATGACTTTGATTTGCTGCCGGTGCACAATTACCAGTATGGTTCACACCCAGATGCAAAGAACCTTTATGCAAAGGAGTTCAGAAAATATTTTGGAAAGAACAGGAATAATGATTCATGCTGGATTGGATGTGCGCTCTCATGCTCCCACCATGTAAACAATTTCGTACCAAAAACTGGAAAGTATGCAGGTAAGCCAGTACTTGTAGATGGCCCTGAGTACGAAACTATTGCAGGCATTGGTTCAAATTGCGGAATCTTTGATATTGAGGCGGTGATTGAGGGGAATTTCTACTGCGACACATATGGCGTGGACACCATTTCTTTTGGCACTACACTTGCATTCGCAATGGAGTGCTATGAAAGGGGCTTGATTGATAGGAAAGTAACGCAAGGCATTGAACTGAAATTCGGAAACAAAGAAGCAATGCTGGAAATCCTGCACCAGATGGCAGAGGGTAAAGGATTTGGGGTCATGATAGGTATGGGTGTGCGGAGATTGAAAGAGTATTTTGCAAAATTCGGAGCAAACAGAGAACTCATGAATGATATTGGGATGGAAGTGAAAGGACTGGAATATTCCGAGTATGTGACAAAGGAAAGTCTGGCACAGCAGGGCGGGTATGCACTTGCATTGAAAGGACCACAGCATGATGAGGCATGGCTCATATTCCTGGATATGGTGAAAAAACTCATGCCCACATTTGAGCAGAAGGCGGAGGCGCTTTACTGGTTCCCGATGTGGAGAACCTGGTTCAGTTTGAACGGATTGTGTAAGCTTCCATGGAACGATGTGGTGCCAGAGGATAACGCACAGACGAAGGAGCCAGCAAAGGTAATGAAACATGTGGAGAGCTATGCAAAATATTTCTCAGCAGTGACTGGAAGAAAGGTGAATGCGGATGAGATGATAAAGATGAGTGAAGTTGTGTATAACTTCCAGAGAATTTTCAATCTCCGCATGGGATTTGGCACGAGAAAGGATGATCAGCCCCCATATCGTTCTGTGGGACCAGTAACCAGGGAAGAATATGAAAGCAGGAAAGAAAGATATGATGCACAAATTAAGGAACTTGGATATGCCCCTGAAAATCTGAGTACAGAGGAAAAAATAAAATTTCTCAGAAATCATAGAATGGCGCAGTACCAAAAACTCTGTGATGCTGTTTATTTAAGGCGAGGTTGGAATAAAAACGGAGTGCCTACACTGGAAAAACTGAAGGAACTCGGGATTGACTACCCAGATGTTGTGGAGCTAGTAAAGAAACAGCAAAATGGAGAGTAAACACAACCCCAAATCTTTTATCTCTCCTTTCTATAATCTTTCTGTGATGCATATGAAATCATCGGAAATCTCTGGATTTTACAAAATGGATGTGAAACAACGGCTGGCATTTGTTAAGGAATTTGCAAACCTTGATGCAAACGAACTGGAACTTATTTCCAGCACTGCAAAAATTGACATAAAGATGCTGGACAAGATGATTGAAAATGTGGTCGGTTGCATGATTCTACCGCTAGGAATTGCCGTGAATTTCAGAATTAACGAAAAGGATTACCTTGTGCCCATGGCAATTGAGGAAACCTCTGTGGTAGCTGCCGCCTCACACGGTGCAAAACTTGCGAGAGCGGGTGGAGGTTTTACTGCTACAACAACAGAACCCGTAATGATTGGTCAGGTGCAGATTGTAAAGGTGCCTGATCCTCATGGTGCGAAAATGCGAATAATTGAGCATAAAGATGAAATTCTTGCAATGGCAAATGAAAAGGACCCTGTGCTTGTAAAACTGGGTGGTGGTGCTAGGGACATTAATGTAAGGGTTCTTGAAAGTAGGAGAGGCACATTTGTGGTAATGCACCTCCTCGTGAACACAAAAGATGCCATGGGTGCAAATGCAGTTAATACAATGGCAGAAGCGGTGGCACCATTTTTAGAAAAACTCACTGGTGGAAAAGTTGTGCTAAGAATCATCTCAAACCTTGCAGTTTACAGATTGGCAAGAGCTAGGGCTATCTTCAAGAAGGAATTGCTTGCAAAGGAAGAAGAGGGACTTTCTGGTACAGATGTGGTTGAGGCAATTCTTGACGCCTATGAACTTGCAGAGGTTGATCCCTTCAGATGTGCTACACACAACAAAGGGATAATGAATGGTATCAGCGCTGTTGCAATCGCTACTGGTAATGATTTCAGGGCGCTTGAGGCAGGTGCACATTCCTATGCATTCTATGCCCATAGCACATATAAACCCCTCACAAAATATGAGAAAAATAGTGCTGGAGACCTTGTAGGCACAATTGAACTTCCTCTGGCTGTTGGACTTGTAGGCGGAGTAACTGCAGTACATCCAATTGCAAAGACTGCAATCAAAATCTTAGGGGTAAAGAGCGCACAAGAACTTGCACAGGTGATGGCAAGTGTCGGCTTAGCACAGAATTTTGCAGCGCTACGTGCACTGGCTACAGAGGGTATCCAGAAGGGGCATATGGGCTTGCATGCAAGAAACATAGCTGCGTCGGTGGGGGCTGTGGGTGAGGAGATTGACATTATCGCTGAAAAACTTGTGGCTGAAAGAAAGATTCGCATGGACAGGGCTAAAGAACTCCTTGATGAATTAAGGAAAAAATGAAAATCCTGTTTGGAACTCCGTTTTTAATTCACAAAAACATGTTGATAATCGGAGATACACATTTCGGGATAGAACACCATCTGCGAAAATCTGGTTTTGTAGTGCAAGATTGTGCAGAAAGAATTGCAGGCAATCTTTTGGAAATTGCAAGGGCATGGAATGTAAAAAAACTGTTGCATCTGGGTGATGTGAAGCACACAATAGGTGGGTGCACACATGCGGAGAAAAAAGGGATTACACGCTTCTTTATGACACTTAAAACCCATTTTGATGAGATTGTGGTGGTTAAAGGCAATCATGATGGAGGGATTGAAAATGTTCTGCCAGATTTTGTGAAAATTACTGGTAGTTTCAGAGCAGGGAGCACTGCATTTTTGCATGGGCACAGGTATCCAGGTGCACAAATTAAGGATTGCAGAAAAATTGTTTGCGGGCATATGCATCCTTCTCTCAAGTTTGTTGATGGGCTTGGAAAAGCAAAAGTCCAGAGATGCTGGCTTATTGCATGTGTGAATGCAGCATTCAGAAAAAAATTCGGGCTCAGAAACGCAAAAACCCTTATGGTAATACCATCCGCAAATGAGCTTGTAGGCATGCGAGAGATAAACAACCCTCTATTAGATGGATTCATGGTTTCATGGAGATTTATGAGCAAAACCCGCTCTGAAGTTTATCTCACAGATGGCACATTTGTTGGCTCTGGAGAGCAGATTTTCAGAGTCCAGGATGGGCGATTATGATGAAAGTATGTTTTACTCAATGACTTCCAGGTTTCTTACTAAATATGCAAGATCCTGTGTTGAAAGGGTCTCTTTCATTACAGGAATGATGCAAATGGAATTTGTGCGCATCACCTGGTCATAAATGGTTTCCACCATCCTCATAACTGGCTGAAATTTGTTATTCAGAATGAGGGTGTCAAGGGCATCAATTAGTACTGCACAACCTGGCTTTTTTTCAATTGTTTCTGCAAGGTATCTTGTGAGAATTCCTATGCTTGTAGGTGGAAGATTGTTTTTTCCTGCTATTCCTGTAATCCAGATAAATATTTCTGGCTTTACATTGTATTCCTCAAGGATTCTCTCAGCGCTATTTCTGGAAACGCAGATCCCCACTCTCCCCATCTTCTGCAAATCCTGGAAAAGTGCATAACTCAATTTCGGCTTGGATTCATATACCACATATATTCTGCCTGGCTTTAAGTCAGAACCCTCCACCTTCTTGGTTATTTTCTCCTGCAATGTCCTGAGAAAATCCTCCTCGGATTTCATAGGCTTTTCCTCCTTCGCCATAGTTTCACCAGACAGCAGTTGTCCTGTTATATCCGGAGTAAAGAATCTGAAATATATATTTGTTTGGGAGATGCGTTGCGAAGCAAAAAAGTATATATCCACCTATTTTAATTACCTTCAAAGGTGAATAAAATGACAGGATTGTTGAAGAAAAATCCGCTTAAAAGTTTAAGAGGGGAAAGTGCTGTAGCTGAGCCAGGCACATACATTGATCTGGGACAGATGGTGTTTGAAGATGAGGCAAGTGCACTTCAACCTGCAAAGGCAGTTGTGCGACTTGCAGACATAATCAGATACGAAGATGTAAATGCAGTGCTGAGCGAGATTTACAAAGGCAATCTCCTCATTCTAGATGTGACCTCAATTGCAAACGACCAGATAACAATGAAGCGCGTCACTGTAGAACTCAAAAATGCACTCAAAGAGACGGGTGGAGATATTGCTGGGATTGCAAAGAACCTGATTATGATAACCCCTGCAGGTATCAAAATCGACAGGCAGAAAATGAAACTCTCTCTCTAATCCTTTTATTCCGGGCGGAGTACAAGGGTAACCACATCTTCATCTTCCAGAAGGTGTGTTAAGCCCACACGCTGTCCCGGGTGTTTTGCACTTTTTCCCCAGATGCAGGCATATCTAAACCGTTTCTTGAACTCACGGTGAATTGCATCGCATACATCCACTATTCTGGCACCCCTCCGAAGAATCAATGGTTCTTTATAGTCAATTTCCCCACCTTGCGGTTTCATATAGACACGCACAAAGTCCAGTTTTGAGTATATTTTTTCTTTAAGCAAATCCAGATTAATTTCTTTTTCACATGAAATTGGCACAGTTTCAAAACCCTTTGCTTCAATAGTTTGTACAATTTTGCGCACACTTGCCTCATCCAATAAATCAATCTTATTGAGAATGCATATCGCAGGTATGTATGTGCGGTTTTCGGAAAGTGCATCAATCAAGCGGTCAGCAGTCACATCTTCCCTTATCACCACATCCGCATTTATGTATCCCATCTCACGCACAATGTCCTTTATAAGATGTTCATCCAGATGTGTGAGTGTGAGTATGCTGTGCACCTCAATCCCTCCTTTCTCCTTTTTTGTTACTGCCACATCTGGCTTTTTTTCATTCAAACGAATACCAGCAGCACGCAGTTCATTCACGAGCACATCCACATGGTACTCAAACACATCACATGTGAGTGCAACGAGGTCTGCAGTGCGCGCCACTGATATAACCTCCTTACCCCTACCCCTCCCCTTCGCAGCACCTGAAATAATGCCTGGCATATCCACCATCTGAATTTTTGCACCTCTATATTCAAGCATTCCTGGAATTATTGTGAGTGTTGTGAAATCATATGCTCCAACCCTGCTTTCCGCATCCGTAATTTTGTTCAAAAGTGTACTTTTTCCAACACTTGGAAATCCAACAAGTGCAACTGTGGCATTACCTGATTTTCGCACCGCGTATGCCTGTTTCCCTCTGCTACTACCAGAACTTCTGCGTTTTTCCAGTTCATCCTGTAACCTTGCAAGTTTTGCCTTTAACCTGCCAATATGGTGCTGGGTTTTCTTGTTATATTTTGTGTTTTTGAGTTCTTCCTCCACCTGTTTGATTTCTTCTTCAAGTGTCATCACCACATGGAGAGATATGGGACTAAATTAATCTTACTTCGGAATATTCGGCTCTTGTGAGGCTTCCAGGGGAGTATCCAAATAAGAGAGCAATCTATTTATCTCAATTGCTCTATATCCTGCTGCCGCAATGATGTAAACTCAAATGCTGATCTATGATGACTGATGGGCGATCAGAGCGGCACCTTTTTTGTGCGCTCAGTGAATCGGATTGTTACAGTTTGGACAGCTTGTTAATCTGGAAGCACACGCAGGATGGAACACTGCACCACATGATGGACATACAAATGACTGATTCACCGTTTCGTGTGGAATTGGATACCCGCAGCTTGCACACTTTACCGTTGGTGGGGCTTTTGGTTTCTCTTCCTTCGCAACCTCCTTTTTCTTTGGTTTGAACATATCCACAAAGTCGTCCCAGTAGTCCAGTTTCTTGAACACAATAAACACAATCAGAAGTATAAGCGGGATCAAGAGAAGGAGGTACCAGTAATTTATGTGTACATTTATGAAGTACGGTGCATTGTTTCCACCAGAGGGCAGGCGGACAGTATTGCCAGCATTATCCTTCACTTCAATGTAATATTGAAGCCCATCCAGTGTTGCATCATCCTTTGAAATTGTCGCAGTGTATGTTTTACCATCAGAAGTGGACATTTTCACATCCCTGTATGAGCCCCAGGCAGGGTTCTTGTAGTATAACCTGGCATCTGCAATTCCACTCCCAAATTCAGAAATAGTGACAGAAATCTGAATCTCCTCGGAATAGAGTGCCTCTGTAATTGGTGTGTGTTTTACATCAGGGGGAATCGTATCCACCTTGAATGAAACATTTTTAACTACTTCTTTATTCCTTGCAGTATCCACAGAATAGAAAAACACCTCATATGTACCATCGTCAAATGTTAAATCAGAGACATATCTTATCCAGTCACCTGTAGCACCAATCCTGTAGAAAGTTTCTGTTACGCCAGAAGTGGCATCCTCTGGGAGAAGCTTAAGTGAAACTCTTCCTGTATACCAGTTTCGCTCCCCCTCCTTTCCTGAAATGTTGTAATTGGTCCTGGGTGGTGTGGAGTCAATCTTTATGGTAATGGATTTTACTGTCTCCAGATTACCAGCAACATCCCTTGCAAAGAATTCTATCACTGTTGTGCCCTCTGTGCTAATATACAATTCATGGGTATAGTTTTCCCATTCATACCCTTCTCCGTATCTGTAGGCAATTTCATCAACGCCTGAGATATTGTCTGTTGCAGAAAGATTCACAATCACATCTGAAGTATACCAGCCATATGCACCCAGCGTGCCTGTAAGATGTGCCTCGGACACAGGTGCCTGTGTATCTACCTTTATTTCGGTAGTATTTGTAGTTATTAACCCAGCACCGTTTTTGACCTGATAGGAAAATGCGTGCACACCATCAGAAAGTTTTATAGGAACTGTATAGTTTTGCCATGTTCCATCATCAACACTGTATAAAATTTGAGATATGCCTGAAAGGTCTGTTGTTGTAATTGATACATTCACTGTGGAATTATACCAGCCAGAATACACAAAAGAACCTGTAATGCTCAATTGTACTTCAGGAGGTGTGAGGTCTATCCTAATCTCTCTCTGCTTCACACCCTCATTGTTCCCAGCACTATCAATGGAATAATACTCGAGCATGTATATTCCTTCTGACGAAATTAAGAACTCCTGAGTATATAATATCCAATTGTCGGTGGCGTTCAATCTGTAGTAGGTTTCAGTAACACCTGAAGAATTATCTAAAGCACTTAATTTAACGCTCACCTCGGAAACATACCAGCCATTTTCACCTGATGTACCAGTTACAGTGCTCGTGGTGTTTGGCGCAGTTTTGTCTATTCGGAAATTTATGCTTTTTGGTGTTTCATTAAAACCGGCATTGTCTAGCGAACAAAATTCTACTGTGTACTCCGAATCATTTGTAAAGGTAATAGGTGCAGTATATTGTAGCCACACGAAAGAGGTATTTAATTTATAGTATGTTTTGTTTATGCCAGATGAGCTATCTGTTGCCTGAAGTGTGAGAGTGACAGGGGACACATACCAGTTATTTGCACCCACACTACCCGTGAGATACGCCTCTGTGTTTCCTGGACTAAGATCTATTTTCACAGTTACAGATTTTGTAGTTTCTGTATTCCCTACCTTGTCTTTTGCATAGTAACTTATATTGTACACGCCCTCAGACGCAAAGCTAAGATTGGAAGTGTATTCCTGCCATTGCCCAGAGTTAATTCGGTAGTAAATCTTATCCACGCCTATTCCAGAATCAGACGCTGAGAGGTTTACGACCACATTGGATACATACCAGCCATTTGCACCCTGCGTCCCTATCACTGTTGCCGTGGTTACTGGCGGTGTTGTATCTATATAATATGAGACTTCAATTTTTGGCCAGTATTGATGCACACCGCTATCAGAAGAATTAAAATATTTCCCACTGCCCCAGTTTGTCATGAGTGCCACTCCGTAATTCTGTGAAATTCCGTACACCCATTCACTGAAAACCGATGTTATGTTCCAGGAATACCATATAGACGCACTTGCTACATTGGTGGTTGAGACTGGTGTACTCTCATAATCCGTACCTGCAGCCATGCCTGGACTTTGCCAGTTATTGTTGGCATCTCTTGCATACCATGTAGCACCGGGTGAAGAGGTGCCGTTTCCGTATCCCTCTTCCCATGATTTGAGCATCTTGTAGCAGCCAACAGAAAGGGCTTCGCTCGGGTTCTCTGCATATGTGCAGTACAGTTTCAGCGTGGCAGCTGTAATCACACTTCCAGAAGGCATTGAAATTGGAAATTGCAGAAGCACTTTTTCGGGTTGGGTTCCATTTACCTTAAGAATATTTGAAATTCCAAAGTTCATCGTCTGCAGGGCGGAGTTTGAAGAAATATATGTATCCTTCATATCTCCTGGGTTAGGCTGAATCACCATTGAGTCCCTGGGAGTGCTGTCCATTACATTATGCACTTCAATCATTTCTATAGTTCCAGTCATTACATCATGAGAATACCATGATGTGTTCATTGAAGTTGCCGCACATATTATGAGTGCAAGCACAAGTCCCACATTTTTTCCTAGCATGCTGATCACCTTTCACTTACACTGCGGTAATCTGAGACCTAATATTGAAATGGTGTATATATTCTTATTGGGTGTTCTATTCTAACATGACACACGGGCGTGTAGATTTATTCTATGATTTCCCACTTTTCACAAGCTCTCTAATTTTTTCTGCGCCCTCGTTCCTCCGAAACATTTACATCCAATAAAAGCCATTTTTTCTTGAGGTGATTGAAATATGGATAAAGTAAAAGTTGTTTCCATTATGGGAATATTGTGCATGATTGTGTGTACAGGTGCTATTGAAGTGGTTAGCATTAATCTCTCTGGTGTCCAAGCAACTGCTGATGTAAGCGAGGCAAATGAAGAAAGCAATGTTCTGGCTAAAGAAAACGAAGACAACGATATTTTTTCGCTTCTTGATATTCTAGATGCAAAAATCCAGTGCTTACCTGACGAATATTTCAAGCCACCGGCAGAGCAGCGAAAGAATGCATTCCATAACAAAATCATGGCGGCGAAATCCCTGCTGCTTGATGGAAATTATGTGGAATTTATTGACAAAATGGAGAATGACATTAAAGCAAAGATGGATGGTTGTGTGGGTGGAAATCCTTCTAACGACTGGATTCTGAATGCATCTGCGCAAATGTTTGTGGGATGGTTTTGAAATAAAGGTAATAGGGAGTTCACCAGTTTGCTGGGATACTGATTGTGATCTTCTTTCTGACGGACTGGAAGCAGGACTTGTTTTTCCACAAGGCAATAACACAGATTCAGCCCTTTTTGTTCCTGACAATGACCCAAATACCACAACATGTGCAATTGATGATGATACTGATGATGATGGAATAACTGATGGAAATGAGGACACAAACAGAGATGGTGCTGTTGAACCAGTGGAGACAGACCCCTGCCTTGCAGATACAGATGGCGATGGGCTCACAGATGGGCTTGAAATAGGGCTCATAAATCCCCAGGGAAATGGCACAGCACCTGATTGGCAGTGTGATTTTGACCCGAATACAACAACAGACCCTCTAAACCCAGACACAGACAGTGATGGGCTTATAGATGGTACAGAGGATGCAGACCGCAATGGAAGGGTTGATCTGTATGAACCTGACCCGAATGATCCTGACAGCGATAACGATGGATTACTGGATGGCAATAAAAACACAGTTACTGAGATTTACTTGCACACCATTGTTTTGAGTGGCTATGAGCTTACCACTGGCAAATTCTATGCAATAATAAATCGGAATGCAACACTCTCAAGGTATTCTGGGTATAGGATGCCAGAAAGTGGCTACTGGGAGGCAAATGGGAGCGCCGACATTGAGGTGAACGAACTGATTGCTGCATCTTTCTTCATGAACACAAGGATTGAGATTTACGAGGAAAATGTGAGCAATGTAATCGCAGATTTCAAATTCTGCAAGAGCCAGAACGAGAATTTCACGCTGAGTGCAAACAATCTTTCTTTGCTGATGGAAAGTGTTGTGATTGAGAGTGGTTTTGCGGACCCGAATGCAACAAACAATGACACAGACGGTGATGGCATAAATGATTACAGGGAGGTTATTCTTCTCAGTGCATTCACCAGGGATTTCAGAGAACCGGTTGCAGATGGAAGCCCGGGGATGGCAGTGGGGGATTGTGATGCAGATGGATTGTTAGATGGTGAGGAGGTGGATATTTATGAGAGCAATCCATTTTCCCACGATACAGATGGTGATGCGCTCCTTGATGGGTATGAGGCAATCACAACGCATGCCATTTCCTTCAGCGGTTTTGTGCCAGAACCGCCTGTGCCTTACATATTGAATTATACGCTTCCAGCCTACAATCTGCATGATTTAAATAGCACAATTGCATATGTAAAAAATGTGGAGATAAATGGAGATGTAAGAGATGGTTATATAGAATTCACAATCTGGCATGAAAGATTGAGGGATGTGGATGTATGGATGCGTCCAGTGAACTATCCATGGCAGATACTCTGGCATGTGTGGAACACCACAGAAGCAGTCAATGCCACAGTAAACCTTAAACTTGACTTGTTTGGTAGAGATCCAGATTTGGAGGATGTGCTCACACCGCTGCCATCTCACCTCTTCTATTCCTGGAAGGACTGGGAGATAATTG
>JBMFNP010000038.1:0-18354 GCA_049970095.1 Thermoplasmata archaeon | reverse complement strand
ATGGAGAGACATGGTATTCAATAACCTATGGAGTAAGAATGGGGTGGGGATACAGCGGGAAAGATCTGACAAATGTAGAGACAAGGGGCTATTATGGTGTGAACGGAGATATGGGAGGTGGTGAGTTACCGCAGCGGTATTCAGGAGTTAGAGGGACGCTGTATAAGACAAACTGGACATATATCAGAGCAGCAAATGCAGACACTGCAAGTGTATATGACTGGGTGCCCTCATTCACCCTAGTGCGCTTGAACTGTGATTTAAGCGGATTTGCAGGGAACACGGTGATTTTGCGTATCCGAGTGTTTACAAATGCAACAGGTAGCGAGACAGATGCCATCCACTATGCAAGTGCAAGCTATGACAAAGGCGTGTTTGTAGATGATGTGTTTGTCATTGGCACATCAATTACCCACAGTATTTCAAAACCATGAATTTTTATGTTCCTCTTCAGAAACTTTTATCTTTATGTAAAATTATATGTAAAATGTGTCTGAGGCAGAATTACCACCTGTAGATATATGGATAGCGTCCCAGAATTTCAATACAACAAAGGATATTGAAGTTCCACCACTGCTTTCAGACCAGGTGATAGGACAGGATGAAGCAGTGGATATTGTAAAAAAGGCAGCAAGCCAGAAAAGGCATGTGCTTCTGATAGGTGACCCTGGCACAGGAAAATCCATGCTTGCACGCTCAATGGTAGATTTTCTGCCTAAAGAGGAACTTGAGGATATACTAGTCTATTACAACCAGGCGGATCCTAATGAGCCACTCATCAGAACAGTGCCTGCAGGCAGGGGGAAGGAAATAGTCCAGAATGCGAAAAGGGAGGCGGAGGAAAAGAAAGCGCAGAAAGGGCTCTTTTTCCTGCTGATAATTGCGATTGTGGTAATGGTAGCGGTTTTCCTTTCTTTCAAGAGCACACCCGTTTATGATAATGCTACAGGAACCACAACTACACAATGGACTTTTGACCCTATTGTGCTTTTCGCAGGTATTGTTGCAGTCGCCATGCTCATAATTGCCTTGCGAGTTGTCACTCCAAAAACTGAGAATATCCATATTCCTAAACTTCTTGTTTCACACACTCCCACAGATGCACCACCTTTCATAGATGCCACTGGTGCCCATGCTGGTGCACTCTTAGGGGATGTACGGCATGACCCATTTCAATCAGGTGGTCTTGAAACTCCACCACATGAAAGGGTAGAGGCAGGTGCAATTCACAAAGCCCACAAAGGTATTTTGTTTGTAGATGAGATAAATATGCTGAAAATGGAGAGCCAGCACTCACTCCTTACAGCAATGCAGGAGAAGAAATTTTCAATTGTGGGGCAGAGCGAGCGCTCTGCTGGTGCCCTTGTAAAGACGGAGCCAGTTCCATGTGATTTTGTACTGGTGGCTGCAGGCAATGTGGACGCAATTCAAGGCATGCACCCAGCATTGCGTTCAAGAATTCGTGGCTATGGTTACGAAGTGTACATGAATAATATTATGCCCGATACAGATGAAAACCGTAAAAAATTGATAAGATTTGTTGCGCAGGAAGTTGTCAAGGATGGCAAGATTCCGCATTTTGACAAGATGGCAGTTGCAGAAATAATCAGGGAGGCGCAGAGAAGGGCAGGTAGGAAAGGACAGTTGACACTGAGATTGAGAGAACTCGGAGGCTTGATTCGTGTGGCAGGGGATATTGCAAAGGCGGAGCATGCGGAATTTGTGAGTGTAAAGCATGTTCTGGCTGCAAAATCAAAATCAAAGAGTGTGGAGCAGCAAATTGCTGATAAATACCTTGAGAGAAAGAAGGATTACAGGATATTTTCTGTGAGTGGCTCCGCTGTGGGTGTAGTGAACGGACTTGCCGCCATTGGTGCAAACACTTCAATGGCAGAATATTCTGGTGTAGTGCTCCCAATTGTGGCTGAGGTGACACCCTCACTTACAAAATATGGTGGTAAGATAATTGCCACAGGTAAGCTTGGAGAAATTGCAAAGGAGGCTGTGCAGAATGTAGCTGCACTGATAAAAAAATACACTGGGGAGGACATATCTAACCATGATATTCACATACAGTTTATAGGTACATATGAAGGTGTGGAGGGCGATTCTGCCTCGGTTTCTATTGCAACCGCAGTGATCTCTGCACTTGCAGGTGTTGAGGTACTGCAAGATGTTGCAATGACAGGCTCTCTTGATGTCCGAGGAAATGTGCTGCCAGTTGGAGGTATTACCGCAAAAATTGAGGCTGCTGCAGAAGCAGGTATCAAGAAGGTGATAATTCCCAAAGAAAATCTCAGGGATGTGCTCATTGACGAAAAATACAAGGACAAAATAGAGATTGTGCCAGTGTCCACGCTGGGCGATGTGCTTAAGGTGGCACTTGTTGGACCAAAGAAAGAATCGCTTCTGAAAAAGTTAATGAGCTATGTTTCTGAGACACCACTGAGCACAATCACGCAGCCAAAAGAGACACCGAACAGGGGTGTTTGAATTGGCAGTGAGGAAGGGAAGAAAGAAACTAGAGCCAAAAAAAAGAGTGCCTGATTTAAAGGAAGTACTGGTATGTTATGTATTTAATGATGCAATGGACCCTTTACTGGACGATGGGGCATGCGAACACTGTAAATACTTTCTCACAATGAAGTGTCCACATATTGATGAATTCATAGAAGAAGTTGAGGACATGGAGCCGGAACTATGAGGGGACTGTTTATAGGGAGGTTTCAGCCACTGCATATAGGTCACCAGAAAGTAATTAATTTTGTGTTGAAAAGATGTGATGAATTGATTCTAATAATAGGAAGTGCGCAGTATAGCCATACACTTGAGAACCCCTTTACCGCTGGTGAGCGCTATGAAATGCTTATAAGAGTGTTTCGGAAGGAAGTGAAGGCTCTTACTTTGTATATAATCCCTGTTCCAGATGTACACAATCATAATCTGTGGGTATCTCATGTGGAATCTTTCACTCCAAAGTTTGACATAGTGTTTGCAAGCAACCCCTTAACTGAATTACTGTTTGCGAAGAGAGGATATACTGTGAAGCCAGTGCCAGTATATGATAGAGAAACCTTTTCATCAAGTAAAATACGGCAGAAAATGGTTAATGGTGAAAAATGGGAATCCCTTGTTCCAGAAGAAATTTCCAATTACATGAGGGAAATCAAGGGTGTGGAGAGATTGAAGGCACTCAGTGAATGGTATGCGGGAGATAAGCGAGCTAAGTGAGATGCTTAAAGCAAGGAGATTGAAAATTGCAGTGGCTGAATCATGTACAGGAGGGCATATTTCAGATGTTTTTACAGATATTCCTGGGGCTTCTGGTTTCTTTGTGCTTGGGATGGTAGCGTACACGAAAGAGGCAAAGGAACGCATTTTAGGTGTAGCACAGCATACAATGGAGAAATATGGTGTGGTTAGTAGAGAAGTGTGTGCAGAAATGTGTGTTAACGTAAAGGTTCTTGCAAACGCAGATATAGGAATTGCTACAACTGGATACGCCTCTCCTGGGAAAAATGTGCGGCAGGAAGATGTGGGAAAGGTATTTGTGGGTTTCTGCTGGGAACCACAGGTACCGCCTGTAATTTTTGAGTTGAAATTGCAAGGCACAAGGGAAGAAATAAAATCCCAGGTAGCTATGTTTGTGATCAAAAAGCTATCTGAATTATTGGGGAGGAGACTGTCAACTTAAGGGTTAAATACTCCCAATCCCATCCCCCTCTTAAACATAGGTTTACATAGAGGGATGGGATAACTGGTAATCCTTAAAAGAATGGCTGAACTCTGCAAAGGTAAAATGCTTGCAACGGTGGATAGAATCATTCGCTGGGTTTACAAATTATTGGATCAAGGAGGTGTTAAGTTGACTCTCTCCCCCAAACGAGTGTTTGCCTTACAGGCTTGCCCTTATTTTGTTATTACAGTTCCTGTTCTGCCTTCTAGTGCATCCCTTAGTCTCTCACCAGATGTTATCAGCACCTTCTCACCGCCACGCTGGAGGAATCTTATTGCGGCCAGTACTTTGGGACCCATGCTCCCGCCTGGAAACTGTCCCTCCTCATAATATTTTTCTGCTAAAGAGAGTGTAAGATGCGCAACTGCTTTCTCCTCTGCCTTTCTGAAATTGAGATACACACGGTCCACATCAGTGAGAATTATGAAAAATTTTTCATCAATTGCGTTTGCAAGCACACTTGAAGCCAGGTCTTTGTCAATTACCGCTTCAACACCTCTGTAACCTTCATCTGTCTTTATCACTGGGATTCCACCCCCTCCAGCTGCAACCACCACATACTCTTGATTTTCGCCAGCAAATACGAGGCGTTTTATTGCCTCTTTCTCCACAATATCAATCGGCTCTGGTGAAGGTACTACTCTTCTGAAACCCCCCCTTGCCTTATCTTCTTTCATCACCCACCCTTTTTCGCGCATAAGCTGTTTCGCAACTTCCTCTGGATAATACTGCCCGACAGGTTTTGTCGGATTTTTGAATGCTGGATCATCTTTACTCACAACCACCTGGGTAACAACGGAAACCACACATTTTTTTAGCCCTTCTCTCGCCAGCAGATTTGTAAGTGTTTGCTGAATCATATAGCCCAGAAGTCCCTGCGACATTGCACCGCAAACATCTAGGGGCATGGGAGGTACCTGCGTTTTTGCAAGTTCATTCTGGAGCAAGATATTCCCTACCTGTGGTCCGTTTCCGTGAGTAATTACAATATCGTAGCCATCCTTTATCAATCTGACAAGGTAAGGCATACTGTTATTGAGATTTGCAAACTGCTCCTCAGCACTTCCTTTCTGCCCTGCCCGAAGTATTGCATTGCCTCCAATGGCAACAACTGCAGTTTTTGTAATATGGATACCCCCTAGACGAAAGGTAAAATTCACTAAATGCCTGGGGATATATATATATAACCCTTCCCATTTAAAAATTAAGATGCATTACTTCGGGAGCTCGGGTATCAGGGGAATAGTGAATGCAGAACTCACAACAGAACTTGCCTCTGCTGCAGGGCGAGCAATCGGGAGTGGATATGGTAGAGTAATCATCGGAACCGACACAAGAACTACGAGCAGAATGATTGCAAAAAGTGTAATTGCTGGAATGCTGGCAAGCGGGAGTAATGTGGTTGACATAGGAGTGGTACCCACACCCGTGGTGGGATTTCTCGCAAGAGATTTTGATTGCGGCGTGGTAATTACTGCTTCCCACAACCCACCAGAATACAATGGAATCAAGCTCATAAATGCAGACGGCTCAGGTTTCTCTATCAGACAAATGGAGGAAATTGAGGAGAGAATAGATAGAATGGAATTCAGGAACCCAGGTTATTCCATGGTTGGAAGGTACTTGCAATGTGAGTGGCTGAAAGAGAAATACATTGAAAAAATTCTCTCTGAGTTCGGAAAAATCGGAAAAAGAGTTGCAGTGGATGCTGGTAATGGAACTGCAGGGCTTTTCACTCCTTTAATTCTAAGAAAATTAGGGTGTGATGTGCTTTCCCTGAATGCACAGCCAGATGGAACATTTCCATGGCGAGAGAGTGAGCCCAGTAAAGAAAACCTTATTGCTCTGGCAAATGCAGTGGTTTCTGAAAAATGCGATGTGGGTATTGCACACGATGGAGACGCAGATAGACTGGCAGTGATAGATGAGAAAGGAAATTTTATTGACCCACAGGTGCTGCTCTGCATTTTCGCCTCCGAGTTTTCTGAGGGTAAGGTTGTAGCAAGCATAGATAGTACAATTGTTCTGAATAAAATTCTGGGTGATGATAGAGTGGAAATTACAAAGACAGGAGATGTTTTTGTGAGTGCAAGGCTAAAGGAGATAAATGGTGTGTTTGGTGGAGAACCCTCCGGCACTTTTATTTTCCCGCAGCATTCATATTGTCCAGATGGAATATATGCTGGCGTGAAATTCCTTGCAGAAGCTGATGAACCAGTTTCTAAAATTGCTAGTAGGGTGCCAGTGTTGAAAATAAAGAAAGGAAGCTTAAGGTATCCAAAGGAGCGGAGGAATGCAATAGAGCCTGAGGTAATAGCCGCGCTCACAAAACTGGGTGGGAGGAGTAATACACTGGATGGAATAAAATTGCAGTTTGAGGATGCTAGCGTGCTTGTGCGATTTTCTGGCACTGAGCCAAAAATTAGGATTACAGTTGAATGCGAAGATGCAGATAAATGCGAAAAGATTTATGGAATGATTGCATCTCTGGTTGAGAGGTGTATAAGTTGAAGGCAATAGTGCTTGCAGCTGGTGCTGGTAAACGGCTCAAACCCCTCACTGCAAAAATACCCAAACCCCTGTTACCTGCTGGTGGAAAGCCAATAATTATGCATATACTGGAATATCTCAAAAAAAACGGAATTGAGGAAGTGGGAATTGTTGTCCATTCTTACGAAACCCTCTTTTATGAGATGTGCAAGGATGTAACACTTATTCGCCAGGATAAGCCTATTGGCACGGGAGATGCAGTTAAATCTGCAAGAAATTTCTGCAATGAGGAGTTTTTATGTATAAACGGGGATATTGTTTTTGAAGAAAACATGCTGAAAGAGGTAATAGAAAAAGGAAAAAGTGGAAAAAATGTGGTTTGTGGAGTGGAAGGAGCAGGGAGAGGAGAATATGGTGTAATTGAGTGTGAAGGGGAGAATGTAGTGAAAATTCATGAAAAGGCAAAGTTTAATGGAAATCTAATCAATGCTGGCATCTATTTTTTCACTCCCGAGATCTTTACCGCTCTAGACCAAATAAAGTTATCTCCAAGAAATGAATATGAACTTACAGATGCAATCAATTATCTGGCAACTATGGGAAAGGTTGTTTGTGCGAAAACTCAGGGAATGTGGTTGGATATCGGTAAGCCCTGGGAATTATTGAGAGCAAATGAGTGGTTACTCCAGAAGATTACAAGGAAAATTGAGGGAGAGGTGGAGGAATTTGCAGTAGTGAAAGGAAATGTGGTAATTGGAGAAGGCACGGTTGTGCTATCAGGAAGTTATATCGTTGGCCCTGTTTACATTGGCAGGAATTGCAGGATAGGCCCGAACGCATATATCCGCCCTTCCACCTACATTGGAGACAATGTGCATATAGGAAATGCCAGTGAGATAAAAAATTCAATAATAATGTCAAATTCAAATGCACCCCATCTCAATTATGTGGGCGACAGTGTTATTGGGTTTCGTGTAAACCTTGGTGCAGGTACAAAAATTGCAAATTTACGACTGGATGGCAGAGAAATTCATTCATATGTGCAGGGAGAAAAAGTGCCCACACACCTTAGAAAATTCGGTGCGGTAATTGGGGACGATACAAAAGTGGGAATAAATTGTTCTATAAATCCAGGTGCAGTAATCTGTGAGGATTGCAAGATTGGAGCTGGAAAACAGATAGAATCAAAATATTATGCGGCAGGCACAAGAATTCTTTAGGGGTGCAAGCAGGAATGGAGGAGATTATTGCAAAAGGTGCAGAATCAGTAATTTACAGAACAAAATTTTTTTCACTGGATGCAGTAGCAAAAGACCGCATACCTAAAGGGTATAGACATAAGGAAATTGACCTTGAGTTGAGGGCAGCAAGAACAAAGGCAGAAGCAAAATTGATGCATGCTGCAAGAATTGCGGGTGTTAGCGTACCCCTGATCTATGATGTGGAAGAGTTCAAAATAGTTATGGAATATATTGATGCTAAAAATCTGAAAAACCGTATTACAAGCATGGATTTGGAGGAAAAGATAGAAGTGCTGGGAATGATAGGGGAGAATGTTGCCAGACTGCACAGAAATAATATTGTTCATGGTGACCTGACGACCTCAAACATGATTTTACATTCTGGCAAACTCTATTTCATTGATTTCAGTCTCGGAGAGAAAACTGCAAGCATTGAAGCAAAGGGTGTGGATTTGCATTTGCTCCAGGAGGCTTTTTTGAGTGCACATGCTGAGAACTTTGAAATGTTTGATGTAATCCTGAAAGCTTATGCCAGAAACTATACCGATGCACCTGCGGTTATTGCTAGGATGTATGAGATTGCATTGAGGGGCAGGGGACACAGCAAGGAGTCGCGAAGGAAAAATTAGGTGACTACACATATCTCCAACTTGTGCTCTGAGCAGTGTCCTCTATCTCAACACCCAGTTCCCGCAATTTCGCACGGATTCTATCTGCCACATCCCATTCCTTCCGTTTCCTAGCCTCCGCCCTCATCTCGAGAATGAATTCAATAAATCTGTCAGCATCCCCTTTCTTCTCAAAATCAATTCCTAAAATTGCAGAACACTCATTATAGAAATGAAGTGCCTGGCTCAGCGAAAACATATCCAGATGCTGCATATTCTCGTTGAGCACTGAAGAAAGCTCAAAAAGCACAGCAATAGCCTCCCTGGTATTGAAATCCTCATTCATTGCATCAAAGAACCTCTGGCGGTAATTCGCAATATCTACTTTTTCCAGTCCAAACTCACCTTTTGCAAGCGCAGCGAGGATATTGGAATATGTAGTGCGCAACCTTTTCAGTGCGGCTTTTGCCTCCTCAAGCGCAATATCTGAAAAATCTATCGGGCTTCTGTAATGTGCATAGGCAATGAAAAATCTCAGAACATCCGGCTCAAATCTTCCAAGCACCTCACGAATTGTGAAGAAGTTCCCCAGACTCTTTGACATTTTTTCTCTGTTAATTGTAAGAAAGCCATTATGCAACCAGTATTTTACAAACTCTGCGCCGCTGTAAGCTTCGGATTGCAAAATCTCACACTCATGGTGTGGAAAGATTAGGTCCATGCCACCTCCATGAATGTCAAAACTCGCACCAAGATAGTGCATACTCATAACTGAGCACTCTATATGCCAACCAGGCCTTCCATTTCCCCATGGGCTCTCCCAGTAAATCTCGCCTTCTTTTGCCTTTTTCCAGAGTGCAAAATCCCAGGGCTCCTCCTTGTCCTCATTTATCTCCAGATTTCGCATATTTTCAATGTTCTGTTTTGAAAGTTTCCCAAACGCCTTTGCCTTCTTTACCCTGAAGTAAACACTCCCATTTGATGCATATGCATAACCTTTTTCAATGAGTTTGGAAATCGTACTGATAATCTCGGAAATGTGCTCTGTGACCCTAGGATAGTATGTTGCTGGCTTTACCTTCAGGCGATGCATGTCCTCAAAAAACGCAGATATAAACCGTTCAGCAAGTTTTCTAGGGTCTTCACCCGTTTCATTTGATCTTGCAATTATCTTGTCATCCACATCTGTGAAGTTCTGGACAAAGATCACCCTATAACCTAGATATTCCAGGTATCTGCGGATGATGTCAAAGCATACATATGACCTTGCATGCCCCACATGACAGTAGTCATAAACCGTGGGCCCACACACATACATTCTTACAACTCCTGGCTCTCTGGGTTTGAATTCTTCCAGATTTCCACTCAATGTGTTGTAAATTTTCAACATCATTTAGCCCCCATAATAGCGTATGCACTCAGAAGGTAATTGCATTTACACCCACTTCTCTGCACCTGCTCATGCAAAGTCCGCAGCCAAAGCATCTTTCAATGTTCACCTTTGCCACTTTATCTACAATACTCAATGCCTGATATGGACAGCTCATTGCACAGAGTCCGCAACCAATGCACTTTTCCTCATCAATTTTCGGCGGCACTGGGTATGTTCTGAATTCAAGTTTTTTCATGTTTCGGATTGCAACTCCACGCATCTCATCCACACAAGAATACCCCTTTCTCTGCATAAATGCTGCAATTTCGCTGGCAATTTTTCCAAATACTTTAGGACCATAAAGAATTGCTGCAGTACAAACCCCAACAGCATGAGCCCCTGTCATTATGAATTCCACAGCATCATTACCAGTTTCTATGCCCCCCACGCCAATAACAGGCACATCCACAGTTCTAACAATATCATAAACACATCTGAGCGCTATGGGTTTGATTGCACTTCCAGATAGCCAGCCATAGAACTCTCTGCTACCCATATAGGGAATTCCTGTCTCAATATCCACTCCAAAGCATGGACCGAAGGAATTTACAGCAGTAATCGCATCTGCACCTGCACGCACTGCAGCACTTGCAAACATTTTTATATCAGGAACATTAGGTGAAAGTTTGATTATAACTGGCAACCCTGTTTCCTTTGCAACTTTTATTGCTTCCTCCATTGGTTTCGTGTCTGAACCAAGGTAGTGCGTGGAAAGTTCAAGGGCATCTGCATAATTCTTTACCTTTGGTGCAAGTTCGCCGATCTGCTCTGGTGTATAGCCAAGGCTCACAATCATTGGAAGTTTTGCACTTCTGGCAATCTTATATTCTTTTTCAATCCACTGCTCGGGCGGAAGCTCGGACCAGAGTTCTGTGTTCAAAAATCCACTTTTTGTTTTTGCCATGCAGGGCCTTGGTACATCAGCGGGCTTTGTGGAAATGGTCTTGGTTACGATTGCACCTGCACCTCCCTGCGCACATCGCAATATTGCCTCTCCATTTCTTACTGGTGGTCCTGCAGCAGGGATCACAGGGTTCCTCAATTTCAGTCCTGCAATTTCCACGCCTAGATGCAACTCTTTCATGTATTCACCTTCTCAAATTTTTCCCAGATTTGCTCTGAGATTTTTATGCTTTTCTCTATGATTGGATTTTCATCAAACCATAATTTTCTGTCTTTTACCAGAAATCTTCCGTTTACCAGCACATCAGTAACCTGGGTTGCATCCATTCCAAAGACAAAGTGCCATGGAAAATTCAGGGAATTGAGAGGTGTGTAGTTTTTGTAATCAATAAGCACAAGATCCGCTGCATACCCTTCTGCAATTTTCCCAAGATTTACACCAAAGAACTTCTGTGCAAGTTTTGCATTTGCGGCGAGTAGCTCAAACGCTTTGCTTGCTGGCATCTCTGTAGTTTTTCCTGTTGCAAATTTATGGAGAATATGGCACACTTTTGCCTCTGTAAACATGTCGTGTGTGAATCCGTCTGTTCCGAGGAATACTGGCATGTCCCTGCTGAGAAACAGAGGGATTTTGCTCCAGCCAACAGCGTTGTTCATGTTGGATGCTGCACAGTGTACAATATTTGCCTCTCTTGCTGCAAGCTTCTCAATTTCCGCATCGCTGAGATGGATGCAGTGCACACATAAACTTTTTTCATCCAGGAGTTCAAATTTTTCAAGGCGAGAGACCACATCACACCCATATTTTTCAATTGTGTATTTTTCGTCCACAACATCCTCAGCAACATGAATGTGTATTCCGCTTTCTGTGTTTGCCTTTATCTCTTTCACTTTTGCCAGTGTTTCATCTGAAAGAGTAAAGGAAGCATGCAATCCGATCATGCCTGTGAGCATCTGGCTCCTATTTAATTTCACAAACTTTTCATTCTCTTTAATCGCTTCAATTGCTTTTTCCTCTCCATATCTATCAGTGATTTCATAACTCAGGTTTGCCCTGATGCCCACTTTTTTTGCCACATCACCAATAGTTTCCAGTGAATTTGCAATATACTGAGGGCTTGCGTGGTGGTCAAAGTAAGTGGTTGTTCCATGCTTTACTCCCTCAATAAATGAAACCCAGGCAGAATATTCCACTGCCTCTCTATCAAGCACTGAATCTAGCTTCCACCAGAGATTTTTGAGAATGTGCAGGAAATCTGTGAGTGGAGTTTTAACAGGCATACCTCTTGCGAACGCACTGTATGTGTGTGTATGGGCACACACGAGTCCAGGCATCACAATCCTGTTTCTGCAATCATAGAATTCCACATTGTGTTTTTGCCTAAGTGTGTGTGTATCTCCGATTTCTATAATGGTTCCATTTTCAATTAAAATACCCATATCTTTTTTCAGGGAGGAATTCTCAACTAGAATTCTTGCATTGCCAAGAATCATTCCATCACTCTTTGTTCAGTCCCTTCAAAGCCCTTATTTGCTTAACCACGCTTTCCACCGCATTCTTTGCATTTTCAATACGGTCCTCTGCCTGCAACCTGCTCATCCCAGGACCTGAAATCCCAAGACCCACAGGCTTCTCATACTCTACACTCAGGTCTGCCAGTTTTCTTGCTGCGTTCTGCATCACAATCTGGTCATGATCTGTTTCTCCTTTTATTACCGCACCAAGTGCAACTACACCATCAATATCCTTTCGCTTAAGAAGTTTCTTCACAGCAATTGGGAGGTCATACACCCCTGGCATCGTCACTACTTCTGCTATTTCTATGCCAAGGAAATTGGCATGTGCCTTCGCCCGTTCCAGCATCATCATTGTGATGTCATAGTTGAATTCACTCACTACTATTCCAATCCTTATTTTGTCAGCCATATTCACACATCCTTCAATTCTACCCTATTCCTCCGTTATATTTATCTGTTTTTATCTGTTGAGCATATAAGCGCGTGTGCACAGACCGTTTTATATATCTGTATATCTGTATGTCTATATAGGTAACTGGTGATTCCGAATGCAAGTAAAAATATTGTGTTTGCTTCTAACTGCTTTGCTCTGTACAGCAGGGAGTATAATGTGTGGTGGCACCAGGGCTGAGAGCAAACTCCCAGAGACAAAAGATACAACAGCCAGAACAGTACTTGCAGAATGCTTTACAGGCACATGGTGTCCCTACTGTCCGGGTGCTGAAGGGGCATTGAACACTCTTGCGAACGAGATGAATCGCACTACTCTTGCAATAATAGAATGGCACATTGGGGATGGTTATGAAACACCCGACGGTTCTGGCCCAAATCGTGCAGATTTTTATGGTGTGCCTGGCTACCCAACAACCTTTTTTGACGGTCTCAATCCCACAATCGGTGGCTCAACAAACCCAAATGACAACACGGTGTACAACGACTATAAAACAAAAATAAATGAGAGAGTTGGGATTCCAGCGAATTTTTCTATCTCAATCTCAGGTTATATAAATGGAAACTATGGAATTGTAAATGCGGAGATAACGGCCCTCAACCCTCCACCTTCTTCCACAAATGGCACATGGGTGCATTTTGTAATTTGTGAAGATAAAAATAGGAGTGTGATCTCTGGTGGGAGAACATACTGGCTCAGATTTGATGCTGTGAAAAGTCTAGGCACAGATTTACTGAATATCGGTACTGGGCAGACACTCTCGCTTCAGAAAAATTTCACAATTGAGGGGACATGGGAAACAGACAGGTTGTGGATTGTGGTCTTTGTCCAGAACCATGATAGGAGTTACAATGGTGGAACTTATCCCTATTACTCTGCTGAGATTTATCAGAGTGCTACACTCAACATTTCAGCACAGCCTGTACCTGAACACTATGGTTCGTGGTTAATTATTTTGGTACCCATGAGCCTCCTGATTGCACTCATTCCCCAGAAACAAAGAAAATTTCTGTCCTAAATTTCCTTTCCTCATTAATCTTATTTACCTGTGTTGTTTCTTCCAAGCATGGAACAGAGGAAAAAGATACTAGTTGTGGGTGGTGGGGCTGCAGCGCTTAGTGCAGTAATGAATGCAAGAAAGGAAAGCAGGAGTGCACAGATAGCCATGTTTTCTGAAGAAAGAGTGCTTCCCTATTCCAGGTGTGGACTTCCTTTCATACTTGATGGTGAGATTTCAGAGCCAAAAAATCTGATCACACAGAAAGAAAACTTTTTCAAGATGATAAATGTAATTCCAAGGCTGAGGAGTAAGGTTAGAGAGATAGACATATCCGCAAAAAGAATCACATATATAGACGAAAACCAGAAGGAAAATTCAGAGAGTTATGACACACTCATTCTTTGTACAGGTGCAAAGCCTGCAATTCCAAGGATGCCAGGGATAGATAAAGCTGGTGTGTTTGCGCTTCGCACCCTTGATGATGCAATTAATATCAGTATGAACATTAAACATTCAAAAAGGGCTGTTATAGTAGGTGCAGGACTTATCGGGCTGGAAACCGCATACACATTGAAAAAAGCGGGAGTGAGTGTATGGGTGGTGGAACTCCAGGATTCCATTCTGAAGCCGATGCTCGACCCTGATATGGCGAAACTTGTTCAGGAGAAAATTGAAAAACACGGAATAAAAATTCATCTGGGCAAGAAAGTAGAAAGTATAGAAGGGGAAGAGAAAGTAAGCAAGGTGATTGTGGAGAATCAAGATGTGCCCTGCGAAATTGTGATTTTTGCAACAGGAGTTAAACCAAACTCAGAGCTTGCACAAAAATCAGGTATTAAAGTTGGGGAATTTGGCGGGATAACAGTAAATGAACGCATGGAAACTAGTGCAGAAAGTGTTTATGCAGCAGGAGATTGCGTGGAAACAGTACACAAAGTTTCAGGAAAGAATGTGCTTTCCCAGTTAGGAACAACTGCGGTGCGACAGGGTAAGGTCGCAGGAATAAATGCAACTGGTGGAAATGCTGTATACAAAGGCACCTTAAATGCATCAGTCACAAGAATTTTTGATATAGAAGTGGGCTCTGTGGGATTGACCGAATGGCAGGCAAAGGCACTGGGAATTGAGGTTGTGAGCATTGCAGTGCCATGGAAAACAAGGGCAGAGTATTTTCCAGGCACAGGAGAAATGAAGATAAAACTTGTATTCAGAAAAGAGGATTCACAGATTATTGGCGGACAGATAGTAACAAAAGAAGGGGCATTGGGGTATGTGAACCTCCTCTCCCTGGCAATTGATAAAGGTGTAAAACCATGGGACCTCCTACATATGGATACATGCTATTCTCCACCTGTTGCAGACATCTGGAACCCTGTATGTATTGCAGCGGAATTGGTGCTGAAAAAAGGCTGGTAATAAAAAAGTTTGAAATATTTACACAGCTTTCAGCTTTTTCCCGATTTTCTCATAGGCAGCGAGTACTTCGTTCAGATCCTCCTTTGTATGACCAGCATTCATTATGTTCCTGATTCTTGCTTTGTCTCTCGCCACCATCGGAAATACGATTGGAAGTGCAAATACGCCCTCCTGGAAGAGCATCTCACTGAACTGCTTTGCAAGCTCACTCCTGCCCAGAATTACAGGAATGATAGGGGTTTCACTGTTACCAGTGTCATAGCCCATGCTCTGTAACTCCTTGCGCACATATCTTGTATTTTCCCAGAGTTTCTGCACATGCCAGGGTTCTGATTCAAGCACATCTATTGCAGCAATGCATGAAGCTACAGTGGCAGGGGGTGCACTTCCAGAAAGCAGCCAAGTTCTGGATTTGTTATAGGCAAAGTTTATTAAATCCTGTGAGCCAGCAATCATTCCACCCACGACACCCAGTGCCTTTGAGAATGTACCCATTTCCACATGAATTTTGTCTTCAATTCCGAAATGAGAACCAATGCCTCTGCCACCTTCACCAAGCACCCCTTCACCATGTGCATCATCAAAATATGTCATTGCACCATACTCTTCAGCAAGCTTGCATATCTCCTTTGCCTTTGCAATATCTCCATCCATGCTGAAAACCGCATCAGTCACTATTAGAATGCGCCTTGCATTTTCCCTGTCAGCCTGTTTAAGGGCATTTTCCAGCCCAGCCATGTCATTGTGTGGATAGATGTAACGCTTTGCTTTACTCAGGCGCACGCCGTCAATTATACTTCCATGGTTCAATTCATCTGTGAGTATTGCATCACCTTCTCCAGCAAGCTGGGGTATCAGACCAGCATTTGCAGCAAATCCAGTTTGATAATAAAGTGCTGCCTCCCTTCGCTTAAATTTTGCGATTCTCTTCTCCAACTCTATGTGTAAATCCATCGTCCCTGCAATTGCCCGCACACTTCCTGAACCTGCACCATGGGTATCCAGTGCTTTCTTTGCTGCCTCAATCAGTTTTGGATGATTGCTAAGATTCAGGTAATTATTGCTGCAAAACATGATTACCTTTTTTCCATCCACAGTGAGTCTTGGCGTTGAGGGTCCCTGCACCACACGAATTTTCCAGTCAAATGCTTTCGCCACTAGTTCTTCGTATTCTGTTTTCAAAAATCCAGTTGGATCTCTTTTCATTTTTTTCACCTCATTTTTCCATGAACATCACAACCTTTCCACACTCTCTTGACCGCATTTTCTCAATTGCCTCAAAAAACTCCGAGAATTTATACTTATGGGTGATGATTCTAGATATGCGTTTACGAAACTCTGGAATTCTGTAAAGCCCTGCCATTCTGTACCATGTGTCATACATCAACCTCCCGGTTATTCCCTGAATTGTTGCATACTTGAACACCACACTTTTTGAAAGGTCAAGAGTAAGGGGCTTTGAGTACACTCCAAGCAGTGATATTTTACCACCTGGGCGAAGAATGTCAAGGCCAGTTTGCACAGCTTCTGGTGTTCCAGCGACCTCAAGCACAACATCCACGCCCTTGCCACCAGTTTCTCTTTTCACTATACCTGGCACATCCTCATCCACAGAGTCCAATGCAAAATCCGCACCCACATCCTTAGCAAGTTTTATTCTGTATTCGTTTTTCCTTTCAATTGCGAAGATTCTACCAGCCCCACAGGTTTTCAGGATTGCCACACACATTGCTCCAATTGGTCCCAGCCCCAAAACAGCAACATCTCTACTCACAAAGTCCGTGGAAAATACTGTGTGCACCGCATTTCCCAGAGGGTCCTGAACAGAGCATAAGTCTGGGGGGAGGGAGGGGTCATTATGCCAGACATTTGATTCTGGTATGGAAATGTAATCAGCAAAAGCACCATCTCTGTCCACACCGAAAATTTTTGTGTTTAGGCAAATATGGGCAAGTCCGTTTCTGCAGTTGAAACAGTGACCGCAAGCAATATGGCACTCACCGGAAACGAATTCCCCTACCTTTACAAACCTTACATTTTTTCCAATTTCCACAACCTCACCTGCAAATTCATGTCCATAGACGAGCGGAAGCCTGATACGGTCTTTTGCCCATTCATCCCAGTTGAATATATGCACATCTGTACCGCAGATGGAGGCAACCTTCACCTTTATAAGAACATCATTTGCCCCTATCTCAGGGAGAGGAACATCTCTGAACTCTGTGCCATTTGGCTCCCCTTTTACTTTTACCACTGCCTGCATTTTTACACCTCTGTCATTTCATACCTGCACTGCTTTAAGTGTACAGATATGATATCCTGTGATAACAGGCAAATACTTCCTCTCCTTAAACTTATCCATAATTTTCTTATCGGGTATATCAAATCTTAAAGCTGGAATTGACGCCAGTTTAGCAGGTGTGGCGATAATTCTTATATTGTCAATTGGAATTTTAGAAATAACTGCAGGGCTTATCTGCTGGTTTCCTCTCCCCAGCACAAATCCCTGTCCTCCAATAGGGCTCAGCACAAGCACCACATCCCTGTATCGTGCTGTTAATTCAAGCAAATCCTTCTCAGCTACATCCCTCGCAATCAATTTTTTGTTCAGCACGCAATCAATGCCCAGGATTGTTTTTTCAATTCTGAGTTTCTGAAACACATGTGCTGTTGTTGATCCTGGACCAAAAACAAACAGTGTGTTTCTTGCATTTTCCATCTCTTCAATTAGATGGTCTGCAATGCCCTCAAGGATTTCACTTTCATCCACTTCTATCACACACTTGCTGCCCTGCACAAATTCTGGTTCAACTGGTGTCAGACAAAATCCAAACAACTTCACTTTCCAGACACCCTCTCTATATGCCTCTTCATCCACATCAAGAATTTCGGTTTCCCCTGTTCTTAAATCTCTATTCACAAACCCAGCAAGCACATGCGCACAGCTTTCAGGTGTGGTTGCAAAAACGCCAGAATGCATTTTGACACCCGAAGGAATTCCGAGTACGGGAACACTGGTGCCCACTGCAGAACATATATCTCTGGCTGTACCATCACCACCACAAAATATGATAATGTCGCATTTTTTTTCAAGAAAGGCTCTAACTGCGCCTATTGTATCCTTCGCTGTGGTCTCTGGTTTTTCTGGGATGTAAGCCACCTCAGGGTCTAACCCTGCACTTCTGCAGATGGAATAACCCATCGGATCACCAACAGTGTACCATCTGGTTAGCATTTCTGTATTGCCAGAAACTTTTCCAATAATGTGCGGAAACTGGTCTGATAGAACTTCAAAAAATTTTCTTGCTCTATTAGGGGCAACAGGTTTTGCACCTTTGAGTATTGCTTCCTGAACCACATTGTCTGTACCCTTCAGCCCCACTGCACCACCCATACCCGCAATTGGATTCACCAAAAATCCTATTCTAATCATCATGGGTAAAAAGCGCAAGGAGGATATATTACCTACGAGGGGAGGGGCAAGCCCCCTCCCCTTACGGTAACCTCACGGGGTTACACCCTACGGTACCTGTGTTAAGGGGTATCTGACGATACCCCG
>JBMFNP010000037.1:12716-18570 GCA_049970095.1 Thermoplasmata archaeon | reverse complement strand
AAAACCTTCTTTTTCGCATATTTCAGCAAACTCCTCAGCAAGCCTTGTTTTGCCAACCCCGCTTTCGCCAGCAATGAAAACAGTGGAGCCTCTGCCTTCCCTTGCCTCCTCAAGTCTCAGCTTAAGAAACTCCAGCTCTTTTTCTCTGCCCACAAATTTCGGTGGTAGGTTAAGCATCACAAAAATGGTTATCACAGATGGTTATTTATGGGTTTTGGGTGTTGGAAACTCTGTCAAGAAAGCGAGATTGAGATTATGTGCCTATGCCCGCACCACAGATTCTGCATCTTTTGTTTGTGTCTGGATTTATTGACCCGCATAGGGGGCATTCAATCGTTCCTCTGCTCTCTGTGTGCATCCTCTGAAGTTCCTCTTCAAGACGGGTAATTTGTAATCGCTCTTCTTCAATCTTTCGCAATTCTTTTTCATGTTCTTCAAGCAGTTCATCCATCATTTTCAGTTTCATTGCAATTTCTGGATAGGTATCCTTGTCCAGTGCATATTTCCCAATATCTTCCAGCATTCTGATAATGTCTTTCTCTTTCAGGAGTAACTTATGTTCTTTTTCATTGAGTTCTTTTTCTTTCTGGATAATCTCATCATACTTTTTCGCAATCTCTATCTCCTTTTCTTTCAGTCTTGTCTCATATTCCTCCAGTTCATGCTCTTTCAGGTAGAGGCGTTCCAGTCGCTCACGGTAGTCCCTTTCCTTTTTCTCCAGTGCAGATTCCCGCACTGCCAGTGCTTCCTCCCTTTCTTCAATCTCTCTCATCTTTGCCTCAATGTCATCCTGAATATTTTTGAGAATGTCACCAATTGTGATAACAAAAGCTTCTTCAAGATTTGTGCCGCAAACTGGGCAAAATTTGCACATTGGGTCAACAACAGTGCCACAACTTCTGCACCTTATCTCCTTTATTAAAACCCTCATTTTTCACCTGCACTCTCTGGGGAACGCACCCAGGCATCTTCCGGTATTTGATAGTACACAGACGCAAGATCAGCTGTATTGTCCTCTTCTTTTTTCACTGGCATCTTTATAAGCTCAAATACCCTTTCCTTTCTGAAAATCCAGTAGTGAATCCTCCATTCTCTACCGTCGTAAAGGGTGGTCTCCTCCCTCTCAGTGGTCAGAATTCCTGCATCTTCAAGGGTGTAAAACACATCTCGATCCTCAGGCTCAAGCACATTGTCTATGATGCGCTCCCCATAGCCAAAGAAGTTAAGAATGTGGTGTGCAATTTTTTTTGCATCATCGTCCGGAATTGCCCTCTCTGGTACCGAGTTCTGAATTGCAATGGCAAGTTGCTCCACATCAACATTTTTCTTCATGTATCCACCACTCACCCCGCCCTTTCTGAACTCAAGTTTCTTTGGTGTTTCTTCGTACTTAATTCTAAAAGCCATTTGATCACGGCTCCTTTGATTGTAAACATTAATGTATTGCATTGAGGGATATATATAGGTTTCTGTGTGCCGAGGAACATAAGTTTTGTTTTAAATCCTGTTTTCTCGGCTGAGAGCATTAGATAGGATTTATTCAAACAAAATATGAACTGCGCAAGTGCAATAGCAGCATAGCAGCCAACATGCTTTACCCAACCATCGTTGCAACTAGTTTCTCTTCCAGTTTCTTGTAGAAATCACTTTCAAATCTTATAAACTCAGCATCTTTCTTTGACCTTGTTATCTTCAGAATTGAGCCAGCATTCATCTTTACTTCTTCCTGTCCATCAACTACCACAATACAAGGGCGCTCCTCTGCAGGAACTTTCACACACACCTCACTCGCTGCAGGCACCACATATGGCCTAATAGACATTTTGAAAGCTGCAAGTGGCACAATTCCTATAGCCTCTACCCTTGGATCAATTATTGGTGAGCCTGCACTTAATGCATATGATGTAGAGCCTGTGGGCGTAGATACAATTATTCCATCTGCCTTTACCTTCTGAATCAGCACATTATCTACATAAATCTCAAATGAACGAATCTTGGACACCTGGGAAGTATGCACCACAACCTCATTAAGAGCATCAGGGAGTAAAGTTTCATCTAGTTTTGTACTCACACGCATCCTCTTTTCAACTCTATAGTTCCCTGCAAGCAATCTCGCAATTCCCTCTTTTATCTCTGTTGCCTTTATCTCTGTCAAGAATCCCAGGACACCTGCATTAATCCCAAAAATTTTGGCATCTACCCTGTGCAATGCCCTTAGAATTGTTCCATCTCCGCCAATAGTTATCAGTACATCAATCCCTTCTTCCTCAATACTCGCACCCACCTTTCCCATCAATGGGGCACATTCTCTGTCCACAAAAAGATGCTCATGTTCCATAAGGGAGCACACCTGCCTTGCATATTCAATTGCATTCTTTATTTTTGGATTAAACACCAGCCCGTACTTCATTACTTCCACCCCAAAATTTTTTTTGCAAATTCAATTCCCTCTTTTCGCCCTGCACAGAGCACACCTCTTCTTGCATTTATGTCTATCGGCATATCCAGATCATTAAGTGTATCGTCAAGTGCAATTCCTCCTGCCTCTCTAAGAATAAGTGTTCCTGCAGCGATATCTGTAATCCTTAGATTTCGTTTAATCTCTTCATTTTTCATAAAATAGATATCTGCAAAACCTGCGGCAAGAAATGCAAGTTCAAGTGCTGCAGCCCCGAAACATCTTGTCCTTTTTCCCGCCATTCCTAGTTTAAATGCATCCTGGGAGGCATGCTTTCCAATATAAACCAGCACGATACAATTCTTTTCGCTGAATTCTCTTGTTGTGATTTGCACCCCATTGAGGAACGCACCCCTGCCCTGCTCTGCCCAGAAAGTGTCTCCTGTAATCAGGTTTTTCACAATTCCCATTTTCATATTGCTCAGTTTCCAGCCGCCATAAGCAAGGGAAAAGGCACAGAATGGAAGCCCATTCACCGCATTTATCGTGCCATCTAGGGGGTCAAGCACAAAGCAATTTTGTGTGCGCTTATCAATAAATCCCTGTTCCTCGCTCAGAATAGAAATACCAGTTTCTTTTAGAACAGAGATTGCCGCCTCCTCGCACAAAATATCAATTTTTTCACTCGGACTTCCAGAGGCACCTATTCCTGCATCCATTCCCGCATCCACATCCTTAATGTGCCTCCTAAAAACTTCCTGCACTTCCTCTGCCGCCCTGAGCATTGCTTCTTTTATTTCCTTCATCACCCATACATATATCAATAGAGGATTTAAAGGGTTGTGGTGCCAATTCATCACCCGATAACACTGAAGATAGAAATTTCCCATTCAACAAATGCCTTTATATAATAGATTTGAATTATCATTACTCAATGCCCGAACTAAGAAAAGATTATATTACGGACTGCTGGGTTGTAATTGCAACAGAGAGAGCACAGCGGCCTTCTGACTTTAAAAAGGAGGCGGATGTGCCCACAGCCCAGGAAAACTGTCCTTTCTGTCCAGGCAGAGAGCACATGACCCCACCCGAGGTTTTGGCATACAGACCTGGAAACACCGCACCTAACACACCTCAATGGTGGCTGAGAGTTGTGCCAAACAAGTTCCCAGCACTCAGAATTGAAGGGGATGTGAATCACAGAATTGTGCAGATTTTCAACTGGATGAATGGTGTTGGTGCCCATGAAGTGATAATTGAAAGTCCAGACCATCATGCCACTATTGCTACCATGCCTCTCAAGCAGGTGGAAGAAATTGTGAATTCATACAAGGAGAGGTATCTTGACCTGAAAAAAGATACCAGATTTAAATACATGCTAATTTTCAAAAACCACGGAAGGGCATCTGGGGCATCGCTCTCTCACCCACACTCCCAATTAATTGCCACACCCATGATTCCAAGGCACATTATGGAGGAATTGAGAGACGCATACAACTACTACAGTTTTACAGGAGGCACATGCATCTATGATGAAATTGTGGCTATTGAACTTGAGGAGAAGGTGAGAATTGTGCTGGAAAACGATTACTTTATCGCACTTTCCCCCTACGCACCCAGATTTCCATTTGAACTCTGGATTTTGCCAAAACGCCATGATCCCTACTTTGAAGATATGGACGACACAGAAAGGAGGTACTTTGCAATGATTTTGCAGGAAACCCTTGCAAAATACCATAAACTTCTGGATAACCCACCATATAACTTCTACATTCACACATCTCCGTGTGATGGCAAGGACTACAGATTTTACCACTGGCATCTTGAAATTACACCTAGGTTAACAAATCCTGCGGGATTTGAAAGAGGTACTGGTTTCTACATCAACCCCATGCCCCCAGAAGAAGCTGCAAGGTTTCTGAGGGAAGGAAAATAATCACATATATTCTTTCTGGACAGCCAGTATCTCCCTACTGTCCTTGCACTTTGCATACCTATCCAGCAACTCAAGGTTCATTTTTATGAATTGCTCGCCCCAGGTATAAATTGCAAGCAGTTTTTTAGCAAATTCCTTCTCTCCAATTATCCAGGAGGCAGCAGCCACAGCCTCTACAGTTGAAAGAACTGTGGGCAGGCCAAAATGCACAGGGTTTGCAGGCACAAGAAAAGGCAGAATTCTCTGGTTTTCAATCTGGTTGTGGTACTTTTTAAGATGCTCTGGGATTTCTTCTTGTCCAAGAGTCCTGAAAATTTTTTTCCAGGAGCAGTCAATAGCAACTATTCCCCATCTAATTGCGATTTCCCTGTCTGCTGGCGAAAGAGCAGTGAATGCAAATGGGGTGAGTAAAATTCCATGCGGATTACTGGCTTTCAATGCCTTTGCAAATCCGAACTTCTGCATTTTTCTGGCGGTGCACTTCTTCGGGTCACATTCTTCCATATGAATTATGTAAATCTTTAATTCAGATGCACTCCCCATCTCCCACTACCCTGTCCTTTAGAGACTTACCATCAGAAATGTGTACATCGTTCCCGATGATGCTATTTTCAATTCGCACATTATCACCAACTATCACTCTGTCAAACAGAACAGAATTTGTGATCACCGCACCCTTACCTATGCTGCATCCATTTCCAACAGAAACTGCAGGGCCAATTGTGTACCCTCTACCCCTGAGATTTCTGCCCACAGCCACAGGCTCAAGCAAATACCCCTCTATGCGGGATTCTATTTTTCCCATACCTTGCTCCAGCAAAAAACGATTTGTTTCTAAGTACTCTTTTGGTTTCCCGCAATCAATCCAGTAGCCTGTAAAAGGATATCCATAGAGCCCTTTGTCCAGCACATTCGGGAAAACCTGGCGTTCCAGCGAAATTTCACCATCTGGAATATAATCAATGAGTTTTCTGTTGAATATGTAAATACCAGCATTTATTTTTTTTGAAGGAGCCCCTGTGAGTTTCGGTTTTTCCACAAACTTCACTATCCTGTTGTTCTTATCAAGTTTCACAACACCGTATGGCTCGGGATTCTCCACTTCCCAGAGAGCCACTGTTCCAATTCCCCCATGGCTTTTGTGGTATAATTCCATCTCCTTCAAATCTATTGAGGAGAAGTTATCTGCGTTAAATACAAAGAATTCATCTGAAAGGTAAGCACTCACATTTTTTATCGCGCCGCCTGTACCGAGTGGCTTTTCTTCATTTACTACAATTACTTCCCTGCCAATATCCATGTGTTTAAAAAAATCCCCGATTTTCTCTGCCATGTAGCTTACAGCCAGGATCACGGTTTTAACATTTTCTGGAAGGGTATCTATCAACCTAAGAACCATCGGGCGATTAAGCACAGGTAGCAGTGGCTTTGGAGTGGTGTAGGTAAGAGGACGGAGCCGTGTGCCCAACCCTCCAGCCAGAATGACAACAGTTTCCGCCATCGCAGCTCATTCTGTTTGT
>JBMFNP010000037.1:0-12618 GCA_049970095.1 Thermoplasmata archaeon | reverse complement strand
TGGCATTATTGTAACTATATTATTTCCTCTGAGTATTATGGTACCTAATTTCCGCACATTTCCCTGGTTGGTCTCTTCTGTATCTTCCAGCACCATATTCATATACTCGTCGTATCCCACCAATTTTCCTTCTATAATCCTGTTATCCTTTAGCAACAGACCTACACGCTTGTTCATTGTTTTTTCCAGTATATTTAGCGGCATTACCATAGCAATCACTGTTTATCCCAAGTAGATGTGGAATTTAAAGGTTTTGTAGAATCAAAAGGTTTAATAATCTCACATAGATTACAGGAGTGCATGGCAGGCAAGGATTATTATGAAATCCTGGGAGTTCCGAGAAACGCATCTCTTGATGAAATAAAAAAAGCATACCGAAAGCTGGCAAAAAAGTACCATCCTGATATGAATCGTGACAATCCAAAGGAGGCAGAGGAGAAGTTTAAGGAGATTTCAGAGGCATATGAGGTGCTTGCGGACCCGCAAAAACGGGAATTGTATGATAAATATGGTCCAGAAGGCATTAAAGACAGTTTTGGTCCTGGGGGTTTCAAATGGGAGAATTTCACGCATGCCCGTGATTTTGAGGATTTATTTGATTCCGACTTTTTCAGAAAAATTTTTGGTGTGGACTTTTTTGGAGAATCACTTTTTGATGCATGGGTGCGGGGCAGGGGACAACCGGAAAGGGGCAGAGACCTTGAAATTACAGTTGAGATCACACTTGAGGAAGCATATACTGGCACCACAAAAAATATAAATGTTCCGCACGAAGTGATTTGTGAAGAGTGCAGGGGCACAGGTGCAAAAAAAGGCACAATGCCGCGGGAATGTCCCACATGCCATGGCACCGGGCGTATGAGGTATTCCCAGGTGAGGGGATATACCCATTACATTTCAGTTACCCAGTGCCCTGAGTGTAAGGGGAGGGGGAATGTTGTGGACGAACTGTGCCAGAAATGCAGGGGCGAGGGTAAGGTAACAAAAACCCAGACCTTGCAGATAAAGATTCCAAGAGGTGCATACTCTGGACTTTCACTTAGATTAACTGGTGAGGGAGATGCAGGTACAAAAGGTGGCCCACCAGGAGACCTCTATGTTGTTGTGGCTGTGAGACCGCATCCTCTGTTTCAGAGAAATGGAAATGATTTATATCATGAAATCTCAATCTCAATTCCCCAGGCAGTGCTTGGAGACACATTGGAGGTTCCCACACTTACAGGAAAAATAGCGGTGGAGATTCCGCCAGGAACAGACCATGGCACTGTAATCAGGATACCTGGTAAAGGTATGCCGGACTGGAAAACTGGTAGATTTGGAGACCTCTATATCAAAGTTAAGATTTTTGTGCCCAAAAAACTTACCTCAAGACAGCGCGAGCTTTTTACTGAACTTGCCAAGACAATGGGAGAACCCAGACAGGAAAAACGATGGCCATTCAGATCACACATCTCTTAAGTTTTCCAACCTATGTCTGCCGCATGCTTGAATGAAACCAAGGTATGGAGGGGATGGTTTCCCAGGCCTGGATTTGAATTCTGCATGGAACTGTGTGCCAAGGAAAAATGGATGTATTGGTAACTCCAGAACTTCGCATCTGCGTTCGTCCTCAGATTTGCCAGTAAATACCATTCCTTGTTTTTCAATCGCATTAATGAATTGTGGATTCACCTCATAGCGATGACGGTGTCTTTCGTAAATTACCGTGGAATTGTACAGTTTTGCAATTGTACTCTCAGGCCTTAGATGAATTTTATGAGCACCCAAACGCATTGTAGCACCCTTTTCTGTTATATTTTTCTGCTCTGGCAGTAAATCAATCACTGGATGTTTCGTGGCAGGGTTGAATTCGGTGCTGTTTGCATCTGGATAGCCCAGCACATTTCTAGTAAATTCTACAACTGCCAGCTGAAATCCCAGACATACCCCGAGGAAGGGAATTTTGTGTTCTCTTGCAAATTGGATTGCCCTGATTTTGCCTTCAATTCCACGCTCTCCGAATCCGCCGGGCACAAGAATTCCATCCACTTTGCGAAGCATGTTAATTGTATCTGAAGAATTTTCAAGTGTTTCTGCCTCAACCCAGAGCTTGTTCACTCTCATACCCATTTCAGCCTCACAGTGCCTTATCGCTTCTGTATAACTCAAATAGGCGTCTTTCAAGTGCGTATATTTGCCAACAATTGCAATATTTACTTCCATTGTGGGTTCATCCAGTTTTTTCACAATTTCTTTCCATTTGGTGAGCTCTGTCTCTCTTTCTCCATAGCCCAATTTTCGTAGTAGGTATGAGGTGAGTTTTTGTTCGTGCAGGATGAGCGGCACTTTATATATGCAGTCAGTGTCTGGTGCGCTCACTACAGCCTCAAGTGGGACATCGCAGAAAAGCGAGATTTTCTTTTTAATCTCGTAGTCCAGGGGTGCAGAACTTCTGGCAACAATAACATCGGGTTGAATTCCGATTTCCCTCAACTCCTTTACAGAATGCTGTGTGGGTTTTGTTTTCTGTTCTCCCACAGTGGAAAGCACAGGCACAAGCGTTGTATGCACAAAAACAGAATTTGTTTCTGAGCCCAGTTCCCTGCGCATCTGTCTCGCTGCCTCAAGGAATGGCATTGATTCAATGTCTCCAACTGTGCCCCCAATCTCCACAATCGCGACTTCTGCACCTGTGGCTTCGCTCACCTTCTTTATCCGCTCCTTTATTTCATTTGTGATGTGCGGGATAATCTGGACTGTCTTCCCAAGATATTCGCCTTTTCGCTCTTTCTCAATCACTGCTCTGTAAACCTTACCAGTTGTAATGTTATGGTCACTTGTCAAATTCTCATCAAGAAACCTTTCATAGTTTCCTAAATCAAGGTCAACTTCGCCCCCGTCCTCCAGAACAAACACCTCTCCGTGCTGATATGGGTTCATTGTGCCAGCATCACAGTTCAGATATGGGTCAATCTTGATGGCTGTGACTTTGAGCCCTGAGCATTTAAGCAGTTTGGCAATTGAGGAAACAGTTATTCCTTTCCCGAGCCCAGAAAGCACACCCCCTGTCACAAATATATATTTCATTTTACCACCTCAAATCTTCCAGTATTTTGAAAACAGATGCTTTGCTTCATCTATTCGCCTCCTGCCCCTGCAATCTGTGTCCACACTCTCTGTAAATTTTACAGAATAATTTTTTCCTGTTTTTACACTCACCAGCGCAGAGAATACATCCGCAAGCGCATCCAAATCATAGCCACCTTCCAGAAGGTAAACGCATCTGTATTTGAAAAGTTTTTGGAGAATAGCAAGATAGCCAGAAGACGAGAGTTCCAGTGCAGTGAGTGGGTCAAGTGTATGCGCATCTATTCCAAGACTTACAATTATGAGTGCGGGTTTGAATTCATCAAGTACTGGGAGCACAATTTCATCAAATGCAGCAGTGTAGGAGGCATCACCACAACCAGAAAAGAAGGGAATGTTGAGATTATATCCTTCACCTTCTTTCTCTCCAAGAAGATGGAGATGTCCTGTGCCGGGGTAGATTTCAAGTTGGTGTGTGGAAATGTAAAGTACATCTGGTGAATCATAAAAAATATCCTGGGTTCCGTTTCCATGATGCCCATCAACATCCACAATTGCAATTTTTCTGCATTTTTCAAGAAGATTTTTAGCAATTACAGCAGCATTGTTTATGTAGCAGAAACCGCCACCAAAGTCCTTTCCAGCGTGGTGCCCTGGAGGACGCACAAGCGCAATTGCATCTTTATCTTCCAATGCAATTTTTCCTGCAAGTAATGCGCCCCCTGCAGAGAGTAGGGCAATTTCATAAGTTTCAGGATGTGAGGCTGTATCCATGTCAATTATGCCTTCTCCAATATTTGAAAGATAATTAATGTATTCCTCTGTGTGTACTGCAAGCACCTCTTTCTTAGTTGCGGGTTCTGGTTTTACCACATCTGTGAAAAGGCCCAGTTTCTCAAGTGCGCTTCTGATAGAGAGAAGGCGATCAGGTGATTCTGGGTGCCCAAAATGCTGCACATGCTCCAGATATTTTTCATGAAACACGATTTTCATGCGCCTTAATCATATTTGTATATTAAATGTTTTGCAGTAGTAGGCTGGCAGGGGAATTCTCAGAATTTCAAGGACATTTTTTCCAAGTTGCTCTAACAGGAAGTTTGCATCTGCTTCGCATTCCACATCTGCATCAATCATCCATCCAAGCCCATCAATTTCCTCTAGAGCAATATTCCACTTGAAGTAATCCAGAAAATATCCGTGCTTTCTTCTGATCTGAAATGCCTCCCTGAACCCCATTTCCCTGATGGCTTCTGCAAGCAGGGTTTCTTTACCTCTCGCTAGAAAATATTTTTTCCCATATTTTATAAATCCACGAAATCTGGGCACAGAGAGTATAATCTCCGCCTCTCCATCGCCAAATTTTCTCAATCTGAGGTTTCTTGTTTCTGGACGCCAGAAATCACAAAAAAAATTCGGTAAAAAATATGTGTCAACAAGTGTATATTCTTGGGTGTTCCTAGCGCAAGCAAGAACATCGTCTGGGTGATGCAATATTATCCTGACTTCATGTTCTTCTTTTACATCCATTAAATGCTGGAATTCTGGGGGGTATATAATTGTTCCTCAACCATCTAGTAATCTTTTTTCTCCTTCAATCTTCTTTATCTCGGTAATGTCCTGGGTTACCTCCAGACATCCTATGTATTCTCCGTTCCTGTTTCTTACTGGAAAGTATCTGATGTAAATGACTCTACCCTTTAGATTTATCCAGAATTCTGCCTTTTCTCTTTTTCCCTCCCTAAAATCATTGAGAATTGTGTTTACCTTGTCTATGCTCTTCTGTGGATGGCAGTTCTGCACCTTCCTCCCAATTACCGCTTTTGTTCTTGGGAAGATTCTCTCCTTGGTATCGTTGTAATACCTTACGGTATTCTCTTTGTCCACAAAAGAAATATCAACGGGTAATGAATTCAAAATCGCTTCCAGTTCTTCAGGAGTGAGTTTACCAGTTTCCATGGAGATGAGACCCTCCATCATCGCCATTACTACTGCATCCTCTTCTTTTCTTTTCATTTCCTCTTTTTTCTTCGCAACATCCGGGGTAAAGCAACAGTATCCAAGTGCGTCAAACTCATTTCTTGCAGAATGCCACTCCTCCTCACTTACCACCCTCAACGCTGCAGGAAAGAGAATATTATTTTCCTTGTAAAAGTGAGAACTGAGATATTCGTGCAACTGTTTAGCGAGATTTTTTAGCCTCTCTGGAGATTCATCTGACATATTTTCTGCAACTGCATAAATCCCTTTCTTGAGTTTTCTTATTTCATCGTGTTCCATCCACATTATTTGCGGTGGTTCTGTTATCCCGTGTCGCTCAAGGTATGGAAAGAGTACATTTTCTTCACGCACATAGTGACTTTCTGAACTCTTTAGGTGCTCAACCACATTCTTGAGTTTTTCAATTTCTGGTGCTGATGCCCAGCTTTCTGCAATGCACTGCATTTCAGCAGCAAATCCAAGCAGAATTTCATGTTCTGACATAAGGATATGGATTGGATGCCATCTGGGAATCTCGGGAATGTTCCTCCCACTCTCAGAAAAAATTTTCAGATGCAAGTCGCACAGTTTCCTGATTTCTTCTCTTGGCATTCCTTCTTTGATAAGTTCTTCCTCTGGTTTTTGCGATCTCAAGTGGAGTCACCTTTGAAAGAAACTCAGCGAACTCCTCTTTCACTTTCTTGGGGTCCTCTCCGCTGTGTAATCTCTTTATTATTCTTTTCAGCATCTCCTTGCGCTAGTTCTGTTCCTCCATATTTTCACCACATGGAAAATAGAGATGTGATATATGTGGATTATGGTTCAGGCATTATTAAAGCAATAAAGAGAAAAATAATTCATATGGTTTAATAAAAATGTTTTTCAGTTTCTGCGTTTTTTGCGTCTCGTAAATCCAAAGATAATCAGCAGTGCAAAAATCATTGGCATTGAGAAATGCAGGATCTCGGGTGTCCCAGGATTTATTGTAACCTGGTATGTGCCGTTTTCTGGTGATAATGCAGTGTTATTTGCACTGTCCCATGCCTGAATGTAGTAATAGAGTGTGCCAGGTGCATTCTGTGCAGGAATCTGGACATACCATGTCCCGTTTGTGTTTGTGCCTGCTATAAGGCTCATGTTAATGGCATAGGAGATGTTTTCTCCGACTGGCTGGTAGAATACTTTGACATCTGTGAGAGGTGCAACAATGTCAGTAATATTTGCATAAATCTCAATTGGAGCTCCAACTGTTGCTGATGTGACTGGCATATGATTTATTGTTATAATCCCTGTAATGTTAATGTAAATTGTCTTTGCATCATTTCCGCTGGCATTGTCTCCAGCTAATTCTGTTTTAACTGTGATTTTGTACATGCCAGGCTCTGAAAAATTGTATGCCCATGTAAGGTTTACACTATCATTCTGTGGAAGTGATATGCCTGTGGGTTTTGTCTGATTGAATACTTCTATCAAGAGCATGTTTTTCTTTCCAATTAACATTACATCATCAATGTACCATCCAAGATATGATTCTGAAGAATCTGAGCCAAAATTGAACCTTACTTTTACAGATGGATTTCCAGCCCAGTTTGTAAGATTCACAGTGACTTCAACCCATGTCTTAACCCTGCCTGAAAATGCATTCTTTCCAGCAAGTGGATTTGAGTACCCAGAGGAGATTGTTCCATTGTAGTATGGCTGTGGATTTACATTCGGCTCATCTATCTGCACCCATGTATTTCCGTCTGTAGTAATTTCTATCAGTCCGCCATCGTAATAAGCGAGAGATGAGCCTTCAATGTCCACCCATTGCCAGTACTTCATTGTAACATAGTCATAATCTGAGAGGTTCAGCACAGGGGAAACAAGTGCTGCTGCGTATGGTGTTGCAGCATAATTGCCAGAAAGATTTGTAGCCCATACATTTGAACCGCTATGCGGTGCAGGTGCACCTGTGCCTGAGGGTGTGCCGCGCTGCCACTCATCAATGCTATTGTTGCCTCCTGTGTTCATGTGCGTCCATCCCTTATCTGTTTCAAAGTCATCTGTGAAGAAGATAGTTTCTGTGCCAGCAATTACCCTTGAAATTGCGCATCTTACATCAAAAGAATTCTGGGTATTGGGACCATAGTTCTTTATTTCAGCACTGATATTGTGTTCCCCTTTGGGGTATGTGAACCCGTTCTGTGGCTCAAGAATTTTTTCAACACCTACATCATCTGGAGTTTTTATTACCCTTACAGTAGCAGAGCCGTCAATTCCTGCCTCATCAATAGCCACCACCTTTACCATGTAGGCACCATCAGGAAACGGAGTAAAATCTAATGTTGTGGTGTTTACTGTTGTGGTTGTGATGTAATCCCATTTTGCGCCTTCATTTGTGCTCAGGTAAACATCATACTTTACAATAGGTTTTGTGTCTGTGGCATTCCAGAATATATCTACAATTCCATATGCGCTTGTGTTTTCTTGTGGAGAGGTAATAATCACTGTGGGCTTTGAGCCAAGAAGATATTTCAGGGAGCGATCCATAAGTATTGCCCTTGTTTCCTTCTGAGTAATGTCCTCAAATGCAAATGCATAGTAAACTACTCCATGAGAACCAAGGTATCTAACGCCTGCAGTGTACCCACTGGCATAATTCAAAAATGGATATGCACCTGTGCCTGCACTCACTCCATCCGGGTAATATCCGCCAACAACATCATTGAGTGTGGCATTGATGCCATCACCGATGGGGTCACCAGGGACACCACTTACTCCATGACTTCCATCATTATCTGTAGAGTATGTGGCATGAAGATAATTTTGATACCATGTAGCATTGTTGTACTGTGTGCCATCGGAATCACAGAGGTCCCAGCCAATATCCTGTCCTGATATAACAAGTTTTCCTCCTGCATCAAGGTATGAACCAATTAATGCACGCGCCTCTGCGTCAAGCTGCGGGTATGTATTGCTTGTGTGCCAGACAACAGCTTTTGATTGCTGGAGGAGTGAGAGTGAAGGAGTTCCTTGTCTGCCCTTGCTCCATACACCATAACTCCATTCGCTATCTGAGAGTGCATTCCTGTAGTAGCGATCCAGTGGGAGTGAGTTCCCCTCATCTATCAAAAGAATTGTTAGAAAACCGGTGGTAAATGAATAATTCATTCCTCCGTTATTGTCGCTCGCAATGTTGCCTGCATGGTCTGCGCTCTCAACAAAAAACTGGTATGTGGTATTTGGTTGCAGGGCGTACAATTGAATTGAATGTGTGGTTGTGGTATTGTTATTGTAAACTATATTATCCAGTGAAGAGGTACCATATATTACTTTTGCAGTTGCAGGTTCATTTGTTGTCCAGGTAATTACTGCAGAATTTGCGGTAATTTCATTCACATGGACGCCAGTGATTTGTGGTGGAGTTCCATCCACCTTTGCATATGCATAAACTACTTGTATTGGTGCGGAGGCATCGGTGTATTTTGCTGTGATTGTGTCGCTATCTGAAACCTGGAGCACACCATTAGAGTTTGATTGAGAAATCTGGAGTGTGCCAGTGAATACATGGGAGGAAGGCGCGGTTTCTGTGAGCAAAACGGTTTCGCCAGCATGTTCTGTTGTTGAATTGACAACCACGGTTACTGTGCCTGATGCATCTGGGTCTATAACTTTAAGGTGGAGAGTTGCACTAAGTGGATAAATTGTTCTGTCTAAGCTTATCTCGCCTTGGCTATCTGAAAAGCCGCCGGTGAGCACAAGTGCAAAGTCTTGTGGTCCCATTGGAACATTTGCTGCAATTACCTTTACTCTGTAGATGCCTGGCTGTGGAGTGTTTAGATAAACACATTCCTCAACATTTGTGCTGTCTGCTGTGCCCCCTGGTACTGACACACCGCCAGAAAAAACATTTCCGAGGTAATGCGTGTTGTCAGGTGCGGTAACTTCAAGATTAAGGTCATTCACAATGTCCTTTGCTGCTGCAGGATCGCCTGGATAGTCGGTCCATACAAGGGTGATTTTTAAAGGCAGATTAGGATTGCTCACATAATAGGAGTATTCCATTGCCTCACCTGTTTGCAACCCATCTCTGAAATCTACAATCCTCAGCCTTTCAGTGTCGCCAGCAAAATACAGTGCATTATCTAGTTGAATTCTACCCCATCCAATATTGTTGTCTGGAATGGAATATGTACCGATTGCTATTGCGGAGTTTATTAGTGTGGCTTTAATCAATGCGGCAGAGGGTATGAAAGCATTTGCAGAAATTTTTGAGCCTGTTGGATACCAGCCATCTGTATAATATTCTCTCACAAGTGCAGCACCGCCTGCAGTGGTTGGGGTTGCCATTGATGTCCCGCTCATTGATATATAGCCAGAGTTGTTTGTTGTAAGTGAACCGTCAGAATCTGCAGAGGTGATTGAGGAGCCAGGTGCACATACAGTGGGCTTTCTTCTTCCGTCCTGTGTTGGGCCTCTGCTTGAGAAGTCTGCAAGGCTTGTGCCGTCATAGGATGTGGCACCTACAGTAACAATGTTTTTTGCAGTACCTGGATTTCCAACAGTGTTTGTACTAGGACCACTGTTCCCAGCTGCAAAAAATATCAGCATATCCTTGTGGTTCCACATGAATTCGTCCGTTTGCATTGCCTCACTTCCATAATCATTATTGGAATCTCCCCAGGAATTTGAGTGCAATCTTGCACCGTCGTTGTATGCCCATTGGTATAACTGGTTGAGGTCTGGGGGAAGGAAGAGAGCATCATTAGCGCCTCCTATGTCCGCAAAAGAGAGTTTTGCACTTGGTGCCATTCCTTTGCCATTTGCATTTGTTCCGCCAACATAGGAATTGTTGCCTGCAATTGTGCATGCCACATGTGTGCCATGCCCTGAATTGCTAAGGTCATGGTCGTCCACAAATACATGGTAATTCACGATTTTTCTGTGGGTGAGATTAGGAGGTAGTGAGCCTGGTGGATTGCTATACTGCACCTGGAAGTTAGCTGGGTCTCTGAAAGCTTCATGGTCCCAGTCAATGCCAGTGTCGGATTCGCCGATAATCTGTCCCTCACCGTAAAGTCCGTGATTCCAGATGGGTGTGTTTCCACTTGTACCTGATTGAATCACGCCAGCAGAAATTGAATTTGAAATTTTCATCTCTGAGCGCTTCTCAATCCATCTGACATCTGGGAGAAAGGCAATATTTTCAGCAAGTTTTGATGAAATCTCTGCAATTATAGTTCCTCCATTTCCGTAGATTGAAGGTGCAACTTCTCTCACCAACCCTCCAGCTTTTGCAATTGCTGAGGCAATGGCGTCCACATTGTCAAATACCAGAATTTTCATCAATGTGCCCTGATAAACACTTGGGCTGATTTTGTAATATGGGTGGTAAATTCCATGCCACTGCACAAACTGAAGTTTCGCAATCTCATTTATCTGGCTTTCAGTTGCTTTCACAATGTAGGTGTTGTAGGGAATATAGGAGAGGATTTTAGCGTGTCTTTCAATCTGGTTTTTCCAATCCTCACGAATTACATCTTTCATTTTCACAAGATATGTTACTGGGATTCCTGGTGGTGGTGCATTGAGTTTGAGATGCTCAGGTATTATTGGCTCTCCACCAGAAACTGAAAACGCAATCTTCTTAAGCAAAATCATGTCGTTTTCATACCCAGAACTTTCATTCGCTTTCACTGTGCTTCCGTATGGCACAAAAAATGCCAAGAGCACAATCAGAGCAATCAAGGCCCATACCCAGAATTTAATCCTCCAATTCATAAAGGGAAAATAATCCTCCAATTCATAAAGGGAAAATAGTGTAAGAGTATATTATACTTTCTTTTTCCTTCTGATAACAATAGAAAGTGCTATGAATGGAAGGAGCGCGATGAAGGTGAGGAACTGGCTCTCCGACACGGGGTTCCAGTCTGCGCTTGTGTCTGTTTCTGCAGGCACACCAGAACTCCATGTGCGATTTATACCAGTTTGTGTTGCTATATTAAAGCCCAATAAGTTCACTGGATTTCCTGACCATTCAAGATTTGCAGATGCAGTACCACCATCAGAAGGTGGTGATAGCCCCAATATGTTTGTCCAGTTAACGAAATCAATTGTACCGTTTGGTGGGACACCTGGTATGCTGGATGTGGAATCGTTGAGAAATAGATAGTCACCACTTGACACTACAATGTTAAAGAATGTTGTGGAGCCCAGATTAATTGTGATGAATTCCCCTGGGTTCAGTGTTAGGGAAGAAATTGGATAAGAACTAGAACTTGCATTCAGATAGAGGTTTGTGTAAGAGAGTGTCATGGTGTCGTTGTTATAGAGGGTTACTCTCTGGTAACCTCCATCCAAAGGATTGAATGTGACATTTACAATAAGGAGTTTGGGCTTGTGATAGGAAATTGAGAGATGGTAAACAGTTGGAGAGTTGCTTGTGGTGGTTGTTGAAAGTGTGATGTTGTATTGGAAAAATCTACCAAACATTGAGGAAGGAAGGGTTTCTGTGCTTGTTGTTATGGGCTGACCAGAGTATGTGGCAATTTGAGTCCAGGTTGCAGATGCAAGTGTAGTGGTGTCATTTGCATAGCGGACATAAAGGGAGGCGGAAGTGCCTGAAAAGTGCGTATCATGACACCATGTTATAGAATTCCAGAACGCAATTCTTCCCGCATCAATTACTGGCGAAATATAGGAGCCTTGCGTGGCATAGAGAAAGAAAGATGTAAATTGTATTTTTGAAATAAAGATATTGCCATTAGCCCCATTTCCCCCTTCTTCTGCAATTCCTGGTCCATTCCCACCTGTTCCTCCATTCACATGATATGAGCCGGTGAATGTGTAGGCATTATCATAATATATATAGATTGCACCACCACCCCCTCCACCTCCCCCACCACCATCCTCATCATTGCCAGGATCATCTGGGTCTGTGCTTCCATTTCCACCGTTTCCTCCATTTGCATACAGCATGCCTGTTATAGAGACATTGCAACCAGAGATGACAATTATACCACCACTTCCGCCACCCCCTCCTCCAGAACCTGAGTGCGACCCAGAATTTGCATTTTTACCATCTGTTCCGTTTGTTGAAATGATGCCAGCAACATATATATTCCAAGCAATCAGCTGGATTGCACCACCACCTTCACCTCCTTTTCCACCAGCACCAGGATTGCCCGCAGAATCGTAGCCCGCACTTCCACCTCCTCCACCAGAACCAGGCTTTATGTTGTTATTTGTAAGATAAGGAAGACCACCTGTACCACCTGTGCCTCCCACATAAATTCCATTTCTTGCACCTCTTCCCCCATTTCCTCCTGTTCCATTGGAACCACCACCGCCACCACCAGAACCCCCATAGTAGTTTGAGGTCTTGGTAGCACCCCCGCCTCCACCACCACCGTTATTTGCTGTGCTTGTGCTTCCAACAGCACTGGTATTTCCATCTTGTCCTTGCTGTCCACCCTGGTGATTTGAAGCACCGCCATTACCTCCCTGTCCACCCTTACCAGCAAGGTAAATTTTTCCTCCTTGCTCTATCTCAATCACCTCTGCGTAAATCCTTATCACTGTCATATATCCGCT
>JBMFNP010000036.1:0-18590 GCA_049970095.1 Thermoplasmata archaeon | reverse complement strand
ATCACTTACAACAACTTCTATCACAACACATACTATGCCATCTACATCACCTCATCTTCCACTGGCAATATAATCCATCACAACAACTTCTGGCAGAACAATGGTGCTAGCAAGGGTGTTTCTGGGAATTGCCAGGCATATGATGATGTGGGCGGGAACTACTGGTATGACAATATAGTAAATGAAGGCAATTACTGGAGCAACTGGGATGGTAATGGCTGGGGCACAGCAAATGCCTATCCAATTGATGGTGGTAAAGCAAGCGATAACTATCCGCTTTCAAGTCAAGTAAGCGAATTTTCTGGGATAACAGCGATTGCAATGTTCTGCATTGGAATTCTTCTGGTTGTGCTGGCAAGAAAACGGAAAGAGCGGTAATCTTTTTTCTTTTTTCATTTTTTGTTTTTTGGGTTTTTATGATTGCAATCACATATTTCAAATGGAAAAAGATATTTCCCCCTTTACAATTGAGGATGTGATGCTGAGGTAGCCTAGTCTGGCTAAGGCGCTAGACTCGAGATCTAGTGGGCAAAAGCCCTCAGGAGTTCAAATCTCCTCCTCAGCGCCATTTTATTCCATGATTTTTCGCAACAACCTTCCGTTTAGAGCAGTGAGCAAAACCAGATAACCGCAAAGTACCGCTATGTCAATGCCAATGTGGGAAAAGTTGCCGGTGAGCATCAGTGCACGAAGAATATCTATTCCATAAGTGAGCGGATTCACATATGCAATCACCTGGAGCCATTCAGGCATCATGCTCAGGGGGTAGAGGGCATTACTTGTAAAAAACAGAGGCATCGTGAGCACCTGTCCTATACCCATCACCCTTTCCCTTGTTCGCAACAAACTTGTGAAGAAAATTGAAATACCGGCAGAAACTGCAGCAATCAGAACAATTGCGGGAAGTACCAGAAGAATAAACACAGGATGCGTATGAAATCTTATACCCAGAGCAAGAATGAGGAGGATCACCACTATTCCCTGTGCCAATGCTCTTATTCCCGCAGATAAACTTTTTCCGAATACAATTGTGTATCTGGAAACTGGAGCTACAAGCAATTTTGAAAGATTTCCCGATTCTCTATCCCATACCAACATCAATCCAAAGAAAATTGAGATGAAAAGCACGGACTGTCCAAGAATACCCGGAGCTACAAACTCAAGATATGAATACTCACCAGTAGGAATCACTCTGTATGTTGAGAACACGCTTCCAAACACCACAAGCCAGAGTATTGGTTGAATTGAACGGATTATTATATCAGAGTAATCATGGCGGAGCCTCCTCACTTCAAGTTCAATAATTGTGGAGATTGCACCCAGCTCTCTGTACATTATTCCAGCCTCCTTGCTACTCTGCGTATTTTTCTCGTTGCACTCCACTGCTCCATTTCCATCATGCTCCTGCCAACATATTTCATAAACACATCATCAAGAGAGATTTCCTTTACCCGCACATCCAGAACTTTGCAACCGTTTTCATCAAGGAGTTTGATATACTCTGCCAAATCCTCTGATGGATTCTGACAGAATATGCTCAAAATTTCACCATTCTGGTGCATATTTTTATTTAAAATATTTTCAGGAACCTTTCCTTTGATTCTGCAGATGATGCTGCTCTCTCCAGTCGCTCTCTTCAAGTTTTGAGGAGTATCTACCACGGCAATTTTTCCATTCGCCATTAGTCCAATTCTATGACAGAGGGCATCAGCCTCTTCCATGTAATGTGTGGTCATAAGCACAGTGATTCCTTCAGCATTCAGTTTCCTGATATGTTCCCAGACCTGTTTTCTTGCCGAGGGATCCAGCCCTATTGTGGGTTCATCTAAAAAAAGAATTTTTGGAGAATGCACCATTGCCTGTCCTATCTCAAGCCTCCTTATCATTCCTCCAGAATATGTGCGAACTACCCTCGTTCTTGCTTCCCAGAGCCCCAGTTTTTTCAAAATCTCTTCTGCAATCTCTCTTGCCTTCGCCCCATAAATTCCATGTAATTTTGCGGAAATCAAGATATTCTCATAACCACTGAGCGCCGCATCTGAGGAAATATCCTGGGGCACATAACCAATAATCTTTCTTATCTCGTTATCCTGGCTTGTACGGGTGTATCCGCCTACCGAAACCTTTCCACTAGTAGGAAAAATAAGTGTAGTGAGAAGTTTGATAAGTGTTGTTTTGCCTGCACCATTTGGACCAAGCAATCCAAAAATCTCTCCTTTCTTAATCTCTATAGTGGCATCATTTACAGCAAGCACTCCATTAGAATACCTCTTTGAAACATTTTTTACAAGGATTTCAGACATATTTGCACCGCCATACAAATATTATACTGTGTATATATGGTTTTCTGAGCCAACAACAGAGGGATCTGAAAGCATCCCCCATCTAAATCTATATATATCGGTTTTGCATGTTCATGTATAAACCGTTCAAGAAAGGGTGATAATATGGATGATGAACTTGAAAATATAAGGAAAAGGAAAATGGAGGAACTTATTGCCAAGAAAACAGGGAGCCAAGTCCAAAAGATGCCAGACCACCCTATAGAAATAACAGATGCAAATTTTGAAGAGTTTATCAGAAACTATCCAAAAGTGGTTGTAGATTGCTGGGCACCATGGTGTGGGCCCTGCAGAATGCTGGCTCCAGTCATAGACAAGCTTGCAGAAGATTTTGCAGGCGAGATCGTATTTGGCAAACTGAATGTGGACCACAACCCGGAAACAAGTGAGAAATTCGGGATAATGAGCATACCCACACTCCTAGTTTTCAGGAACGGGAAATTGGTGGACAAAATGGTTGGTGCAATGCCACTGGAACCCCTGAAACGCAGGATTAAAGCCGCATTTTAGGAAACAATCTCACTTGCTGCCTTTCTCAATCTATTCATTATTGCCAGACCTATCCCTTCCTCATCCACACCTTCAACCACAATCACCTCATACCCCTTCCTGTCAAAATCTCTGAGCAGACGGAAAAGGTTTCTCGCATAGCTTTCCTTTGTTCCATCTGAGCCACAATACACATCTTTTTCCCTCCCTCCTGAATCTTTGAATAAGAGCAGGCATACCTTTGTTCCTTTTTTCCTGAAACTGTTAAAGATTTCGAAGATGCTTTGGGACGCTTGTTTTTCAACAAGAACTACCTTTGCATCTGGAGAGTAATGTCTGTATTTCATACCCGGCGATAAAACTTGCTCAAATTCTATCTCAGCCTTTGCAACTGGATGTATTTCTATTTCACCAATAACTTCTCTGAGCATTTCAGGGGTGACGGCACCAGGCCTAAGAAGCACAGGAACCTCTTCCAGCAGCGAAACAACAGTGGATTCAAGCCCTATTACAGTACTTCCAGCGTCAATAATTGCTTCAATCTTTCCATGGAGGTCTGCAATTACATGTTCGCCCTTTGTAGGGCTTACCTTCCCTGAGATATTGGCACTTGGTGCAGCAACCGCTCCTGCAAGCTCAATCAGTTTTTTTGCTACAGGATGTGAGGGCATGCGCACACCCACGCTCTCAAGGTTTGCAGTAACTGCATATGGTATGCTTTTGTTCTTTGGGAGCACCATTGTAAGTGGTCCAGGCCAGAATTTTTTAGCAAGCATCTTTGCCTTTTCAGGGAGATGAGCAACCACAGAACTCATTTGTGAGAACTCTGATATATGAACAATTAGCGGGTTGTCAGCAGGTCTTCCTTTCACCTCAAAAATTCTTTTCACAGCATTTTCAAGAAATGCACATGCACCCAGCCCGTACACAGTCTCAGTAGGAAATGCTACAAGCCCACCATTCCTTAGAATTTCTGCACATTCCCTCAATTTCCAGATTGCTGGGTGCTTAGGAGAGACACGATATATCCTGGTTTCCATATCATTCCTCTACAATCAGCCAGTGCGCCATCTCTCTATTGCTTGCCACACCAGTTCCTTTCTTTGATACTGCAATAATTCCAACAGAGATTTCATTTGGGAATAGTGAAACACCCCATTCACAAGCCTTCTGCGGATGCATTCCTCTTGATATTTTATCATAAACCGACTTGCAAAGCACTCTCTTAATAATCTCTTCACCAATACCCGTAGTGGTCACAGCCCCATGTTTTCCTGCGTAAAGCCCTGAACCAATTAGCGGAGAATCTCCCACTCTCCCTGGCAGCATTATACTGGTGCCCCCAGTGGAACTCCCAGCAGCAAAATAATTTGTATCATCCATTGCCACGGCACCCACGGTGCCAGACAACCCAGGGTATGCAAACTTTTTCCACTTCTCAGCCCATGGTGGGAGATCTCCACTCCTCAACTTTTCTTTTACTTCCAGAAGTTTCTTTCTTGCCTTCTCTGTCATTGGGTCATAATCTGGAAAACCCATTTTTCTCGCAAAATCCAGTGCACCTTCACCCACAAGGAGTACATGAGGTGTCTCCATCACACATTTCGCTACCCTTATCGGATTTCTAACCCGTTTTATTGCAGCTACACCGCCCGCCTGCATATTAGAATCCATCAGGGCAGCATCCATTTCAATCTCTCCGTTAAGCTTCGCATACGACCCAGTACCTGCATTGAAACGCTCATCATCTTCAAGCACTACTATCGCTTCTACAACAGCATCCAGTGCATTTCCACCTTTTTTCAGGATCTCCATTCCTTTCTCTGCAGCTTTCTTTGTTCCATCTGTATATTCTTTTCCTGCACCTGCACCACCGTGTGTGATTATTGCTTTGGTCATGGTTACCACCAGTGGGAGGGTATGATAAAGTGTTAAATAATACTTATTATTTGGCTACATCATCACACCATTAAGATTCAAAACGAGGTATCACAATGAAACGAAGCTCAAGGGCATGGAAAAAAAGAGGACAGATGCGCTGGAAATGGCAGAAAAAAAGAATGCGCAGAAGAAAGAGGGCAATGAAACTCCGTACGCAGTAATCCAAGGGAGCATGGGGTAATCAGGCATCCTAACGGGCTCCAGTTAGGGAATGATAGCATATGGGTATACTGACTCCAGAATGATGAGTAACTGGAGCATAGACCCTAAAATGAGATTTGCAAAATCTCGAAGATACCCGTAGATCTGGGTTCAAATCCCAGTGCTCCCACCATATTTTTCGTATAATTCAATGTATAGAAATTTTTTAGCCAATTATTTTTCCACCAAGCAACTCCTTGATTTCCTCAGGGCTCAGCACACGCCCCTCAGAAACCACATTTCCATCAATCACGAGCGCTGGTGTCATCATCACTCCATATTCCATTATCTTTGCAATGTCCTTCACTTCCACAACCTCTGCATTTATTTTCATTTCCGCTATTGCTTTTTTCACATTTTCCGCTATCCTTTTGCATTTGACACACCCGGTACCGAGTACCTCTATTCTCATTTTTTCACCTCACCCTTTTCATTGTAATATTTCTTTCTTATCCAGAGTGCGACATTAACAAGTGAAATGAGCACTGGAACCTCCATCAATGGTCCTATTACCGCGGCAAATGCCTGCAGTGAGCCGATGCCCCACACACCTATAGAGACAGCAATAGCCAGTTCAAAATTGTTACTTGCTGCTGTGAATGACTGGGTTGTTGAAATTTCATACCTGAATCTAAGCTTGTAGGAGATGTAAAAGGAGAGGAAGAACATCAGTGAGAAGTAGAGCACCAGGGGCACTGCGACCCTGACGACATCCATTGGCCGCTGCACGATGTAAAGCCCTTTGAATGCAAACATCACCACAATTGTGAAGAGCAAGCCTATTAGTGCAACAGGCGATATTCTTGCGACAAAGTATTGGTCATACCATTCCTTTCCCTTCTTTCTGAGCAGCACAAACCTCGTAAGAATGCCAGCAATGAATGGAATCCCAAGGAATATGAACACACTTCTCGCAATGTCTGCCATAGAAACATTCACATTTTTACTCATTTTCACACTCCTATAAGTCCATACAGATAGCCAGCAACTGTAGACATGATTATAACCAGGAAGATATAAGCCATTGCTTTTTTAGTCCCTATAATTCGCTGAAGCACAATCATGCTTGGGAGACTTAGAGATGGCCCTGCAAGCAGCAGAGAAAGTGCGGGACCGCCACCAATAACACCATGGGTATAGCCAAGCGTTGTACCCACAATCGGGACCTCAAGTAAAGTTGGCATGTAAAGAAGGGCACCCACCACAGAGGCAGTGAAACAGGATATAATTGAATTTCCCCCAAGCCAGGGTGCAAATGTGCTGGGTGGAAGGAAATAAGCAATTAAGCCCAGGACAAAAGTACCAGCAACGAGGATTGGAAAAATCTTTTTTGTTAAATCCCAGGTTTCAGTTCCCCAGTTTCTAAGTTCTCTCTTTGTAAAATTCTTTTTGAGAATGAAAATCAGTAATGCAACGAATACCAGCATTATTAGGAGTTTCTCGTAGATGGGGATTCCAGCTCCACCAACTATGAGGATTGCCAGAAGTAAACTGAAAAAAGCAATCTGGACTTTCAGCGGCTTATCTTTTTCCTCAGCCATAATTTTTCTCCTGTTTTTTGCCAGGATTTGCCTGTCATGTTCCCTGAAAAGCACACTCATTACAATACCAATAAGAATTGACATCAAAATTGAAGCTACGGCCCTTGCAATGCCAATTTCATAGCCAAGTATCTGTGCAGTGTAAATGATTGCAAGCAGATTTATTGCAGGTCCCGCAAACAGAAAGGTAATTGCTGGGCCTATGCCGCTACCCTTTTTATAAATTCCTGCAAATATTGGCAAAATTGTACAACTACAGACTGCGAGCACAGTGCCTGAAATTGATGCGAGGGGATAGGCAATATGTTTCTTTTCTTCAGGTCCGAAGTACTTCAGTATTGCGTCCTTCTTTACAAATGCTGAAATTGCACCTGCAATAAAAAATGCAGGAATGAGACATGTAAGCACATGTGCAGAAATGTAATCTAGAACTGCTCGGAAACCGTTGAGGATTGCCTCGTAAACTATATTAGGCGCCATAACTATCAGAAAAGGATAAACCAAGGTAGTTAATAAAACTTTGCATTTCAACAAAATTTGAAATGGTGTTTACCGTGGAAGTGCCTGAAAAGATTGAAAGGACAGTTCGGAAAAAAGGCGGACTAAAAGCCATTATCTCAGAATTACCCGAAAATGAAAAACTCTTAGCGCAGGCAAAAATTTTTAACGCCATCAGCGTTCCTATTAGAATTAAGATTCTCTTCATCCTGTGGAAAACCCGCATGTGCGTGTGCCATATTAAAGAACTTACAGGGCTCCCGGACTCTAAGCTTTCATATCATCTTCTAGTGCTGAAGAATGCAGGGCTGGTTAATGCAGTGAAAAAGGGAAACTGGATAATCTATTCACTTACCAAAAGTGGGAGAAAGATTGTGCAGTTCTGTAGGAGAGGAGCACACTTTTGAGGCAAGAAAATGTTGCATTATCCAAACGAAACTTATGTCTCTCTGAAAACCTTATATGCTACTAATGGATTTACGCACCAATGAAAAAGTACGAAATCCTGCTATTGATTTTCATATTTTTCCTCTCCTGTATAGTGCATCTATTCCCTCTTGTTCAATACCAGATATGGGGCTCGGATACAGGTGAATACTACATCCTCACAAAGCGTCTGGTGGAGAGTGCGCACCTCAGCACTGAGTATGATGGCTGGGGATTCGGTTATCCATACTTTCCAGGGATGTTTATTATCACAGGGAGTTGTTCAATACTCACAGGGCTGGCATTATTTGACGCACTCAGATATGTGATACCAATACTTGCCTCTCTCAATGCAGTGTTCCTTTTCCTTATTGCCAGAAAAATTTTCCACACAAACTCAATTGCAGCACTCTCCTCAATCATAATGACAGTTTCAATGCCCAGTGTTTTTCCAACATCTCATCCAATGCCAGGTGCAATTGGGGATATCCTATTCCTCATGATTTTTTTGGTTTTTCTAAAGACAAGGGAGAATAAAAAATATTATGCACTCGCATTTCTCGGAATTCCAGCCATAGCGCTCACCCATCATCTCTCCGCATTCCTTCTATTTCTCTCAATACTCTGTGGAATGCTACTCATCCACCAGTATCGCAAAACCCAGCAACATTACCTGCCATACGACCTTGCACTCCTTCTCTGGTGTTATATCTGGTTTATCATGCTCTGGGTGTTTGCAGGTGGAAGTTTCAGAGAAAAAATTGTAAAGGTTGGGGTGCTTGGAGTGAACCCAGAATATCTGGCAATCTTTGGCTTTCCTTTCTTTCTCCTGCTTTACCTGCTGTTGAAGAATAAATGGATGCGTAAAATTTTTGTTTACAGAGGGAAATTTCTTGATGCAAGAAAAAGTATTTTTAGATTTCTGGCTTGTATTGCTGCGACTACAGGGCTTTTTACTGCAATGCTTTTTATTCCTGTACCTGGTACATCCATTACATTAAAGCCTGCAATTCTGGCTCTCTTTTTCCCTCTTATGCTTATTTATTCTTTTGCCCTTACAGGCTCCAAACTTGCGGATCTATTCCGAGATGGAATTGGAACATACGGGTGGGTACTGGGGATTGCAATTTCCCTTCTCGTAGGAATATTTGTGGTGCCAGAAGTCCTTATTCCCTACAGACATATGGAGTACCTCATCGTGCCCCTCTGCATATTTTCAGCACTTGGGGCAGTTTATATCTACAGAATTGTGGGGAATTTCAAAAGAAATTTTGGAAGGGCTTTTCTGGTGTTTGTGGCAGCACTCTGTTTGCTTGCAATCCCCTCAATCTATCCAGATAAAAGCATAATGGCTGGATTTCAGGAAGGCACCTCAGAGATTGAATTTGAGAGTGTATTCTGGGCCAGAGAGAATTCTGGGGTGTATGCAACCGACCACAGAATGAGTTCCATGCTTTTTGGTTTTGGATATGTGTCTGCTACCTGGGACACCACACCTGAAACATTTTATGGAAACAATGTAAGTGCTACCTTGGAAGAGCTGAAGCATGCAAAAGCTCCCCACATTGAAAGAGAAGTAAATTATGTGTTGATCACATCGGACATGAAGCAGGGTTGTGCAATGAGCCCACTTGAGCCAGCAGTGGGAATTCCACCAGAAGTTGAGGAAAAATTTGCAAATCCACCTTTTGTCAAAATATACGATAATGGCGCTGTCCAGATATACAGCACAGGACTTTGAATACTCTAGATTGCAAGCACTCATAGAATTTTGACCATTTTGTAACCGTCTTCACCGTCCGAGTAATATAGAGGTAAAACACCAACGATGACAAAAGAGAATCTGGTATAAAAATCAATTGCCCGTCTGTTTGATACACGCACCTCAAGTGATATCCTTTTTGCCCCGAGCATTGCAGACCTGCGAATATACTCTGTAAAAAGAATGGTTCCTATTCCTCTATCCCTGTAGTTCTCCTTAACCGCAAACATCAGTACTCTGGTTTCCTCGGGTGAATCTATTGTTCCTGCGATAAAACCAATAACTTCGCAATTGTGCTCCGCAACTATGAATCCATTTCGCCAGTTATTTGCAATTGTCCTGTATAAATTCGGGTCGTAAATTTCTCTCAGTGAGTGAAGCACAATCTCCTGAATTGCACTTATATCTGTTTCCCTGAAGTCCCTGAGCTTGAACATCGCTTTGCTATATATGATGGATATAAAATTTTTTGTGTTATGATTCTATTTTGTGTTATGATTCGGTTCGTTTGAGTTCCAATTATTTTACCGAGAAAACAGAATTTCACACGAAACTTATGTCGCACAGCAAGGAGTAAGGTATATCTATCCCATTGGTTTACCCAATTTTGCCGGTAATGGCAGAGGTGGAAAAAATGGCAGAAGAATTGAACCCATTTAAAATAGCCCAGAAGCAACTGGACTTATGTGCAGAGAAACTGAGACTTGAACCAGCGATACATCAATTTTTGAGAGAACCAATGAGGACACTGATTGTAAGCATACCTGTAAAAATGGATAATGGGGAAACAAAGGTGTTTACAGGTTTTAGGGTGCAGTACAACGATGCAAGGGGACCAACAAAGGGTGGTATAAGGTTCCATCCTGAAGAGACGCTGGACACCGTCAAAGCCCTTGCCGCCTGGATGACCTGGAAATGTGCTGTGGTGAACATTCCTTATGGCGGTGGTAAAGGTGGAGTAATCTGTGACCCCAAGAATATGTCAAAAGGTGAACTGGAAAGATTGTCAAGAGGATATGTGAGAGCAATTGCCCAGTTTATCGGGGATGAAAAGGACATTCCTGCACCCGATGTTTACACCACACCTGAGATCATGGGCTGGATGATGGATGAATACTCAAAGATAAAGCAGTACAACGTCCCTGGTGTTTTCACAGGAAAACCTCTAAGCATCGGGGGTTCTGCGGGTAGGGGAGATGCAACAGCAAGAGGTGGGTCATACTGCATAAGGGAGGCTGCAAAGGTACTAAAGCTCAACCTGAAGGGCGCAACTGTAGCTATCCAGGGATTTGGAAATGCAGGACAGTATGCTGCAAAGATTCTCTCAAGCGAATATGGGTGCAAGATCATTGCAGTAAGCGACTCAAAAGGTGGGATTTACAATGAAAAGGGTTTAGATGTGGCAAAGCTGCTGGAGCACAAGGAAAAGACCGGGAGTGTACAGGATTTCAAGGGTGCAAAGAACATTTCAAATAAAGAGTTGCTGGAACTGCAGTGCGATGTGCTTGTGCCTGCGGCGCTTGAAAACCAAATAACTGCGGAAAATGCAGGGAATATAAGGGCAAAAATTGTTGCTGAACTTGCAAATGGACCCACAACCCCAGAGGCAGATGAAATCCTCTACAAAAACAAGGTGTTTGTAATCCCTGATTTCCTCTGCAATGCAGGCGGAGTTACTGTTTCATACTTTGAATGGGTGCAGAACATTAATGGATATTACTGGCCTGAGAAGGAAGTCCATGAAAAACTTGATAGAATAATGAGCGAAGCGTTCCATGCAGTCTATGAGATGTCACAGAAGGAAAAGGTGCACATGCGACTTGCAGCATACATGGTAGCGGTAAGGCGTGTGGCTGAGGCAGTGAAGGCAAGAGGATGGGTGTAAACTTAACTATTTTCTTTCAACGATTTTTTTTCCACATTTTTGTGGAATAATCTTTATTTTTCCGTCAAAATCTTTTCGCAGTCCAGAACCTCCTAGAAACCTGTCAAGGAATACTGCAACTGCTGCAACTTCAGAGTGTGGCTGGTTTCCTACTCCTACATTGTAGTCGCTGCGCCTGTATATCTCCCCAGGTACCTTTTCAGCACCCACAATCAGTAAAATGTCCCTATCTTTGGGAATTTGCGGGAGTGCCTCATCAATGTGGATTCCATACATTGTCAGGTGCACTTTTATTCCGTTCCAGTTTTTTATCACTTCACGCCAGCTATTTGTTAGATGTACCTGGAAATCGCCACCAAATCTTGCGTTTACCGATTCAATTGTGGCTTTAATTTTTTCATCAGGGGGTGTGAGAAAAACAGCGTCTGCACCAAATGCTCTGGCAACAAGACATACATGCGTGCTCACTCTTGCATCCCTTTTGCGTCTGTGTCCAAGCCGCAAAACCGCAATCATATCCCTACCACTTCTATTCTGTGTCCTTTATAATCAAGTTTGAGAGAACGGCGCACGATGCATTTCAGAAAGGTTGTGGATACATTCAGTTTTTCAGAGACATCTCCAGCAAACATACCTCCTGTCCCTACCATACCAATAATTTTGTCTTCCCATTTCTTGAATTCTGCTTCGTTCATACTGGCTACATATATTACATCTATCATTTCCATAACAGGGGCTGTGCAGTTTATACTAAAAGCAGTGTAGTAAGAGTGGTAGGCTTTTTCAGTCTTTTGTTCCTTTGTGGTCTGCCAGCGTGTCTCTACAAGTTTCAGTTTCTCAAAAAACCTCAGAACTTTCACGCCCTCTTTCCCATATTTTTCCTCTATATCCTTCTCAGTGAGCCAGTTGTTCAAAAGGTCTGCGAAAAGTTTTGCCTTTATCTCAGTGTCTATTGCACGAAATACATTCACCAGTTCGCCTATGTCGTTTATTACTTTTACTCTTGTCATAGTTATTGCGAGGGGTAATGTCTTCTTTGGATAAAACCTTTTTTACGAGGGGAGGGGCAGGCCCCCTCCCCTTACGGTAACCTCACGGGGTTACACCCTACGGTACCTGTATTAAGGGGTATCTAAAGATACCCCGAACGCACAAACCCTCACGAGGGGCTTCGCCCCTTACGGTAACCCCACGGGAGTGCCTCTGGCACTCCCAAGTTTTCCTTTTTTCCGTGCAGGCTTTTCGGCGAGGGGAGGGGCAAGCCCCTCCCCTTACGGTAACCTCACGGGGTTACATCCTCCAGTACACCATACTTTTTTGACGCAACCATGAGCCACAAAGAATTCATTTGAAAAAAGAAAATGTTTATCATTAGGTAGGTCTTTTGAACGATCATGAAGGTCTCTGTTATAATTCCAACAATGAATGAAGAGAAATCAATTGGTGAAGTGATCCGAATGATAAAAGATGCGTTTGCAGCTGCAAATGCCTCAATTTTCGCAAAAAATCCAGTAGATTATGAAATTCTTGTTGTGGATACAAATTCAAAAGACCGCACAAGAGAAATTGCAAGAACTATGGGTGCAATTGTAATTGAGGAGCCCAGGAGGGGTTATGGAAGAGCATACAAAACTGGCTTTGAAAAAGCAAGTGGTGAAATCATTGCAACACTTGATGGTGACGCTACATACCCAGCAGAGAAAATTCCATACTTTGTTAATCTCTTGATAAAGGATGACCTGGATTTTATCACATGCGACCGTCTCTCAGAACTCAAACCAGGGGTAATGTCATTCAAACACAAACTCGGAAATAAGATTCTTACATTTACCTGCAATTTGTTCTTTGGCATAAGAATCAAGGATTCACAATCAGGGATGTGGATATTCAAAAAGGAAATCCTGAAAAGATTAAGAGTGGAAAGTGATGGAATGCCGTTTTCAGAAGAAATCAAAATTGAAGCATTTACAAAATGTGAACGCTGTCTGGAAATTCCAATAGAATATCGTGTGCGCAAGGGCGAGGTAAAACTTAGTTCATGGAAAGATGGCTCCAGAAACCTGAAATATCTTTTCAAGATGAAATTTAGGAAGTGAAAACCACCACAAAAAACATATACACTTACCCATTCCCCTCTTTGATTATTATGTACGAGATAAGGTTTCATGGCAGAGGCGGACAAGGGGCAGTAATTGCATCAAACTTGTTGGCAGAGGCTTTCTTCATAGATGGCTACGATGTACAGGCATTTCCATATTTTGGTGTAGAGCGCAGAGGTGCACCAGTAACTGCATTCACGCGAGCCGATAAAAAACCGATCAGAGTGAAGATGCAGATTTATGAGCCGGACTATGTGGTTGTCCTCGACCCCAGCGTTTTGCTTAAAACTGATGTTACAGCAGGTTTGAAGGAAGGTGGAATTGTCTTGATAAATACCCCAAAGCCCCCATCTAGTTTCAAAGACAAAATCAGGGCAAAGGTTTACACTGTAGATGCAAGTGCAATTGCAATGAAGCATAGACTTGGCTCAAAAGCAGCACCCATTGTAAATACTGCAATTCTTGGTGCATTTGGATATGCAGCAAAAATTCCGAAAATTGAATCAATCCTTGAGGCAATAAGAAAAGGGGCGCCAATGAAGGTTGAGGAAAATGTGAAGGCGGCGGAAGAAGCCTACAATTCAACGGTAGGTGAGTAATATGGTATTCAAAAGTTTGAAAGATATGCCCATAGGACCTTATTCGCATCTGGAATCCACACTGATAAATAAGACAGGTGAATGGAGGAACATGCGTCCAGTGCTGGACAGAGAAAAATGCATCCGCTGTTATATTTGCTGGAAATTCTGCCCTGATGTGGCTATAAAAATCCTTTCAGATGGAAATATTGAACATGACTATGAATTTTGCAAGGGCTGTGGGATATGTGCCAATGAGTGTCCAAAGAAAGCAATTACAATGGTACGGGAGGAATGAAAAATATGGTGAAAAAGGTAATTACTGGCAACTCTGCTGCAGCATATGGCGTGAAACTTGCAAGAGTGCAGGTTGTGTCAGCATATCCAATCACTCCCCAGACCACGGTTGTTGAAAAACTTGCAGAATTTGTAGCTAATGGAGAACTTGATGCAAAGTTTGTGAATGTAGAGTCAGAACACAGTGCACTTGCTGCGCTCATATCCGCATCACTGGGAGGTGCAAGAACATTCACAGCAACATCCTCACATGGGCTAACACTTATGCATGAGATGCTGCACTGGGCTGCAGGAGCAAGGACGCCCGTGGTGATGGTGAATGTGAACCGTGCCATGGGACCCCCATGGAATATCTGGGCTGAAATGACAGATAGCATTTCACAGAGAGATACGGGTTGGATTCAGTTTTACGGAGAAAGCAACCAAGAAGTGCTGGACACAATGATACAACTCTATAAAATCTGTGAGGACAGGGATGTGATGCTTCCAGGTATGGTGTGCGAGGATGCATTCTATCTCTCACATACGGTTTTACCAGTTGATATACCCTCGCAGGAAGATGTGGATAGATTTCTGCCTTCGTTTGTTCCTGCCTATAAACTTGATTTTGACAATCCTGTTTCCGTGGGTTCCCTCAGCATGCCACATCAGTGGTACATGGAATTGAGATTTAAGATTGCAGAATCCATGGAAAATGCAAAAAAGAAAATTGTTGAGGTAGATAGAGAATTTGGAAAGGTTTTTGGCAGAACATACGGTGGGCTTGTAGAACCATATCTTGCTGAGGATGCAGACCTCCTTCTTATCTGTGCAGGTACAATGGCATCTACTGCAAAAGATGTAGTGGATGAGTTGAGAAAGGATGGAATAATGGCAGGGCTTATCAGATTGAGGGTATTCCGCCCGTTCCCAAATGAGGAAATTGTCAAATTGACAAAGAATGCAAGCGTAATCGGAGTTGCAGACCGTGCAATATCATTTGGAAACCAGGGTCCTTTCTTCACAGAGGTTAAGGGGGCAATCTATGGAAAAAACAATGTGAAAAAACTCAAAAATTATATTGTGGGTATAGGGGGCAGAGATATCACAACCACAACGATAAAGAATATTTTCAGAAACATGGCTTACATAAAAGAGCATGGAGTGGATGAAGAGGTGACATGGGTGGAGTTAAAGAGGTGATAAAATGGCAAAACCAACAATTCCCACGGAAGAATACATGCTTCCAGGGCACATGGCATGCCTTGGATGTGGGGCACCACTTGCAATGAGATATTTGCTGAAAGCACTGGGAAAGAGAACAATTGTGAGCATTCCCGCATGCTGTTGGGCGGTAATTCCAGGTGTATTTCCGTACACAAACCTCAAGGTACCGTTAATTTACACTGCTTTTGAGGTAACTGGTGCAAGTATATCCGGGTTGAGAGCTGCAATGGAAGCGAGAGGTATAGAGGATGTAAATATTGTTGGATTTGCAGGTGATGGAGGCACTGCGGATATAGGGATTCAGGCACTTTCTGGGGCTGTGGAAAGGGGGGAAAATGTGATTTACATGTGCTATGACAACGAAGCATACATGAATACGGGCATTCAGAGATCTTCACTTACACCCTTTGGTGCCTGGACAACCACAACACCGGTGGGAAAAACCAAGTTCTGGCAGAAAACCCAGAAGAAGGACATGGTGGAAATAATGGTTGCCCACAGAATTCCATATGCTGCAACGGTCTCGGTTGCCTATCCTGAGGATTTTATCAGTAAGGTGAAGAAAGCTGCATCAATCAGCGGCCCAAAGTACATTCATGCATTTACTCCATGTCCCACTGGGTGGAGATTACCCCCTGAAAAAACAATTGAAATTGGAAGACTTGCAACAGATACATGCGTATTTCCCCTTTATGAGGTGGAGCATGGAAAATACAAGATTACCAGAAGGGTTGTGAACAAGAGACCAGTAGTTGATTATCTCAGAATGCAGGGAAGATTTTCATATCTGGGTGAAGAAGAAATCAAGAAGATTCAGGAACATGTGGACCGTGAATGGGAGCTTTTACTAAAAAAAGAGGAATTTACAAAGGATTGGTGAAATCCCATGACCTCTGGCAAACTACTTCTGATGGGAAACGAAGCAATTGCAAGAGGTGCAATTGAGGCTGGTGTAGATGTGGCTGCTGCGTATCCAGGTACTCCTTCTTCAGAGATTGGAAGTGCCCTTGCGAAAGAGGCGGAAAAGCATGGCTTTTACTTTGAGTACTCTGTCAATGAAAAGGTTGCTACTGAGGTTGCACTTTCTGCAGCGGTTTCTGGGCTTTATTCCATGACAATGATGAAACATGTGGGGTTGAATGTTGCTGCGGACACCCTACTCACGCTTGCGTACACTGGTGTGAAAGGCGCAATGGTTGTAGTGAGTGCCGATGATCCCTCGTGTCATTCAAGTCAGAATGAGCAGGATAACCGCTACTATGGATTGCTTGCGAACCTTCCAGTTCTTGAACCCGCAACTCCACAGGAATGTTTGGACTATACAAGATATGCATTCTGGCTCTCACACACACTTGAACTCCCTGTTTTGCTCCGCACAACTACGAGAGTGAACCATACAAGTGCAGATGTGTGCATTGGCGAGATCAAGGAAAAAAATAGAAAGGCAAATTTTGTTAAGGAATCTTGGAGATTTGTGACCATTCCAAGTGTTGCAAGAGTGCGGAGATTATGGCTTCTTAACCAGATGAAGAAAGCAAAGGAAATTTCTGAGAGCACAGAGTTGAACCGTGTGGAGGGTGAAGGGAGAATAGGAATCATTACAAGTGGTGTGGCATACACCTACCTGAAAGAATATGCTGAACAAAATAAGTTGGATTGTGCGATTTTCAAACTCGGGTTCACAAATCCGCTGCCAGAAAAAAAACTGGTTGATTTCATGAAGACAAAGGAGAGCATTATTGTGGGCGAGGAACTTGAGCCTGTACTGGAACTTCGGTTGAGAGCAGTTGCCCAGATGCATAATCTTTCATGTAAAATCTATGGAAAACTTGATGGCAACTTCCCTTATGAATTTGAATTCAATTATGAGGTGGTTGCAAGGGGCTTTGCGAGAATATTAGGGATGAAATACACTCCAAGAGAATTGCCGGAAGTGGTGATACCGCCCAGACCACCTGTACTGTGCCCGGGGTGTCCCCACAGGGCTACATATTATGCAGTCAAAAAGGTTGCTAAAAATGCAATTTTCTCTTCAGATATAGGTTGCTATACACTTGGAATCCAGCCCCCTCTTGAGATGGCTGACCTGCTTACCTGTATGGGTGCGAGTATTGGAAATGCAAATGGACTAAGCAAGGTGAATGATAAGCCAGTGTTTGCATTCATAGGAGATTCTACATTTTTCCATGCAGGAATTCCTGCTTTGATAAATGCAGTCCACAACGGACATTCTTTTATTGTTGTGATTCTGGATAACTCAACAACTGCAATGACTGGGCATCAACCACACCCAGGATTGCCAGTAGATGCTATGGGTAAACCTGCGAAGGCAGTAAATCTTGAGGAGGTTGTGCGGGGGTGTGGTGTAGAGTTTGTGGAGGTAGTTGATGCTTTGGATGTGAAAAAAGCAATTGAGGTTTACAGAAAGGCTCTGGGAAGCACTGGTGTGCGTGTGATCATTTCCCGTGCTCCATGTGCATTGCTTCTGGCAGGTGAGAGGAGAAGGAAGGGCGAAAAGATTTCAAGATTTTTTGTGAGCGAGGAGTGCAAGAAGTGTTATCAGTGTATCAACCAGTTTGCATGCCCTGCCTTTTATCTTGAAGGCAATGATGTGAAAATAAATGATGGACTCTGTCTGGGGTGTGGTGCGTGTGTGTTTGTGTGTCCATTCGGTGCAATAAAAAAAGGTGATTGAAATGAACATATTGCTTTGCGGTGTTGGTGGTCAGGGAATTATTCTTGCTTCGCAGGTCATAGGAGCGTCTGCAATTAGGGAAGGGAAGCATGTGGTTGTCAGTGAGATCCATGGAATGGCACAGCGCGGTGGAAGTGTTCATACATTTGTGCGAATTGATGAAGGAGATGCACCAATACCGAGGGAGGGGAGTGTGGACATAGCGGTGGGTTTTGAGCGCATTGAAATTTTGCGTTATCTCAACTATATCGGAGAAAACACCACAGTTTTATTCAATGAGGCAAAAATTCCTCCGATCAGTGTTTCTTTGAGCAAGAACCCATATCTCAGCGTTGAGGATGTGAAGAGAAAACTTTTCCAGATTACAGATAGCGTGGTCAGTATTGATGCAGAAAAAATTGCCACAGAAATAGGCTCAAAACTTGTTATTAACTCTGTGCTTCTTGGTGCCTTTTGTTCACTTCAGCATCTTATTCCAAAAGAGACCTTGGAAGAGGTTTTGCTCTCAAAGGTGCCAGAGAAAGCAAGGGAAATCAACAGGATTGCGTTCCAGCGAGGGGAGGGGGCAAGCCCCCTCCCCTTACGGTAACCTCACGGGGTTACACCCTACGGTACCTGTGTTAAAGGGTA
>JBMFNP010000035.1:0-18680 GCA_049970095.1 Thermoplasmata archaeon | reverse complement strand
GACAGCCATTAGTAACATTCTCCAGAGCAATCCCACTGCCAGAGGGTTCTGTGCTCGTGTTGGTTGCACCCCACACCTTGCAACTCCGCACCACGAACCATGCTGTAGTGTTCTCTATCCAGATACAATAACTGCCACCTTGCCATCAATGTCATAGCCATCTATTATGTACGGATTTGTCTGTAAGCCATTACCTGGCCAGCCCTCATTTACTGCCTGAGTTGCAAAATCAGCATTTCCAGTTATGTGGATGGGCGCATGTGCTGTGCCCCTTGTTTGCGGTTTTGTTTTCCATGCACTTGCGTTGGGCATAGTGAGGATTACAAAGGCACTCAGCACAAGCAAGCCAAGCACAAATATTGGGAGCCACTATGGGGTATGCTTTTCCTTCATCCCTCTCTGATTTCTTCTATTTGCACCGCTGTTTCTGAGCCCATTTGTAAGCCCATGGCCACATGGGCTTTTTCTCTCATTAGAGGTTAGACTTTTGTCCATATATATTCCTCCTTTTTATTATCTTTTATTATCAACCCTAACCCAACATAGCGCATATAAGGTTTAGTTTGGACAATATTTTTACTTTTCTCCATCCCGGAACGGTAGCGCTCAGGTATTTTTAAGTTATGCAACACAGCATTGCACTTGTAAAGTTTATATATCATAAAATCATAACCTTAATTGAATGCCATCCTCATATGTAAGAGGGAGATTTCTCAATCTCTATCTAAACTACATAACCAGCAGGTGGGGCGTCCTAGGATACAATTCCTGCCTGAAGGAGACAGGACTTCAAAAGTACGGAAAGATTGAAGAGAGTACAAGCTACCCGGTTTCCTGTCTGTTTGAGATTATTTCCTGGATAAACAGAGAAAAGAGCCCGGAGCATGTTTTAAATGCAGGAAAATATGTGGCACTGACAATGCTTCAGAAATCCCCTGAGAAGGATGTAAAAAAAGCAATTCAGAAACTGGCATACACACTCACTGAGCTTTTTGACTATGCACACATTTCAGTACATATGGAGGAACACAGTGCTAAGTTTTATGTTGGAAACATAAATGTAGGGGAAGAATGCTGCCATACCTGGATTGGATTTCTAAAAGGAGTGGGAGAGCACACTAACCACAATCTCAATGTTAAAGAGACGGAATGCCAGTCAAAAAACGGCAAATTTTGCTGTTTTGAGGTCACATGGTGACGGGGATTGAATCTGGGGGCACGTAGGGTGTTAACCCCGCATCATTCTGTTTTTCCCTCTTCTTTTTTACCGATAATCACCCTTGCAGGACGGAGTACCACCCCATCCATCACATAACCCTTCCTTACAATCTCAATTATTCTTCCATCTGTGTCCGCAGGAATAACAGCCTCTACCTCGTGAAATCTAGGGTCAAATGATTCTCTCTGGATTTCAGAAAGTCCCATTTTTGTGAGTATTTCAAAAAAATTTTTTTTCAGTCCGAGCAACCCTTCTGCAAGCACATTACTGGACGCATTTTCAATGTTTATTTCCATTGCGTCCAGGGTGTCTAAAAATGGAAGAAGGTTTTTCATAAATTCTACTTGCGCATGCTTTTTCAATTCTCCTGCCTCTCTTTCTTTCCTTTTCCTGTAATTTTCAAAGTCTGAAAGGAGGTAAAGCATCTGATTTTTCAACTCTTTTATTTCCGCATCTTTAGCATTTAGCAATTTTTTCAATTCTTCAATTTCCTCTTGCGCCCCTTCTTTCTCTGCTTTCTCTTTGTTAGCATCTAGCCTATTTTCCTCAGCAGAATTTTCATGTGTTGTCTGGGAAGCAGAATCCTTTGTCATAACTTTCCTAAAAAGTCCATGAAATGTACATCACTGTATGGGGATCTTTTTCCCGCTTTCCTTCTCACCCTTCTTTTTCTGGAATGTTATATCTAGCACTCCGTTTCTAAACGAGGCCTTTGCGGAAGCTTCATCCACATCTCTTGGAAGTTCAATTTCCTTTGCATATTTCCTGTTAGGTGCATCCACCTTCACTTTTAAAATACCACCTGAGATGCTGATATCAATGTCATCTTTTTCAACACCAGGAAGCTCAAGAGTGACTGAAAAACTGTCCTTTCCATCCACCACATCTGTCAAAGGCTCTCTGGGCAGCGCACCCATCCTTTCATCAATAGTACGCATCCCCACAATGCCCGGGAGATTCCCAAATCGCTGGATCACAGGTTTTCCATCAGGTCCAAGCTTGAATGAAAAGCCATATATAATCGGGCTGGAACGGAAGAATCTGTCATCATCTTTTTCAAAGTTTTCCCTTAACCTGTCAAAAATTGTGTGGATCCTTTCAAATTCTCTTTCAATGTAGTCATCAAATTCTCTTCCAATGTAGTCATCATCAAAGAAATCGTCCCAAGGTTCCATGGTCTCTTCATCCTCGTCTGTATCCTTTCGTTTTTTTCTCATGAAATCACCCAGAACACATATACAAAAAAGGTAAAAGGTTTATGTTCAGTCCTCAAACTCTGAGGAACCGCTCTCTTCACCTTTTTTTGATTTAGGTGCTCCGCCTTTTCCAGTCTCAGAGGGTTTACCTGCAATCACATCGTCAATTCTCAGTATCATCACTGCTGCCTCTGTTGCTGATTGAATTGCCTGGCGACCCACTCTCAGAGGTTCGAGTACTTTCTCCGCCCGCATGTCTCCTACTTTCCCTGCGAGCACATTCACTCCATAGTGGATCTTGTGGTCCTTGTGTGCTTTTCTAAGTTCAATAAGCACATCAATGGGGTCCATGCCAGCATTCTCTGCGAGGGTTCTTGGAATCACTTCAAGAGCATTGGCAAACGCCTCAATTGCGAGCTGTTCTCTGCCACCCACGGTTGCTGCATAATCTCTCAATCGGAGGGCAAGTTCTGTTGCTGCAGCACCTGCACCAGTAATCATGTATCCATCTTCAATTGCCACAGCTACCACACTGGTTGCATCTTCAATTGAGCGCTCAATCTCATCTACAACATGCTCTGTGCCACCCCTGATAAGTATTGAAACAGCTTTGGCACCAGTACATCCTGTCACAAAGGTCATCTTGTCATCGCCGATCTTCCTTTCTTCAACAAGTGCTGCCTTTCCAAGGTCATCTGGTGAGAGTTCGCTCAGTTTTGTGATGATATTCGCACCTGTTGCCTTTGAGAGCTTCTCCATGTCGGATTTCTTTACCCTCCGTACCGCATAAATCCCTGCCTTTGCAAGGAAGTGCTGTGCAAGGTCATCAATTCCTTTCTGGCAGAAGACCACATTTGCACCACTTTTCTTTATGGTTTCCACCATGTTCTTCAGCATCTTCTCTTCCTCTGCGAGGAATGCTGTCAGCTGGTTGGGGTCTGTAATCTCAATCTTCGCATCAATCTCTGTCTTCTTTACTTCCAGGGCAGAGTCAATCAGTGCAATTTTTGGGTTTTCAACTCTTGTAGGCATTCCTGGATGTACCCTTTCCTTGTCCACAATTATCCCCTCAATAACCTCGGTGTCAGTTGCTGAACCACCATGTTTCTTTATTATCTGGATGTTCTCAGTGTCTGCAATGTATTTTCCGTCTTGCTTCTCAACAATTGCCTTTACTGCTTTCACAGCGACATCTGCCAGATATTCCCTAACAGCACTTACGCTTTTTGAACCCATTGCAGTCATCGCAATTTCCTTCAGTTTTTCTGTATCATCAATGGTTACTTTTTCTGCGATTTTCTGGAGTTCTTCAATTGCCTTGCTGGAAGCCATTTTGTATCCACCAGTTATCACTGTCGGATGGATGTTCTGGTCAACGAGGTCCAATGCTTTCTTGAGCAGTTCGCCAGCAAGTACCACAGCAGTTGTGGTTCCATCTCCACATTCCTCATCCTGGCTCTTTGCCACCTCAACCAGCATCTTTGCTGCAGGATGCTCCACATCCACCTCTTTCAGAATTGTCACTCCATCATTGGTTATCACTACATCACCCATGCTGTCCACGAGCATCTTGTCAAGTCCCCTGGGTCCAAGTGTTGTCTTCACTGTATCTGCCAGCGCAGTTGCTGCCATTATGTTGTTTTCAAGCGCTCCTTTTCCTCTTTCTCTTTTTGTTCCTTCTTTCAGAATCAGAACTGGTGTACCACCTTGTCCTAACATATTTACCACCTCGTTTTCGGTATGAATGTTCTTCTATATAAAACTAACGGTTGTTTTCACGGTTATTTTCTGGTTTGCATTCGTTTTTCAACCCAGAAGCAAAGACATGGAGCAGAGATGAATGCCTACAGAAAATTTAATATTGATTGTGTTGTTGTTTGTATCAATTCAGAAGCGGGGATGGCCCAGCCCGGTAAGGCGACGGATTGCTAATCCGTTGGGCATTGCCCACAGGGGTTCAAATCCCCTTCCCCGCGCACATTTCAATACCCAAATATTTATATTTTCACAACTGATGTGGGAGAAGGGAATAACATGCCACTCTATGTGAATCCAATGGAATGTACCGGCTGCATGGTTTGTCAGTTAGTGTGTTCTTTCTCAAAAGAGGGAAAAATCTGGCCTGCTGCAGCAAGATTGGAGGTCATAAGAGAAAAAGATGGAAAAGATTACATCAGGGCATGCAGAAACTGCAAAAATCCAAAATGTCTTGATGCATGTAAACATAACGCAATTAGGATTGTGGATGGCAAGGTGCAGGTGCTTCAGAAATTTTGCAATGGCTGTGGAGAATGCGTTTCAGCATGTCCCTTTGGAGCCATAAAAATGCATCCGAGAGTAAAAAAAGCAATAAAGTGCGATTTTTGCGGAAAATGTGTGGAATTCTGTCCACCAAAGGTGCTTCAGATGAGGTGAGAAAATGAAGATTCCTGGTTATGCGAACGCCATCCTGCATGTTGACCTGACAAAAAAGCAGATCAAGCAAAGAATTGTTTCACCAGAGATTGTGAGAAAATATCTTGGAGGTGCAGGTTTTTGCTCATTTTATCTCTTCCATATGTTGAAAAAGGGCATTGACCCCCTTTCTCCAGCGAATATTCTCATGTTTGCCACGGGACCCTTCACTGCCACACTTTGGCCGCAGGGTTCCAGATATACTGTTGCCTGCAAATCACCACTTACAGATGGTTGGGGCGAAGCACATTCAGCTGGTTTCTGGGGACCATATCTGAAATTTGCAGGGTATGATGGAATAATCATAACAGGCTCATCACGGAAGCCAGTATATTTGGTTATAGAAGATGGGAAAGCCGAAATAAAGCCAGCGCCACATCTTTGGGGAAAAAGGGTGGAGGAGACAGAGAACATAATAAAAAAGGATGAGGGGCGTGAATTCAAAGTAGCTTCTATAGGTCCAGCAGGTGAAAATCTTGTGAGATTTGCAGCGATAATGAACGATTATGACAGGGCTGCAGCAAGATGTGGTGTGGGTGCGGTGATGGGTTCCAAAAAACTGAAGGCAATAGCAGTGTATGGTACAAAACCCATTGAGATTTATGACAAAAATAGTTATCTGGATGGAATAAGAGAATTTCATAAAAAGATGGAAGAAGACCCACTGACACCAGGAAGAATCAAATATGGCACGACTGCACTCGTTGACCTCATGAACGAAATCGGAAGATTCCCTACATATAACTGCAGGACCGGTTACTATCCAGATGCACACAAAATCAATGGAGATGCCATCAATGCAAGCTATCTCATAAAGCCCAGAGCAGATTTTGCATGCACGCAGAGATGTGCAAGGTACACACAGGTAAAGGAGGGAAATTATGCGTGCATTTCAGGGGGTCCCGAATACGAAACCCTCTCCTCCCTTGGTTCAAGATGCGGAAATTCCAATCTGGAAGCAATCCTTTATGCAAATTATCTCTGCAATGATCTTGGAATGGACACGATTTCTGCAGGAGGCACGATTTCCTGGGCAATGGAATGTTATGAACTCGGGCTTATTGACAAGAAAGACACATATGGGCTTGAGCTGAAATGGGGAAACCACGAAGTAATTTGCCAGTTGCTTGAACTTATTGCATACAGAAAAGATTTTGGCAAAATTCTTGGAGAAGGGAGCTATAGAGCGGCACAGAAAATCGGGCGCGGCACAGAAAAATATGTAATGCATGTGAAAAAAATGGAGATTGCGGGACAGGATGGGCGGGCACAGAAATCAATGGGGCTTGCAATGACAGTGGCACCTAGGGGTGCAGATCACCTATATGCATTTCCGGTGCTGGATGAGGCAGGATTTGTGGAAAAAATCAAGGAAGTTTATGGAGAGCAATACCTTCCAGAGATTGCAGACCGTCTTTCGCCAAAATATAAGGGGTATATGGTATTTGTAAATGAAAATTTCTCAACAGTGGTAGAGTCCGTGGGCGCATGCAAATATGGAACAATGGTGCCTCCTGCCCTCTATTACCCTGAGATAATTAAGGGTTTGTGGCTTACCACAGGCATTGAGTTTACAAGAAGGAACCTTGAGATGATTGGAGAGAGAATCGTAAATCTCAACAGATTGTTCAACATTAGAGAAGGGTTCTCAAGAAAGGATGATACCCTGCCAGAGCGATACACAAAAGAGCGGATGCCAGATGGGGCTGCAAAAGGGCAGATTGTGGAAATTGATGAAATGCTGAATGATTACTATGCTCTAAGAAAATGGGACGCAAATGGATACCCCACAATTGAGAAAATCAGGGAACTGGAACTTGAGGAGGAATGGGGTAAAGTGTGGAATTAGGTTTGGTGTTCACAACAACTGTTTCAGCAAGAATGTCCCCCACTCTCTGGCGATGTTTTGTACGCACTATAAAGACCCCTGAAAACGCAGATACAAAAATAAAGAGCACAATCATTCCAGCACCAGCAATTTGTTCATATAATTTTGGGACAATAAGGAAGGAAAGCCCGAAAGAAAGAATTGTGAGGGCAATAAACCTTGTGAGGTTCCGCATCATTGCAGCAGTTATGCTGATTTTTTCACCATAAATTTCCCTCACTGAAAGATGGAGAAGTTTCTTTCCCAGTGTCTGGCCGTATAGATACTCGCACAATGTAAAGTAAAGGAAGCAGACAGCACCTACGAGGGATGAAAAAGCAACGACCACGATCAGATTGATTTCTTCTGTAGCATTTTTCAGCACAAATAAACTGGAAACCACTGCAAAGGGAAAGATAATCACGAGAGAGACACCAATATCAATCAGATATGCGAGGCTTCTGTTCCCAATGTCCCCATATTTACCTAACCTGCAGTTCTCAATTTCCCCCAAAATGTAATGCGCCGCAACAAGCCCCCTGTAGGCATCATACTGGTTTATGTCATTTCTCTGTGCTTCTGCCTTCAGAACTCGCAGGTCATATAGTGCATAGTGCTTCCCTTTTTCAGCAAGAAATTCTTCAATGGATTTATTTTCCTGCGAAACAAGTTTGTAAAAGGTCGCTATTGCATGCGTGCCCTTCTCCAGTGCCTCTCTGTATTTTCCAGCGGTATATAATGCCCATGCCTCACCCAGGAGCCCTCTAATCCGAAGTTCTATACGATTGTATCTTGAAAATGAGGGAGAATATTCCCAGAACCTTCTGCCAGTAAAAGGTAGAAGGATGAGAAAGGTTATCAGCCCGCCAAGAAATACCAAATCCATTGTGGCAGCACCGCCAATTGCACCTGCAAACACCTTGCTTGTGGCATAAATTTCTGGTAGATGATAAACATCAGCACCTACAAGCACACCCAGTGTTGTGACAGTGTATCCGAAAAGAAGCCCCTCAGATGCACCTCTGAAAAGGATGAGTGTAATGATTGCAGCAATGAGAGAGGGTAAAAGATAGTAAGGAAATTCTGCAGCAATTCCCATATCTGGTATGTACCGTGTTATTGCGTATGTGCAGAACGAAACAATAAGAAATACAAGGAGGGCTTGGAAAACCACGGGTTTAACCCTCCCTTTTGTTAAATTGTATGCCAGTATGAATGATGTGCATATACTTCCAAAGAGTAATGCAGCAATGTGATATTTATAGACAGCGTAACCTGAAAACCCAGGAATCATGTTGATATTCAGAATGAGTGTATAAAGAGAGGAACACACCACCAGAATTGCTAGGAATAGCAGGAGTTCCCCCTTCAACTTGAGCTCAAATTTTTTCTTGAAAAAGTAGAGGGAGAGCACTATTGGGATCAAACCGCCACCTATGTTTATAGCAAGAAAAGTTTCTCCATACATTATGAGTGGGATGTTCCCCAGCATTCCAAGTATGGACCCAAACAGCAGAAGATAGAACTCCTTCTTCGTTATCAAGATTCTGGAAAAAGATCTGGAAAAATCAAAAGTCCCTATGTACAGCACAATGAAAATCAGTGCGGGAATAAGAAAGGTAGCAAGAGAGGCAAAATATGTATCTATAATCCCCATCTTTCTATCACCTACCCATCTGCTTTTTTACTATTTCATCCGCATGGCAGAGAAAATCCTCTTCTTTTCCTGCTGGCACTTCCGCACCAGCAGCGATATTATGCCCTCCACCAGTACCTCCGCATTTTTCTGCAGCAATTCTACAAGCCTCTCCAAGATTAAGACCATCCCTCACAAGTGCATCAATGCCCCGCGAAGAAATTGAAACCTGCGCTTTCCGATGTGAGAGCACAAAAACTGGCATGGTTTTATCAAGAAAATATGTAAGTGCCAGTCCTCCCACCGCACCCCCATATTCTGCCTCCTCAATCCATGTGTACTGGATTGCCTCCATCTTCTTTGTGCCCTCTTTAAGAACCCTGACTAAATACTCCCTTACCCTTGCCCTATAGGCATTCCTAACAACTTCAGCCTCCTTTACATACTTTGCAAAATCAAAGAAAAGCCCTATGCCAACTTCAAACCGTCCCTTTCGCCCACATGCATTCAGGTAGTTTGCAAGCGTCTTTCCCCGCACACCCTCCTTTGTGAAATAATCATACTGGCAGAGAGTCAGGATTGCATTGATGTCAACATTATTTTTGATATACTGCAGTGCAAGAATAGAAACAAGTTTTTTAAATTTCTCAGGTGATAACTCTAAAATTTTTGTGTTTCTGTCAATTTCAAGTTTTACAAGGAGTTGCTCTAGTTTATCAGGGTTAAGAACAAAGTCCATAAAAAAAGGGTCATTTGTTTCTGAAAGTGCGTTATACACAGTTTCTCCATCAAATGCAAAGGTTTTCCTTTTCTCTACAATTCCTTTTGAAACGCCTTCTTCTATTATCTGGCTGTTGAGTCCGTAGAACTTTCCATCGCTATTCTGTTTATCGCCTTCACACCCTGCAATAGCAAAAGGCAGCAAGTCCCAGTTTACTGGATCGCAGAAAATCGAAAAAAGAAAGCACATTGTGGCTGCACACGCTTCTTTTGTACCATTTATTCCAAAAATATGTGAATTGAGAAGTATAATGTTTTTAAGTTCAATATTTTCATTATTTGCAAACATTTCAATAATTTCCTTTGAAGGTTCATGGTGGTCTAGAATTATCAGGTACTCCACATGTTCCTTGATCTGGGGGGCTATATTTGTACCCATATCCGCTATAATGAGAAGTTTGTTTTTTTCCTTTTTCAATGTCTCAGAAAATTCCGCATCAAGATTTTTTCTGCAAGTTATCTGAAATTCTTTTCCGAATCTCTGAAGGGTTCTAGCAAGAATTCCTGCAGAAGCAATTCCATCAGCATCGTAATGTGAATAAACCCTTACAATGCCAGGATAGGCAGAAAGAAGGTTTGTTGCCCGCTTATAAGATTCATAGAGCTTGAGGGGAAGGGTAAAAGGCATACTATTCGCTTGCGTACGACCATGTGCGAGGCAGAATTCCCTTTCTTATGTAGTATTTTGCCAGCCGTCTTATTTTTGACTCAACAAGCGTCAAACCCCTTTTGTTTGAATAGTCCTTTTTGTGTTTCTTGAGATGCACTTTGAGATTGTTTGCCTTTTCAATGAGAGCAGTAAGGTCTGGCGGAATTTGTGGGGTTAGATTATTTTCCTTGAGAATCTGTGTGAGAGTTTTTCCTGTGGCAAGCTTAACATTTGGCACACCGTGCTGGTCCCGGAGCACCATTCCAATCACTGCAGGTGTCATCCCTCTTTTTGCCAGTTCCACTACCTTTTGCTCTACCTCTTCCTTTGAGAGGGGTACCCATGAGGGATTCTCTTTTACCATTGGTCGCTTTGAGGAATGTTTACCCTTTCTGCTGGAGTGTATCCTGGACATTGTAAATCCTCCAAACAATAAAACTTTATATTCTGGTTATATTTAAAGGTTCGCGAGGGGTAGGCAAAGGAGGAAATTGAAATAGGAAGCAATTGTGGCCAGTATGTGGAGAACTGGATTGAAAATGCAACCCAGTTCACAAAATAAACAAAATAAAAATAGAAAGGAAAAAGATATCTTACTATGATAGAGACCTCATGTGTGGGATCTGATAGCGGATAGTTATCCCTTGCACCATCCCAGTTGCTCTAGTAGTTGCCTTCTTGCGCAGTGCTGTCATACCAGAAGTTCCCTCAAAGTACCCAGAACCAGTTTCCAAGCACAAATTTTATTCCTACGGTCAGGGCTGGGTATACTACCTGATTGTTTTATATAGGCGAACTGCAAATCTTTATGTCCCCACACAGAGCCAGGATCCTTAAAAGTAATGTTTAAATATAACCTTTGCTTATAATTGTAATTGCAGTTAAACGGCGAATGATGCGATAACATGAGCATCATGGTTCAGTAACTGCAACAACAAAATTATCGGAAGTGCTGGTTGCAAACCAACCAGACAATTAATGGAGATTTAAGAACCCCAGAGGGTATGCTCTGGCACTCTTAAATCTGACATTGGCATCTGATACAGCAGGGACATGGGCTCTCTGCCGTCAGTTCCTTGTTATGTCCCCAAAATGAGCTCATGAAACGAGCAGAACGCCGGTAACTCCGGTTGATCCTGCCGTCGGGCACCGCTATCGGAGTTGGATTAAGCCATGCGAGTCGTGGGCACCCCGCAAGGGGAGACCCGGCGTACGGCTCAGTAACACGCGGATAATCTACCCTGTGGTGGGGGATAACCTCGGGAAACTGAGGATAATACCCCATAGTGATCCTATGCTGGAATGCTTGGATCACGAAAGCTCCGGCGCCACAGGATGAGTCTGCGGCCTATCAGGTAGTAGTGGGTGTAACGGACCCACTAGCCTTCGACGGGTACGGGCTTTGAGAGAAGGAGCCCGGAGATGGATTCTGAGACACGAATCCAGGTCCTACGGGGCGCAGCAGGCGCGAAACTTTCACAATGCTGGAAACAGCGATGAGGCAACTCCGAGTGCCAACGCTTTGCGTTGGCTGTTCTCCTGCCTAAAAAGCAGGAGGAGTAAGGGCCGGGTAAGACGGGTGCCAGCCGCCGCGGTAATACCCGCGGCCCGAGTGGTGCTCGTTATTATTGAGCCTAAAGAGTCCGTAGCCGGTCTGATAAATCCTTGGGTAAATCGGGCAGCTTAACTGTCCGAAGTCCGAGGAGACTGTCAGACTTGGGATCGGGAGAGGCGAAAGGAACTCCCGGGGTAGGGGTAAAATCCTGTAATCCTGGGGGGACCACCAGTGGCGAAGGCGTTTCGCTAGAACGAATCCGACGGTGAGGGACGAAGCCCTGGGGCGCAAACGGGATTAGATACCCCGGTAGTCCAGGGTGTAAACGCTGCAGACTTGGTGTTGGGTGTCCCACGAGGTCACCCAGTGCCGGAGAGAAGTTGTTAAGTCTGCCGCTTGGGGAGTATAGTCGCAAGACCGAAACTTAAAGGAATTGGCGGGGGAGCACCGCAACGGGAGTAGCGTACGGTTTAATTGGATTCAACGCCGAAAAACTCACCAGGGGCGACGGACGTATGAAGGTCAGGCTGACGACCTTACCTGATTGTCCGAGAGGTGGTGCATGGCCGTCGTCAGTTCGTACCGTAGGGCGTTCTGTTAAGTCAGATAACGAACGAGACCCTCGCCCTTAATTGCCACTCCTTCCTCCGGGAAGGAAGCACATTAAGGGGACCGCTGGCGCTAAGCCAGAGGAAGGCGAGGTCTACGGTAGGTCAGTATGCCCCGAATCCCCTGGGCAACACGCGCGCTACAAAGGTCGGGACAATGGGATTCAAACCCGAGAGGGGGAGGCAATCCCGAAACCCGATCGTAGTTTGGATTGAGGGCTGTAATTCGCCCTCATGAAAATGGATTCCGTAGTAATCGCGGGTCAACATCCCGCGGTGAATATGCCCCTGCTCCTTGCACACACCGCCCGTCAAACCAATCGAGTTGGGTTCAAGTGAGGGTGCATCATTTTGGTGCGCTCAAACTTGAATTCAGCGAGAGGGGTTAAGTCGTAACAAGGTATCTGTAGGGGAACCTGCAGATGGATCACCTCCTTTGAAAAACAAGGGAGGCATGACAAGGAGCAAGAGAACCCATGATGCAATTGTATCAGGTGTCAATATTCCTGGTTTTTTCGTTTAAGCGTGTAATGAGTGAGGGAAGGCTCTCAACATCTTTTATGTCCTTAGAGACCAGTTCCCTGATGCGATCCCAGAATGCGAGCATCACAACTACATCATTTGCCTGAAAAAACTTCACAATTTTTACAGTAAGATTGAATCCTTTTCTATCCCAATCCAGAAGCAATATAACTCGCTTGTAGTTTTTCACAACATTTTCCACGAATACTGAAAGTGGGAAACCCGAGTTCAGCACCAGAATTTCTCCACTGAGCCCCAGATTGCGCAGGGCAAATTTATCAGCATCTCCTTCCACGATCACTGGCGTGGCCTGATTCTCATCAATCAATTCCTGAATATACTTTTCAAGCAATTCAAGTTTTTTTGCTTCTAACATTTCCAAGGCGCTCCTCAACCAATTTTCTATTCACTCCTTTTATAAAAAGATGTTTTTCTCTGGCATGCAAACCACAAGATATCTTAATATCGTTTTCATCTATTCCCAGCAACTCTGCTATAAACTCAACCAGTCGAATATTTGCCCGATTATTCTCGGGTGGTGCATCCACTTTAATTCTGAGTGCACCCTTCCACTCATCAATTCCATAGATTTCACATTTATGTGCACTTGGTATCACAATCACATGCAACTTCACACCACATTCTTCCTCTCTAATATATTCTCCATCCATTCATTACACCTTCTTTACGAAACGGCTTCCATCTGCATAATATGTTCTGTAACAATTTTCACACATTCCATGAAATGTTTCATCACTTAACTTTCCACATACCCTACACTCATACATCACTCCTTTCCTACCTAGATTTGGGAAGAAGAAGTAAAGGATACTTATAAGAATCACTGATATGGAGAGAAACAAAAGAAGAAATGATTTTATGCCAGATGATTCAAAAATTGCATATCTTAATATTATTAGTCCTACGATTAATGCAATCAAAAATGAGAGAATACTTCTTTTTGGTGTCTGCTCGGTTTTCATTCGTCCTGCTCCTTTAACACTTTGCCAAATGCATCTTTTCTAGCTGCAATTGCAATTTTTGCTGCAAGTGCCCTAGCAAGTTTTCCTCGCTGAGTTTTATTTGCATGCATTATGCTTGGATGCTGAAATATAATGCCGTGTTTCGGCATTTTGCCTCTTTTTCTCAAGTACCTGAAGAACGCCTTTTCTGCACCCAAGATTTGAATTGTGCTGGATGGAAGAACTGCGAGTTCTCTCAGTCCCCCTTTTCTTTCAATCAGTTTTGCACCTATGATTGGGCCTGCAGTTTCCGAGAGGGCTGGCGCATAGTCCTTCATCAGGTGCTCAAGTGTGTTATTAATATTACCTCTCACCTTTCTAATGCTAATGAGAAGCCCTGCAAGTTCCTTCACATCGTTCAGATCCTGTTTCGTGAAATCTGCACCGAGAGATGGTAATTCTATACCGAGTGCTCTGGAGATTACTTCACGGTCTCCATACTCAAAAATAAGCTCTACCATTTTCTCTTGTGCAACTTTTCCTTCTAGTTCTGGAAAATAATGGGCATACCAGTCCCATAGAACTTCAAACAGCATATTTTCCAGTCTATTCAGCATTTCAATACACTTTACCCTTTGAGTTATCTGTATATCTTCAGAACCCCTCCTCAACTTGAGTCTTGAAAGGGATAGCAGTGCACTTCTCTGGATCTCAGGAGTGAAACCGTAATTTTCAGGATGGATCTCACACTCATCTGGAGAATAGGGGATGCCCAGCCGCGCAATTCTGGGGTCGGAAGTAGTTAGACCTGAAAATTCTGATGCAAGTACTCTTTCTTCCCTTAGGATCCTTCCTTCACTTATTTCTAGAAGATTTTCTGCAATTTTGTCAGGATTTTTTTTGAATAGTTTATATTTTACTACTTTTCCCTTATCAGTAATAAACACTCCAAACCATGTTGTTTTAATGTGCATATTACCCCATATCTAATAGGAGGTATTATTTGTTTCTCTTCGGGGGGAGGGCAAGCCACTCTCCCTACGGTCGGGGTTACACCCTACGGTACCTGTGTTACGAGGAGAGGGTTTCACCCTCTCCCTACGGTACCCTCACCCACTGGGTGCTTTTGGACGCAACCTTTTCGGGCGGAGCCTGAAAAGGGTGCACGGTAACCCCACGGAAGTGTCATCCGACACCCCAAGTTTTTCCGTACATCTGGGCGAGGGGAGGCAAGCCTCACCTTACGGTACTCTCCTCCGCAGTGGGACCTGTCGGACGCAAGGAGCCCTAACTTTGGTTGATGTAACTCATTTTACCAATCTCAGCCAAGGAAGCTCAAAGGATGTCAATCACAATTATATATTGCCATGCTGTGGTGGTGTGTGTGAAAAATCACCATCACATTTTCAGAAGAGCGGTGCATATATTCGGATTGCAGGCAACCACTGTTTACTATCTCATTCCAGACAATGTATTTATTTCCCAGTTTGACAAAAACTACGCAATGCTCATCTGCCTAATATGTGTAATTGAGTTTGAGTACATACGGATAACAAAGAATTGGCAGATCCCAGGATTCAGACCCTATGAGCGATACAGGTTTTCTGCCTTGCTCTGGGCTGCACTAGGGTTATTCATATGTTACCTAATGTGCCCTTACTATATTGGTGCTCCTCTGGTCCTTTGTGCTGCCTGGGTGGACCCGCTGATGGGTGAACTGAGAGCCAGGAACTTTCACAATCCAAACATAGTAGGATTTGCCTCATATTTTATGATACTCTTAATTTCCCTTCTATATCTTGCACCCCTGCCTCTGAACAAAATCCTCGTGATTTCTGGTGTGGGAAGTACGGTGGGCACGGTGTGTGAGGCAAAGAAAAATTATTATCTGGATGACAATTTTCTCATGCTTGTATGTCCTGCCGTTACAATTATGTTTTTACTTAAATTTTTACCCTAAACCAAGAACGCCCTGGTCGGGATTCGAACCCGAGTCCCAGGCTCTCTGCGGCAATTCCTCGACAGGCCTAGATGATAGACCACTACACTACCAGGGCTTATAAACAGGAATATGGGAGATGTTTTTAATTCTTTCGGATGTGTTGTGCAGTATCTCCGTAAGTAGAACCGATATTTTTTGACCCAAAGGTATTGAGCTTTGCCATCCCCTCGGTTTTAAATAATATGAGTATTTTTCTGTCATTATGATAAATCTAATTTTTCTTGGAACAGGTGGCGGAAGATTTGCTACATTGTACCAGACAAGGGCAACAGGAGGAGTTTATCTGGAGGATTTATCAGGAAATAAAGCTGTTCGGATGCACATTGATCCAGGCCCAGGTGCACTTGTCCATGCAAGAAAGATGGGAATTGACACAACAAAAACAGATGCCATTATCGTTACACACTGCCATCCAGACCATTATGTAGATGCTGAAATTCTCACGGAAGCAATGACCTTAGGTGGTAGAATAAAAAAGGGTTTTCTTCTTGGAAGCAAGAGCACACTTGAAGGTATTGAAAACATGGGTCCCTGTATTTCCAGATATTTTCAAAAAAATGTGGAAAACTGCATAACAATGGAAAAAAATAGTGTGAAAGTGGGAGAGCTCGTGATCTCACCACAACTTTCACTGCATTCTGATCCTACTACCATCGGTCTCAAGATTACAACAAATAATGGAATAATCTCGTATGTGGCAGACACTGAATTCTCTCCAGAAATCGCAAGTGCCCATAAAGGCGCAAGAGTGCTTATTCTGCCAGTAACTCGCCCAAGAAATGCAAAAATCCCATATCATTTAAGTACAGAGGATGCACTTGAATTTGTAAAAATCGTCAAACCTGAACTCTGTATATTTACCCATTTTGGACTAAAAATGATTGATGCAAGACCAGAGATGGAGGCAAGGTGGGTAGAGGAACAAACAGGCATAAAATGCATTGCTGCAGTTGATGAAATGAAAATTGAGATTAATGATTGAAAAGATGTTTACAAATTTTTGGTACTTACCAATAGATTGGTATTCTCTCACTGTATCCATGACTTTCATAACTAATAAATATAATTGCATTATGCTATTTACAAATATGACAATCTATCTAAACTCACTCAAAATCCTGAAGTGCATACGTTACAATTCCAAGAATAATCACTACTATTCCTAGGAAGATCTGTAAAATACCATAAACACCAAGGGTAAACACCCACAAAAGCACTGTACCGAGTCCAATAAGTCCTGCACCGATTACAAAGTAATATAATGGACCTACTTTAATACTACCGCCAGGTACTAACCAGGGTGCAAATGGCAAACAACCACCATTTAATTACATACCCTACTTATATATATAATTTCTCTGAAGGTCCAAAGAGGAAATGAAGTATAATATCTGTTATACTTCATTCTGATAGCCAGTAATCTTGAACCCTGTAAAAAAGCATTCTCCTAATGGAGAGCATTCCGTGATTGAAAAACATGCATTTAAAAACAATTTCTCGTGCTTCCCCATCATTTGATACTTGTAGTGGTCTAAAAACATTTTAAACGCTTTAATTTTAAATCCGCATCACAAAAACCTTTATCTGCCTCCTTTCCATAATGATAACCATGCCCCCTCTGAAGGAATATTACAGATACTTCCAGGATGAAATGGAATACGATGAGTTCAAAAAAATGATTGATGAGAAAAGGAAGATGTATGGAAACCTATATGATGAGGAAACGATTGCACTGTATTTCTTAGCCAGCAATGGAAAACTAAAAGAGGTAATTACACAAGGGGAGAAAAATAAATACAAATAGCACATTAATTAAATATATTATGTAATAATATTTACAAATAACGCTTTTGTGTTTAAGAGAATAAACTAACAAAACTTATATATCAAAAAATTAATGTAGTGCTGGTGAAAATTTGATATTACCTTCTGGCAAACTGATAAACACTGCACTTGGTGGTAGGGAAAACCTGAGTGCAATACTAAAGGATGCAACAGAAAATAAACTCTCTGGTTTTATTTCTGGCTCTCTTACAAAATCAGGAAAAACCGCGATTGGTTATCTTTTATTTAATAACGGAAAAATTTGTGGTGTTTATTATGCAGGGGACACAGAATTATATGCAGAGCAAGCCCTCACAAGAGTTCTCCTCATTCTATTGGATCCAGATAGTGTAATTGAAGTGCATACATTTGCATATAGGTCCTCCTCAATTAATGTAGAATTTTTGCTCCAGAAATATCCAGAGGTGATATATACTCCAAATAAAGAATACACTGAGTTAATCCAGGAAGCAATGGAGGTTGCAAAGGGTGAAGGGGAAACAAAAAGATTAGCACTTCTTGCCGAGATGGAAAAGAAGGTGAGCCAGGAGCCAGTTATGGGAAGTGTTGCAGAAAAACTGCCAGAAAGTTATGAAGACACCACTATATTGAGAGAAGAAATTGAAAGATTGAAGGCTAGTAGTTTGACGCTGTTGAAACATTTATCTGGTAAGGAAAAAGGAGACATTGAGGAAATTGCGGAAAAAAGGATTCTGGAAATGAAAATTGCAAAAGAAATGGAAGAACTGGAAAGAAAAAAACAGGAACTTGCGTCTATTGAGAAAAATCTGAGAGAACAGGAAGCTAAATTAAAAGCATATGAATCAGACCTGCGTGCAAAAGAGGAGAATCTTTATAAGGAAATGGAGAAACTTTCTCATGAAAAAATTGAGATTTCTAGGGCATGGAGTGATCTTGCAGCCCAGATTGAGAAAAATGCGGATACAAAGAAAAACATAGAGAAAAAACTTGAAGAAATGGTTAAAAGAGAAGAAGAGTTTCTTAATAGGGAGAGAAAACTGGCTATGGAAGAAGAAAAGGTAGTTAACGAAAACAAGAGAATAGAGGATAGGTTAAAGGAAATTCAGGCAGAAGAAGAAAAGCTCAGGGAACTTGCACTTAACATTGGAAGAAGGGAAGAGGAGTTGAATAAAAGAGAAAGGGAACTGAAAAATGCAAATCTGGAAATAAGCAAGAAACTGGAAGAAATTGAAGAAAGGAAAAGAACATATGAGCAGAGTGAATTGAAACTTGAGAAGGAAAGAAAAAAACTCCAGGAAGAGAAAGATGCCCTAGAAAAGGAAAAGACATTTATTGAGAAAGAGAAGGAATCTCTCAAGACAAAATTTGAAGAGCTGGATGCAATGAGAAAAAAGATTGAAGAGAAAAGAGGAGAACTCACAGAG
>JBMFNP010000034.1:0-18998 GCA_049970095.1 Thermoplasmata archaeon | reverse complement strand
CTCTTGCCTGATTCCCTTCTCGCTTCTTCCCTCATCGCTGAAGGATTTGCCTGAAGGAACGGTTGTAGTCCCTTTACCATGGCCACACCCTGCTCCACTAGTGCACTGTCATTCTTCCGCCAGTTTAAGTTGCCCTTCTGACTCATGGGAGCAGTTATAGAGTGGGGAAATATATAATTTTCTACATCGCCCTTCCAAGCGAAAGTTAAATATACAATAATTTCCATTACATACATTGTGGGTAGGAGAAAACTCAACAGATGCCTTACTCCTTGTGTAGGAGTAATTCTCTTTCTCGGCACAGTGATGGGAATAGTTGGAACCACATTTAATGCATCAGGATCCCAGCCAGCGGATATTGTAGTAGAAGATAGCAAAGTGCTGCAGATAAATTCTAACTATGTGCTTACAGGCAACATCTACCTGAAGGATAATGGTGTCCTTGTGGTGTCCTATTCCAGTTTTAAAATCCAGCAATCTTATGATTTCCAGTATTCCATAGTTGCTACTGGCAACTCCAGAATGATAATGATCTTTTCAAATATCACATCCTCCGCCAGAATGAATATCCTGATTAAGGATAATGCCTCTTTATTGATAGAGAGCTCAAGCCTGATATTCGCTGGAAATCTCACAATAACATCCATCAATTCAGGTTCCATGATTTCAAATTCCACAATCCAGATTTCTAATCTCACAGTGATGGCTCCAGCACTCACAATTACATCCACTGAACTCAAGGTTGAAAAAGGAATATTTGATGTAACCCAGCTTTCAATCCAGTCATGCGAGCTTTCTTCAATTATTGTATCTTCTGGTTATGCGAAAATTTACAGTTCTACGGTTTATGAAATTTCTGCAACCAACGAAGGAAAGGTGGAGCTCTATCGCACACTTAGTGTGGAAGTAAGGGATAGAGTAGGAATGCTGATCCCAGGCGCAAATGTGAACGCCTACAGAAATCTTGGAGGGAACATCAGCGGGTTGATTGCACACGGGACAAGTGACCACAACGGCAAATGTGCACTCACTCTCCTTACCGAAATTTTTGAGGCAGACAATCTGGGTCCTGTTTTCTATGGAAATTACCTTCTTAATGTATCATTTGGGAACCTGAGCACGCTCACATACCTATCATTTATCCCCTACGAAAAAGGCAATCTTACACTCCCAGAAGAGATTATTCATGTTGTGTTCAGCGAGATAATTATGGGAGATATGCTGTTTACCCCACAGAGTAATGACCTCCATCTCATAGGGAACCAACACCTCAAGATTGAAAACAATTCGCAGGGGCTGGGATTTGCAATATGGGGCAACATCTTTCTTGAAAACAACGCCACAATAACGGTTCAGGATGCAGGTGTGGCTCTGAATTCTTCAATAATAGTAATGAAAGACAAAACAGAAATGCAGATTAAAAATTCTTTTATCACCACCCAGGCAATTATCTATGTGATGGATGATGCTGGGCTTGTGCTGCAGAACGCAACCCTCAGCAGCATTGCAATTGTGCTTGACAATGGGAAATTGGAAGTAATCAATTCAAGCCTCAATGCAAGCATTTATGGAAAGAACTCTGAAATTTATATTCAGGGAAGCAGAGTGAACTCTGAAAAAATTGAAATATTTGCAACAAATACCTCTACAGCAATTGAAAATAGTGATGTAAACGCACCACTAACATCCTTCATCCTGAACAATACACACAAATTCTATCTATCAAACGTGAGTTTTAAGGGTAGCATTGATTTTGTATCTTCTGAAACAATCAAGGTCTACAATGTCACATATGAAACAATTCACACCTATAGCCAAATTGAACTTCTGCACTATATAGATGTACAAGTAACCAATGGAAACAACAGGAGTGTGCCCAATGCTACTGCAAAATTATACAGATATGAGGGCGCAAATCTGAAGGAAGAAGCAAATGGAACCACGAATGCAAGTGGTAGAGTGATTTTTTCAGCGATTGCAAAGAAAATTATGGCTAATGCAGTGGAGTTTGTTGGAAATTACTGGCTCATAGTTACCTGTAATGGTTCCACCGTCTCTCAGAGTATTGCCCTCCTCTATTCAACTTCAATTGTTGCCCATTTTGTGCAACCAGTAATTCCACCACTGGAAATCAATATCCAGACAAACATTCCAGCCAGCGGGCACATCAACGAGACGGTAACAATCTCCGGTGTAATATTCTATAACCATGGTCCAGAAACAGTGGGAAATGCAACTGTCTTGATTTCCATCCCAGAAACAGGAGAACACTGGAACTGCACTGCAGACAGTGATGGGAGATTTGCGGTGCAGATCAACCTTCCACTCAAGCTCGGAAATTACAAGGTAATTGTTCAGTGTTTTGATCCTGTGTACGGACTCCAGAACAACACAACCGCAAATATTGAAGTAATCCCCTACACCTATCCCCGCACAATATGGGAGGAGCCGAGTGTGGTTTATGGTACATCAACGCTTGTGGTTGTAGTAATTCTGGCCTTACTGATATTGGCAGTGAAATATATCAACAGGAAAAGGGTACCAGCAGGTGTAAAAGTAAATGAGAAGAGAGAGAAAGACCTGATTGGGTGGGCTGTTGAAACCATGCATAAAACAAAGGAGAGGTGAATTGAATGGCAACCTTCAAGTGTCCTGTTTGTGAGACAGATGTTGAGGAAAATGCAACTAAATGCCCTATATGTGGACTTGAGTTCAAGAAGGGTGGAGAGGAATCTGCACTTCCCCAGCCAGAACAATCTCAGGAAAAACTGAAAGCACAGCTGCCTGACCACACCACTACCACACAGGTCACAGCAGAACTCATTGGGGAGATGGAGGAACTCATTGAAGACGAAAAGACGGATATAAAGGACATAGATGCAGTGGAAAGCATTGTGGATGAAGAACTGGGAGAAGAAAAGTATGTTGGCGAAGAGGCTTTGTGTCCTGTCTGTTATGGTACCGTAAGTGCATTTGCAGAAAAATGCGAACACTGCGGCGCAGAGTTTGCACCCGAAAGCAAATGTGGTTTCTGTGGAGCAATTGTTGAGAGTGATGCAATTTTCTGTCCTGCGTGCGGACATTCACTGATAGAGGATGAATCTATCTGCCCTAAATGTGGGGAAATTGTGGGGATCTCAGAAAAGTTCTGTCCTAGATGCGGTACCGAATTTTCTACAGATGTATTCAAGTGCACTAACTGTGGAACCACAGTGACAATTAAAGATGTGGTATGTCCTAATTGTGGGGCAATGCTTAAAGAAGGGGTGAAACTGAAGGCTGAAGTGATGGCACAGCCCCAGATTGTGCTTCCTCCGAACGCAACCCCTGTTGCGGTGGCAGCTGCACCCGTGGCAGCAACACCTGTACCCACAGAAACGGTAATAAAAATAGAGAGTGTGAAGATTGGATCACCAATTGAACAGGAAGAAAACCTTGGTGTAGTTGCAGGAAGCGTCTCTGCTGGTGCAGCAGTTGCTCATACACCTAGTGGTGGAGTACCAACACAGGAACCAACACCAGATAGAAGTGCCCTTGCAGCATTCAAACAGGAGATGAAAATCCAGAGGGAGTTGTTTCCCTTCACAGCCATTGTCGGGCAGGAAGACATGAAACTTGCGCTTATACTCAACGCAATAGATCCAGATATTGGGGGAGTGCTCATCCAGGGTCAAAAGGGAACAGGAAAGTCTATTTCTGTGAGAGGGCTTGCAGAACTTCTACCAGAGATTGAGGTAATTGCAGATTGTGTGTATTCATGCGATCCCAAGGACAAGGATAAATGGTGCTAGGAATGCAAGGAGAAATATGGCAGGGGAGATGTAGAAATCCCGGTGGCAAAAAGACCAATAAAGGTGGTAGAACTTCCATTGAACGCCACCGAAGACAGGGTTGTGGGCACAATAGATATTGAAAAGATTCTTACAAAGGGTTTGAAAGCGTTTGAGCCTGGCATTCTTGCAGAGGCGAACAGAGGTATTCTCTATATTGATGAAATCAATCTACTTGATGATTATATCGTAGATGTGCTCCTGGATGCAGCAGCAATGGGTGTGGTAACCGTTGAACGAGAAGCGGTGAGCGTGTCATACCCAGGCAAATTCATAATTGTGGGGAGCATGAACCCGGAAGAAGGTGCACTTAGACCGCAGCTTCTGGATAGAATTGCACTTCAGGTGAAAGTGAAAGGAGTGGAAGATATTGCTGGCAGAATGGAAATTGTGAAGCGCAGGGAAGAATTCAATCAAAATCCTGCTGCATTCAGAGAAAAATACAAAGCACAGCAAGAGGAACTCAGGAAAAAAATAGAAAAAGCAAGGGAGATGCTGAAGGATGTGGTAATCACACCAGAACAACTTGAACTCATTGCAAAAATTTCTCTGAGCTTTGGTGTGGATGGACATAGAGCAGACATAATCATAGAAAGGACTGCGAAGGCACTGGCTGCATGGAATGGGCGCCTTAAGGTAGAAATGGAAGACATCATAAAGGCAGCAGAATTTGCACTTCCGCACAGAATGCGAAAGAGACCATTTGAAGAGGAAGAGTTCAGTGTTGAGAAATTGCGCAGAGTAGTTGAGGAACTCATGTGAGGGGTTAAAAATGAAGGTAGAATTGTTCTACTCCCCAACATGCCCCGACTGCCCGCCTGCGAAGCGCATATTCAGAAAGATGCTTGCAGAACACCCCGAAATAGAATACCACGAAATAAATGTGAAGGAAAACATAGAGAGAGCAAAGAAAATTGGGATTACCCATGTGCCTACAATTCTTTTTGATGGGAAAATTATTTTTGTGGAACATGTAACAGAGGAGGATGCCAAAAGAGAACTTGAGAAATGGCTCAAAGATTCTGGTTAGCAGAGTTTTGCTGGCTTCAATATGCTATAGTTTTAAATACCAGAATACTATCCGCTAACTAGAGGTATGAGCATGTTCGGAAAGAGAAACGCCTTGATCGCAGGACTGGCTCTGAGTGCAGCGATACTACTGGGACTGAGCATGAATGCAAGTGCACAGGATGAAAGTGTAGAGGAGGTGTGGGGATATGAAAGTGTAGTGTGTCTAATTTTCTCAATAATCTGGCTGATAATCTGGATACTAATTGGAATATGGGTGTACAAAGATGCAGAAAAGAGAGGAATGGGTGGTGTTTTGTGGCTGATAGTTGTGGTACTCCTAGGCCTGATTGGACTAATAATATACCTTGTGGTAAGGAAGCCCATCCAGCCACAGATGCCAGCACCGCCTCCACCCCCCACAGGGATATGAATATCAGCCACAGCCACCCGCATATGCCCCACCTCCACCCCCAGCAGCACCAGGCACGGCACCATGCCCATACTGTGGAACACAAAATCCGACAACTGCAACAATCTGTCAGAAATGCGGTGCAAGGCTAAGATAAACAAAATAAAATCTTTTATTTTTCCTTTTTTTGTTTTGCTCTATATGCTTCTAATTATCTCCTCAATTAATTTCCTGTTTTCTTCGCTGAGTTTCCTTGCCTTCTCAGTATTCTCTGCTTCTGCATAAACCCTATAAATTGGTTCGGTGCCAGAAGGCCTGATAAGCACCCAGGATTTTTCAAACAGAATTTTCACACCATCCGTAGTATCAATTTTTTCTCCTTTGTAATATTCCACCAACTTTCTTAGTGCCACATCCTTTTTGTTTTCAGGGCATTCTACCTTTGTTTTTATCTGCGCATACTTTGGAAGCGAATCAATAAGCTCTGACAGCGTTCTACCTGTCTTTGCAAGAATCTCAAGCATTTTTGCCGCTGCCATTCCCCCATCTCTACAGTACTGAAATTCTGGGAAAATCATGCCACCATTCTCCTCACCACCAAACACCGCATCGTTCTCAATCATTGCCCTTGCAACAATGGGCGCGCCCACACGGGTATAAAGCACGCGCCCACCATGTTCTTTCACAGCATCTTCAAGACAGAGGGAGGTGGCAACAGGAGTTACCACAAGCCCACCATTTCTCGCCTTTACAATCTCTCTTGCAACAAGTGCCAGACTTTTATCCCCGAAAATGTAATTTCCTTTCTCATCAATAAATATTGTCCTATCTGCATCACCATCATGCACTACCGTAATATCCATTCCCAGAGCCTCCGCAATTTTAATAGTCTCTTTAAGATTATCAGGTGTGGGTTCTGATGCATGCCCGGGAAATGTGCCCTGCGGATGCGCGTTCAGAGAAATTACCTTGCATCCGAGTTTCTCAAGCAGATATGGAGAGGTAAAGCAGGAGGCGCCATTTGAGCAATCTATAAGCACCCTCAGCTTTGCCTTTTTTATTGTTTCCTTATCACATTTTTCCAAAATTCCGTTTATATATATTGTGTTCGCCTGATTATTTTCAACATAACTTCCTGTTTCATACCATGGTTTGTGCAAAAATCTCCTTTCAAAATAAATTTTCTCAATCTGCTCCTCCTTCTCCCTTCCAAGCTCAGTGCCATCTTCATCAATGCACTTTATTCCGTTAAACTGCGGGGGATTGTGCGAAGCTGTGATTATCACTCCGAAATTTCCCATGCCAGTTTTTACAGCGTATTGAATAGCAGGAGAGGGACATACACCCACATCTACTACATCCACACCGGTGCAAAGTATTCCAGCGGTAAGAGCGTCTGCAAGCATGCAGTTTGAGGTGCGGGTGTCTGTGCCAACAACAACCCTTCCTTTTCCGCACAAGAAAGTGCCCACAGCCTTTCCCACACCTGATGCTAGCTCAATATTCATATCTTCGTTTACCACACCACGAATTCCATTTGTTCCAAACAACCTTTGCATAGCAATCCCTGCTGGTAAATTCATTTTGGGATTAAAACCTTTTCCATCAACAAGGGGGCGTAGGAACCTCAGATTTGGTTGATGAAATTCATCTGGTGATTTTAGCCGAGAAAGTGAGATTTCAACCAGAACTTATGTTACCCTAATTATCGCAAAATAGATATTCTACCAATGTATATCCCACATGAAGTGACTATGCAGAATCTAAAAATCGGGATTACTGGTTTACCTGGTGCAGGTAAGACCTCAACGCTGCTGAGATTGATTGAAAGTTTAGAAAGTGAGGGGTTTGTTGTTGGGGGAATGATTACCGAACCAATCCTGGAAAAGAATAAGCGAATCGGGTTTTACATAGTAAACTGGCTCACAAAGGAAAGACAGGTTTTTGCCCACATAAAAAAGGATTCTAGAATTAAGGTGGGAAGGTATGGTGTGGACATCTCAGTTCTCCAGACACTGGGTGTAGAAGCCCTCAGAATGGCACTGGAAAAGGCAGACATAATTGTTATTGACGAAATTGGGAAGATGGAGGTAGAGAGCAGCAGGGAATTTATTGATATAGTGAAAGAAATTCTGGATTCTGAAAAGCCTGTTATTCTCACCCTCCACAAGAAATCAAGGAATCCGCTGCTTCAGGACATAAGAAGAAGGGATGACATAAGAATACTGGAAGTAACTCCAATAAATAAAAACTTTTTGCCTTTCAGAATCATGAAGTTACTGAAAGGAGAGACACTGTGAAGGGCTTTGTACTTGAGGAGATCACTGAAGGCTTAACCACCTGCCTTGTCCCTGTGTACTCCAGAGGTAAAGGTCCCGGATCCTCTAAAATGGCGGTGTTTTATAATCCAAATATGGAACTGGCAAGGGATGTAACCATCAGTTTACTTTCAGGAGTGCTTGATAAACGGAGGAAATTGAGGGTGCTGGATGGCATGGCTGCAACTGGAATAAGAGGAATAAGAATAAAAAAGGAAGTTTCCAGAAGGTTTGAAGTTACCCTCAACGACATAAATCGCACTGCAATAACCCTGATTAAAAAAAATCTAGAATTGAATGATATAGATGCGATTGTGGAATGCAAAAATCTCAACGAAATACTGGCAACCAGGGCTTACGATTACATTGACATTGACCCCTTTGGAACGCCTGTAGGCTATCTTGACAATGCTTTCCAGTCAATAAAAAGACATGGAATTCTGGGGATTACTGCTACAGATACCGCTGTGCTCTGCGGCACCTCTCCCAGGACTTGTGTCAGGAGGTATCTTGCGAGAAGCCAGAATAACTACATGTGCCACGAGATAGGGCTGCGGATCTTATTAGGCTACATTGCAAGAACTGCTGCAAAGTATGATAGAGCAATCAAACCACTGGTCTCATATTACGCAGACCATTACTTCAGGGTATTTGTCAGGGTGGAAAACGGAGCGAGGAGGGCAGATGCGTCCATTGCAAATCTGGGATATCTGGTATGGAACAGAGATAATGGGGAAGTGAGAACATTGCTCACCCCTGTCCATGAGGGTATTGGTCCTCTCTGGCTCGGCCAAATTTTTGATGCGGATGTGCTTGCAAGAATGGATGTAAGAGAAAATTTCGGCACGAAAAAAAGATTTACCAAGATGCTGGAAATATGGAGGGAAGAGTGCAACACCGAGCCTTTCTTTTATGATACAAATGAGCTTGGGAAAATCTTTCATCTCTCGCCACCTTCACTGGCAAAGGTGCTCTCCACTCTCAGATTACTGGGTTATTATGCCACGAGAACCCATATCTCGCCTAACGGCTTCAGAACAAATGCTGCAATTGAACATATAAAAAGTGTCTATGAAATGCTGAACATGCGCTGATGCCATGTCCCGCACAGGTTCCATAACACCATAAAACAAAAATTTCAAAGAAAACCAATAAAAATGTATGGAAAAAGAAAAATCAATGATTTCTACGAATTCTGTATAGAAGACCAGCAACAACAATTCCGCAGAAAATTATAAAAGGTGTGCTTCCTTCGCTGGTTGGGTCTGCAGTAATATCTACATGTGTTCCCTGTCCAGAAACAACATTTACATTGCTGATAGACCCTCTTAATTCCATATCGTACCAGACCTCAACGCTGTAGTTTGTCCCTTCTTTCACCGCTACCCTGTAGTATCCACTGCCAAATGTGTCATATCCCTCATCTACTCCATTAATCTCTGAAAATGTAGTTCCCAGTACATTGCCACCCGAATCTTTAACAACAATCACCCTGTTATCTAGGGGCCCTTTTGTGCTTGAGTTCACATATCCCCATATCCAGCCTCCGCTTTCTATTGATCCGCCACCTGGCTGGCTCACATTGACCAGTTTGAACTGCCCTGTAGAGTTTTTGAATTCTACTGTATTCACAGTGATCCAATTTGTTCCATTCCATTCATAAAACCTTACTCTCAGTACATAGTCGTATGTGGATATTGGTACTGCACCTGTGCTCCTCAAAACCACCCAGTGGCTGAATTTCCCTGTGTCGTTGGTAACAAAGTAAGTATAGTAACTCTGATTATACCAGTTCCATGCAGCACTAGAATTTGAGAAGTTCCCATTTGTCCACACCTGCGAATAAATTACACTTGTATTTCCACCATAGATCCATGCACCCATGCGATAGGTGGTTGAAGCGTTGCCAGTGAAGGTAAACCGAATCGCAAATGGAATGCTGGAGTCCAGAGATGCATAAACTGGATGGACATCCACTGCACCGGCTGTTAGAATTGTGCTTCCCTCATGCTCTGAAACAGTGCTTCCAGTGCTTCCTTTAACATTGTTCTTCTGCACGAAATTTCCCGTGACTATTGCATATATAAAAATGCCCAGAATAAGGAAAACTACTATCGCCAGTGCCAGTATCATTGTTATGTCCACTCCTATAGGCTTTGCAGAGATCATCTGATTCCTACGACCGTTTACAAGCCCTTCACCAGGATACATACCTTTCTTTGTAATCTTCATTTTACTACAAATTCTACATATCGTGTTATGATAAATACCTTTCTGTGCTTTAGCATGATGCACACAATTACTGGGTAACCTATTTCTCACATCATACTAAACAATCACAAACTATTTCTAACCATTATGTAATTCACTATCAAATGTTATCAGTTAAAAACCTCTCAAAAAAATTCAATGGAAGATATGCTGTGCAGCATCTCACATTTGATGTGCATCCGGGCACAGTTTTCGGAATTATTGGACCAAATGGTGCTGGAAAAACAACCACCATTCGCCTTATTCTCGGATTAATCAAACCCACAGAAGGCACTATTTCAGTTGATGGAATAGCAATTCTAAATGAAGAGAATGCTAGATTTGCCAGGCGTAAAATGGGTTTTCTCCCAGAAAATCCCGCAGTATATGAAAATCTGAGTGCATACAAAAACCTGTTTTACTTTGGACTGTTATATGGGATGGAAAAAGAGAAATTGGAAGAAAGAATCCAGACAATTCTTTCATTGCTTGGTCTTGAGAAGAGAATGCATCAAAAAGTAAAAACATTCTCAAAGGGAATGAGGCAGAAAATTGCGATTGCAAGAGCAATTGTGCATGAACCCAGCTACCTCCTTCTTGATGAGCCCACAGCCTCACTTGACCCTGCATCCGCAAAGACGGTGCGTGAATTTGTTATAAATCTAAAGAACACCAAGCGGACCATAATACTTGCCACCCACAATCTTCACGAAGCAGAGGAATTGTGTGATAAAATTCTAGTATTGAATACTGTGCCAGTAGATATTGGTAAACCCTCAGATCTTGTGAAAAAAGTTTCTTCTGTGAGAACTGTAATCACAGTTGATGCACTCTCTCAGGGTGCCTTCAGGGAGATCAAAGAGAGGTTTGGTGATGTGAATTATTATAACAATAAACTTGTGTTTACGGTAAAAAAACCTGATACACAAAACCCGGAAATAATCCGCTTTCTGGTGGAGCACAATGTGCGAATTAGATATGTTGAAAAAGAGGTGAAAAATCTGGAAGATGTCTATATTAAACTGGTGAGTAAAAATGACGAAAAAACAGAAAATTAGTGATTATTCAATAATATTTCACAAAGAAATGGAGGAACTGAAATCTAATCCATTAATCACAATTCCCCTCTTTGTACTTCCGATTGTGATGGCGATGATACTGCCAATCGTTGCACTCACCCCGATTACCACGATGCATCTGGATGATTACTCACTTGACATTGATAAACTGAAAAACTCCTCAATTCACTCACCCATACCAGTTGAGAGTCTCAATCCAAAACAGCTCCTTATAATTTTGGTTTTGAATGCATTCATACCATTTTTCATGGTAATTCCCGCGGTGATTCCTTCGGTCATTGCAGCCCATAGTTTCGTGGGTGAGAAAACTACTAGAACCCTTGAACCACTTCTTGCCACGCCTATTTGCGAACGGGATTTACTTATTGGAAAAGTACTCTCGGCGTTTATTCCCTCAATCCTTGCCTCCTACATTTCCTTTGCCCTTTTCTCAATCTGCGTAGATTTTGTTACATATCCTGTTTTTGGGACATATATAATGCCAGATTTGTTCTGGCTTGTTACTGTGGGTTTGCTCACACCCCTCATATGCATGCTCAGCATAATGTCAAATGTTCTAATTTCCACAAAGGTTAGTGATGTAAGAGCTGCACAGCAATTGGGAAGTATGATTGTTGTGCCCCTCATTATAATTTTTGTGCTTTCAGCCACAAGAATAGTTGATATAAACCTTCTCTTTCTGTATGTATTTGCGGTAATTGTAGCAATTCTAGATTTCATTATTGGCTTCATAGCAATAAAAACATTTAGAAGGGAAAATGTGCTTATAGGGAGAGGATGAAATGCTCATTCTTGCCTCTGCATCAGAACGAAGGGCGCAAATTCTCAGATCTCTGGGTGTGAAATTTACCCAATGCATTCCAGAATGTTCTGAGGAAACTGATAGAAATTACTACCATGCAGCAATAAAAAATGCACTGAGGAAAGCCCGCACATGTGCAGAAAGGTTTCCCATGGATATTGTGTTAGGATATGACACTGTTGTGGTTGTGGATGGGAATATGCTCGGAAAACCAGAAAGCTCTGAGATGGCAAGAGCGTTTCTCCATCAGCTCTCAGGATGTATGCATCTTGTTATCACAGGGGTAGCTGTTGTTTGCATAGAAAGAAAAATTGAGATTGCAAGTTATTCAGAAACAAAAGTGTACTTCAAACACCTGGATGAGACAGAAATTGAGAACTATCTGGCCTCGGGTGAGTGGAGAGGAAAAGCAGGTGGATACGGAATTCAGGGAAAAGCGGGAGTTTTCGTGGAGAAATTAGAGGGATGTTATTTTAATGTTGTAGGACTTCCAATCAACCTCACATACGAACTTCTTGCAAAATCTGGAATTAACCTTTGGGAATATATGGAGAAGAAAAATCCAAAACCGCTGCAGGCATGTGAGACTGTTTAACTGGCAGATGCACTACCTGCGAATGCTGCGAGCGTTAGTAGCAGGCGGGCTGAGCAGGTCGCTTGCGCTCCCTGCGTACACCCCTGCCCTATCAAACCCGTCATTTACGGGTGCTCTTAAAGGTGCCTCTTTTTGAAGTGGGCTTCAGGCTTAGATGCTTTCAGCCTTTATCCCTTGGAGCGTGGCTGCTCGGCAATGCCCTGCCGGACAACCGATGAACTAGAGGCTCCGATCCCTCGTTCCTCTCGTACTGAAGGGACCTTCTCCTCAGGCACCCATGCACCTCCACCAAAAAGCAACACACCTGTCTCGCGACGGTGTAAACCCAGCTCACGATCCCTTTTAATGGGCGAACAACCCCACCCTTGGCAGCTCATTCACCACCAGGATAGGAAGAACCGACATCGAAGTAGCAAGCCTCCAGGTCGATGTGAACTCTTGCTGGAGACGACTCAGTTATCCCCGGGGTAACTTTTCTCTTATTACTCACCCCCACAAAGGAGGTTGAGTAGTTCGCTAGGCCCTGCTTTCGCATCGCTGTTGCTCGTTGGGCGCAACAGCGTCAAGCCGGCTTATGCCCTTGCACTCCACGGTAGATTTCTGACCTACCTGAGCCGACCTTTGGGGGCCCTTGTTATCTTTTTGAGGGCGTGGCGCCCCACCCAAACTGCCTACCTATAGGTGTCCTTCCCGAAGGAAGTTAGTGGTACGATCCCAGAAGGGCGGTGTTTCATTGTCCCCTCGGTACCTGCCTAGCGACAGGCCCTTTGTAACGGGTCCCGCCTACACTACACATCCAGAACCGTATCACAACTACAGGCTGCAGTAAAGCTCCACGGGGTCTTCGCTTTCAGGTGGAGGATACTGGACTGTTCGCCAGTAAGTCAGTTTCGCCGGCTTCCGAGCGGGGACAGTAGCGCTCTCGTTGGGCCTTCATGCAAGTCGCCAATTAAGCGACAAGGTATTACGCTACCTTAAGAGGGTCATAGTTACCCCCGCCGTTTACCGGTCCTTCTTCCCGTTGAAACGGGTGTTCAGATACCGGCACTGGGCAGGCTTCAACGGCCATACAAAACCTTTTCGGTCTTGCGGCCATCTATGTTTTTATTAAACAGTCGGAGCGCCCTTGTCACTGCGACCAGCCTATCTCTAGGCTGGCACCCCTTCTCCCGAAGTTACGGGGCTAATTTGCCGAATTCCCTCGCTCGAATTCTCGCCGACACGCCTTGGGCTTCTCACCCAGGGGCACCTGTGTCAGTTCTAGGTACGGTTGCAGTTTGCCCCTGCATCCTTTTCACGGGCACCACGGATCATCCAAAGTCTCCCTACGGAGACCCCATCACGCTTTGGGTTGGTTCCCGCCATTACGGCACTCCCCAACTTTAATACGCTTAGACATCCAGGCTAGGATGCTTGGACCACCGCGATGCGTCAGATGCAGGGCTTTAACACTGCAGTGCAGGAATATTAACCTGCTTCCCTTTCGGATGCTGCGATTAAGCGCATCCTTAGGACCGACTAACCCTCGACTGACGGACATTGTCGAGGAACCCTTGCCCCTTCGGCGGAGGGGGTTCTCACCCCTCTTTGCTGCTACTCCTCCCAGGATCCGTATTCGCGTGCGGTCCATAAGAGCTCACGCCCTTACTTCTACCCACACGCGACACCTCCCTACCAGATCACCTATGCGGTGCTCCTGAGTATCGGTAACTAGCTTTAGCCCCGTTCATTTTCGGGGCCCCATGACTCGACTGGTGAGCTGTTACGCACTCTTTAAAGGATGGCTGCTTCTAAGCCAACCTCCCAGTTGTCTTAGTCATGAGACGCCCTTTCTCATAACACTTAGCCAGTATTTAGGGACCTTAACTCAGGGCTGGGTTGCATTCCCTTTCGCACCACGGGCTTACCCCTGTGGCCCTCACTCCTGCCTTCTACGAGGTCTGCAACTTCGGAGTTTGATAAGATGCCGAGCCCTTTCGAGCCCTAAGCACCTAATCAGTCACTCTACATCACAGACACCCTCTGGCAGGGTCTACCTGCGAGTAGTTTCGGGAGGAACCAGCCATTCCCGGCCTAGATTGGCCTTTCACCCCTATCCCCAGGTCATCCGAACGATTTGCACGTCAGCACCGGTTCGGTCCTCCACCCCCCTTTCGGAGGGCTTCAACCTACCCAGGGATAGATCTGCCGGCTTCGGGTCTCCCACCAGCGACTCCAGGCGAACACACCTAGTCCCTCATCCTTGCGGATTGCGGACTTTTGCTTTCGCTACGGCTACGCAATTGACTTGCTTAACCTCGCCGCTGATCGGAACTCCCTGGCCCGTTTTTCAGCACGGACGTGAGGACGGTGCATTACGCTTTCCCGCCCTCTCGGCTTATAGCCACCTGGTTTCAGGCTCTTTTCACTCCCCGTCAAGGGTGCTTTTCAGTGTTCGTTCACACTACTATATCCACTATCGGACTTATCACATATTTAGAGTTAGAAGTTTGTGCCTCCCATATTCCCACGCGATATCCAACGCATGGTACTCTGGATACCTCCAATCTTCTTTCTTCCCTTCCCCTACAGGGCTATCACCCTCTATGGCGTCCCGTTCCAGGGAACTTCGGGTCAGGAAGCGAAGAAGTGCGGAGGTCCCAACTCCACATCTCCACTCCATTTCTGGGTGGATTCGGTTTGCTCTCTTCCCTTTTCGATCGCCTTTACTAAGGGAATCCCTGTTGGTTTCTTTTCCTCCCCCTACTAGAATGCTTTACTTCGGGGGGTTCCCGGTCATTACTGACCGCCTCGCGGCAGGAAGTCCCATTCGGGCATCTGTGGATCAAAGGCTCCATGCGCCTACCCACAGCTTTTCGCAGCTTGGCACGCCCTTCTTCGGTGGATAAGCCAGACCATCCCCCAAGTGGCGGAGTCAGCAGCAAGCAATACATCTGCCAACAGTCCAGTCCCACATGCCTATGAGCGGTTTCACTGACGATTTGATAATCGTCTTCACCATCTTCCCCTTGAACTTTCATCCAAGGGTGCATCATAAGTGAGCAAGTATAACATATATAAGAACTTGTATTTAAAGTTTAACTTTTCGTTGCTGGCACAATTCTAGTAATTTGCGGGGTGAGAGAACACAGAGAACCACACATAACCTATTCCACAGTAACACTTTTTGCTAGATTCCTTGGTTTGTCAATAGGACACCCCTTTTCCTTTGCAGTGTAATATGCCATTAATTGAAGGGCAGTAGCAGTAAGGAGTGGCGTTATGAAGGTGTGGTTTTCTGGCAATTCTACCACAACATCTGCCATATCTTTTGCATCTTCATAGCCTACAGTGGAAAACAGAAATACTGGCGAATTTCTTGCCTTTACCTCTGCAATGTTAGCTAGCATTTTATGGTAAAGATCATCATATGTAGCGATAGCCACAACTGGCACATTTTCTGATAGAAGGGCTAGAGGACCATGTTTCAGTTCGCCAGCAGGATAGCCCTCTGCATGAATATATGAAATTTCCTTTAACTTCAGCGCACCTTCCAAAGCAATTGGATAGTTAAATCCTCTCCCAATATAAAAGACATTTTCATATTTTGCTATGTGTTTACTTGCATTTATTATTAAATCTGGTTCAGAGAGCATCTTCTGGAGTTCAGAGGGAAGTACTCGCAATGCATTTCTCACCTCATTTTCAGTTGCTGAAGTGATTTCACCTCGCCTGGATCCAATATTCAAGCCCAGCATATAGAGGGCACAAAGCTGGGAAACAAAGGTCTTTGTAGCAGCAACACTTATTTCAGGCCCTGCATGTGTGTATATTGCTGCATCTGTTTCCCTTGTAAGGGTGCTTCCTACCACATTTGTGATTGCACATGTGATTGCACCCAGTTTCTTCAGGTTCCTTGCTGCTGCCAGAGTATCTGCGGTCTCTCCGCTTTGAGAAATAAAAATTGCAAGGGTATCTGACATACTTAAACTGGCATTTCTTACCTCTGAAGCAATTTCCGCATATGCAGGAATTTTCAAAAGTTTTTCAAATAGATACTTTCCATAAAGTGCTGCATGATAAGATGTTCCACAACCGATTAGAACCACCCTGTTAAAATTGCTAAAATCAATTTCCATGATGCTGGAATCCATCCGACTTCTCAATGTCTCCTGCACTGCTACGGGGATTTCATAGATTTCTTTCAGCATGAAGTGTTCAAAACCCCCCTTCTCCGCATCCTCCACAGACCATTCCACTTCTTTCAACTCTTTCTGAATTTTATTTCCATTGTAATCATATATAGAGAATCCATTGTGAGATATTTCAACAATTTCATCATCGTTGAGATATACAACTTTTCTTGTGTATTGTAGAAAACCAGGAATGTCTGATGAAAGAAAATATTCGTCTCTGCCCACTCCCAGCACCAGCGGGTTCTCATGCCTCACGCCAATAATCTTTCTGTGCTTTCTGTCAAGTATCACCAGTGCATAACTTCCATTAATTCGCTTTACCGCTGAAATCACTGCATTCAACAAATCGTTGTTTGTGTAATACTTCTCTATGAGATGCACAACAACCTCAGAGTCAGTTTCCGAAGAGAACACATGTCCTTCACGCATCAGTTCATACTTCAGTTCTTTGTAGTTCTCAATTATTCCGTTGTGGGCGAGTGCAATCTCTTTTTTGCAGTCAGCGAATGGATGTGCATTATGCTTGAGTGGTGCACCACAGGTCGCCCATCTGGTATGCGCAATTCCAATATCACAGTCCACATACTCAACCATGTTTTCGAGTGCTTCCACAGTACCTTTGTCTTTCATCAGATATAATTTTGAGTCTGAAATAACAGAAATACCTGCGGAATCATAGCCCCTGTATTCCAGACGCTTAAGCATATTAAAGAGTATGGGCATGCATTTGTTTCTTCCCACATAACCGATAATTCCGCACATCTCACATCACCACAGTTTTTGAGGGAATTTTTCCTGATACCATAGTGTTAGCGTAAATTTTGCAATCATTTCCGATTATCGTCCCTGGATTGAGGAATACGCCATGCTGGATATTGCATCTAGCACCTACGATCGCACCGATATGTGGTACCCTGTGGATTTGCTCATCCACTTCAATTGTGGCATTTCCAGAGATAGCACGGAGTTCTGACTCAATCGTAGTACCTTCTCCCAGTACAGAGGACTGTATTGTGGAATGCGGGCCTATTGCAGCGTTATCCATAATCACACTGTTTTCTATTATTGTGAAAGGAGAAATTCTTACATTGTTTCCTATGGATGTGTAGGGAGAGATTACAACAGAGGGTCCAATTTCACATCCAGAGCCAATAACCGCAGGACCTGTGATGTAAGTGCCTGGATGGATAATTGTGTCCTTACCTATAGTTACCTTGCCCCGAATAACAGCCATGTTATCAATTTCTCCAGCTACACATTCCCTTATAAGTCTGCACACCAAAGCATTTGTTTCAATTATTGACCATGGATAAATTACATCCTTCCACACATTTGAGAGAGTAATTGCATGAATCTCCCGTTTCCCTGCACATTCAGATATCAGGTCACCTAAATTATATTTGCTCACAGCAAGACATTTTTCAATGTCTTCAAAAATTTCTGGCGTGAATTTAATCACGGATGTGCTGATTATATTATAGTCTGGAATAACTGGTTTTTCAACAATTGTTTTCAGAATTTTTCCAGATACATAAGCCACTCCATATTGAGAAGGTTCATCACTTTCAGTTAAAAGAATTGCATTTTTATCAATTTCTTTTATAGCAGAAATTGCAGAGGAAAGAATTATATTGTCGCCTGGCAAAACAATAAATTCGTTTTTTATCTGGTTTTTTGCCTGATAGAGTGCATGGGCAGTTCCGAGTTGCTGGTTCTGCACAACATACTTTATTGTGGCATTCCATTGCTTTCCATCCTTAAAATAACTGAGAATCCGCTCTTTTTTATATCCGACTACAATTATGATATCCCTTATGTTATTTTCTACAAGTGCTTCAATAATATATTCCATAATAGGTTTATTTGCAATCTGGAGCATTGGTTTAGGCACATCTTCTGAGAAAGGCCATAATCTCTTTCCTGCTCCTGCCGCAAGGATGACTGCCTGCATCTAATCACAACCTCTCCCCTATTACATAAAGGGAATTTAACCTTTTTTGTGTCGCCGTGAACGAAAAAGAGATAACTCTTGGTGATAAGAAGGTATGGGTATGGTGCGCTTGGGACATTGGCGACGACCAAGCCATTGCCATGTATATGATGCCGTGTTTACAAATTACTGGATATCAAGGACGTGCTAAGTTGAGACTCTTCTTTAGGCGAAACGGCGGCTTTAAATATTGAAATCTTATAGAGGAAACATAGATGAAGACGCATCATAAAATAATCATCGGAGATTCAAGATGGATGAAGGAAGTTTCAGATGAATCTGTGCATCTTATTATTACATCTCCTCCTTATTGGCAATTAAAAGATTATGGAAATGGGAAGCAGATAGTGGCAAAAATCCTCAATTATGAGAAAAACAATTTACTTTACTATCTTTATTTAAGGAATAAAACACTCATAAATGCACATTTGATTAAGAATGGTTTGGTGGATGTAGATACTACAACTGATTACAAATATAAGACAAAGTTTTTAGAATATATCAGGCTTTTAGGGCGGAAAATTAGGAGGTAGCATGAC
>JBMFNP010000033.1:0-19019 GCA_049970095.1 Thermoplasmata archaeon | reverse complement strand
ATGAGGTATTAACGGATGAAAGCTTGAGAAAGGAACTATCTAAAAAGGGTTTGAAAAGAGCTAAATTATTTAGCTGGAGAAAAACCGCAGAAGAAACATGGAAAGTTTATGAGGAGGTATATTATGGAAAATAAGAAAGGAAAAAACTGGCAAGAAATTGTAAAAACAGATTTTAACTTTGGATGGAAAAAATGGCAAGATATTCCTGCCTATGCAGATTTAACACTTCAACATCAAAGAGGGGACATCCTTGATGTAGGATGTGCTACTTGTCAGCTTTACAGTTATTTGAAAGAAAAAGGTTGGAAAGGAAAGTATTATGGAATTGATATTCAAAAATATGAAGGTTACGAATATCCGAAAGGTGTAGAGCTTATCATAGGAGATGCTCTAAAAGTAGAATTTCCAAGTGTTGATACAGTTTTACTCTATAATATTTTGGAGCATGTTGATGACCCAATAACATTATTAAGAAAAGCAATCAATGCTGCCAGAGAAAATGTTCTTGTTAATGTGCCGAAAAGAAATGAGGAAATGTGGAAGAAGTATGGTATATTGGAATATCACCAGCTTGATAAAACACATAAGCATTGCGGCTTTTCAAAAGACGAAATCTATAAGTTAGTAGATTTAGCTGGTGGAAAAATAACAATTTACAAAGAATTAGGAAGTTTAAGTATTGTATCAATTAGATTATTAGGTAAACATTTGGTAACATTACTGTTATGTCCAAAAATAGGTCAACTATTTTTCCATAAGAAAACTTTTTATCAAGAAATATGGTGCGAAGTGGTGAGAAAATGAAAATATCCCCAAGAGAAGTAGAAAACTCCTGTCAAAGTTTAAAAAATCTCTAAGGAAAAAGGGGTAACCCCAGCTTTGGTTGATGAGAGTTATCTAATAATCTCAGCCGGGAAACCGAGAGCATAGCAGATAGTAATGGTGAGGCTTGCAAGCTCCTCAAACTGCCAATCTAAACCCTTATATATTCTCACGAGATAAAGTACAGTAATGGTAGTTTATGTGGCGCTTCTGCCTGCCCTCACAGGTATTTATGGCATAACCTATCTTGTATATCTTCTTCTGATGAAAAAAGTGGCTGTGGTAAAGCAATTTCTCCTAATAGTTGTGGTTCTGTCTCTTTCTTTTCATGCTTTGGCAATTGGGGCAGGGATGGCATACCCCACAGAGGACCCGTTCTTGTGGAGAATTGGCGTTTTCTTCCTTGGTTCCGCAATGATTTCAACGCTTTATTTTACAACTCAGAGAATTAGGAGCATTCAAGAGGCGGACGGACTCTTTATTCTCATATTCCTTCTTTCCACCACAGGCGGCATCCTTGGTATAAAGGGTACAGTTGAATATGGAGGAATAATGCTGCCAGAGTTCAATCCACAGTTTTTCGCAATCTTTGTAGTTTTTGGCGGAATTGCGGCTGCAGTGAATTTGTACAATCTCATCATCGCAAGAATTGCCACAAGAGGTAAAAAAAGATATCGGAAAAAATTGAGATATCTTGAAATAGGGGTATTCACAATCTTTCTGTACTTTTTCCTTGATGCTTTCTTTCTGTTTACTGGTATAAAGATGATTCCCCTGACTGCAGCGCTTACCCCAGTCTCCATAGTTTCTATCGGCTTTTTCATAGCAAAAGAATAAGGCGTTTCCAAATAACAATCTCAATAACCATTTAATACATCTATTCCATGGGTAAAGCAATGGATTTGGATTTCAGCATAGCCAGTATAATTGGAATAATTCCAGCAATTGTGTTGCTTTACAACCTGCTCAAAAAATATGAGCAGCCGTATGTAGAATATGCTCTCTTTGATTTTAGCAGGGTGGGCATGGGCTTCATAATTGGGCTTTTTGCTGGCATAGTTGCGGCAATTGGAAGGTATGTGTTCTATGAAGTGATCACAACATCTGAGTGGGTAGAATTAGTAATAATTATGCTCCTTTGCTTCCCATTTTTTGAAGAACTTCTTAAACTTATAATTCTCAATACTAAATTTTTCAGAAGGAAATTTGATACTGTCTTCTATGGCATATCCCTTGGAATAAGTATAGGGCTCATGACATTTATTTCCTTTGCCATCTTTGCGCTCTCAAATACAGACATTGCCGCCAGCCCTGCATACATAGGCATTCTTCTGCTTGCAGCCATGAATTTCATATTCATAAATGCATTTACTGGCTCTCTAATTGCCTATGGTGTCTATGTGCAAAGCATCTGGGCACACCTTCTCCGAGCAGTGCTCTTCAGTGCAATCAACAACCTGCTGATGTTTCCATTTTTCCGCGCAATCCCGAACATAATGTACCTCTTCCTGTTTTTTGCATTTCTCTACTCAATATTTGCTGTTTATCTCATTGAAAGGAAAGTTATTCCCAGTGCAATCCCGGAAAAAATAAAAAAGGAATGGAGAGGAAAACATGGAGATTAGATGTCCATACTGCGGAAATGTGTTTGATACTGAGCATGGAATGCAATGTCCTGGATGCGGTGCCATGTGGAGCACTGTGCCCCAGCAACCTGTGCCCCAGGTGCTTGTCGCGCAACCAAAGAGAAGGAGGAGAGCATGGGTTGGAGGAGTAATTGGAATTATTGCAATTTTTATTATTATTTTCCTTCTTTTGTACACTCCCCTTGGCTCCTTTCTCCTCCACATAATGTCTGGGACGCCTTCCTCTGCCACATTCACGGTTAAAAGGGAAATTGAGTTTGTAAGTTCCAAGCCACTTACATATGAAATTCATCTTCCGAAAATTGTTTCTGGCATGGGCCAGACGGTGCGTTCCCTTTCCACAGATGCACATTCTCAAGTGAGCATTAATGGAACTGTATGGTTTCTATGGGAAGGTGTAAGCACAACTGGTGGAAAAGCCAGCCTCACATTCACAGTAAACACAAAGGAAATGAAATGGAGTATGAGTGCCTCTGATTCCGGTAATGAAGACCAGATTCCTGCAGAAATAAAAAGTAGATATCTTGGAAGAGAGTGGAAAATCACACCTGATGATACTGAAATACAGCATCTTGCAAAAAATCTCACAGATGGATGCACCACAGTTTATGAAAAGCTGGATGCAATCTACAGATACATTCAAAGAAATATCAGGTATGTGCAAGGGCCAGCAGGAGAACCAAATGATCCGCTGACAACCCTTCACTCAGGTGTCGGAGATTGTGATGACCAGAGTATTCTGTTCTGTTCGCTTGCAAGGGCTGTGGGTGTACCTGCCTGGCTTGAACTCGGAGCCCTTTATTCGCAGATAGAGGGGAAATGGGGACCACATGCCTGGGTAAGAACCTATATTCCTTACAAAAACGGTACCGGGATATATGTAAACATAGATACTGCAAACAACATGTTTCTCACCAGAGATGCAATGCGATTCACAGACTGGGTAAGCACTGGCAATGGTGATGAGCTGAAGTACTATTACTTTTTCTTTGTTTACAGTTATTTCGGTTCAAAACCCACAGTGAATATGGAGGACAGATATATCACACTCTCCATGGAAAAAGAGTATGGGGTGGCTGGTATGCAATGCTTTCTGCTCTCATATGCCAGAAACTTTTATTTCCATTTTTTTCTTAAAATTCCATAATTTACAATCAATTCATATCCTATTAACACACCCAAAAACACTGCAAAATAACTGGTGGCTGCAATTTCAGCAGTCCATGTTTTCTCAACCTCAATTATAAATTTCTTTTCTACACTTAAATTCTGATCGTCTGTTGCTCTGATTGTTAGTGTGTGCTTCCCTGCGCTCACACCAGAGAGATCAAGTGAAAAACTCCAGTTTTCTGCAGGGGTGCAGTTCTGATACTCATCAGCATCCAGTTTATACTGAATTGCAACTATACGCCCATCCACATCATAAGCCCTGCCCTCAACTGTAAGCACTCCAGCAACTTTTTTATTTAGGTCTGTAAATACCTCAATTATTGGAGGGTCATTTACTGGCAAAACCTGGATGACAAACCAATTTGAGTATGTACTCTGGTTGTGAGTATCAGTTGCCTTCACCCTCAAGCTCACATTTCCATACCATTCCTTTGTTTTTGTAGCATCAATTCCCAGATAAACATTTTCGTAAATGTAGGCATACACAAAACTTCCATTCTCCCCTGTTTCCACACTGAAATTCAGTGTATCCTCATCCTGAAAATATTTTGTAAGGCAGATCAACCTATCCTTCTTGCTGTCCTCATTTATTGTGGCTTGTGGAATCTCTGTAATTAAGACAGGAGCTAGATTCTCACGCATCACATCTTTTCCGAAAACCAAGGACACATTAAAGCCCTCAATCTCTATGTATTTAACATGGGATGCACTCCCTGCACCCATGATTCTTGAGGTGTTGAGGATTACCTTCATGCCCACATCCCCATTCGCATAACCAAAGGAGTTCTCACTGGTATTTATGAGTTCCACAAGTTTCTGTGTCCCGTTTCTCAGCAGATTTTTGAGGTCGGGGGAGAAAGCAATTCTAAATTTTGTCTCAGAATTGTATCTTGCATTCAGAATATTGTTCTTCAGTTCAAATTTTTTGACAATCATTCCATGTGTAAAAGTAATTGTGGAATTATCCACAGTGGCAGAATATATCTCATTTTCTGTGCCAAGATCCTCAAATGAATAGGTTTTTGAACCCTCAAGATATTTTGCGCCTGGATAGTAGTGGGTATTGTTTGTGGTGGAAGAAATGATATCTGTGTATGCATCTCTTTCATCAAGGTAGCCAGTGGGCTGATTTCCAGCGAGCTGGTTTCCATTTGCATCTATGCCAAACACAAGTTTTCCGCCTCTTCCTTCAAAAACACAGAACATGTATTCGTTTGCAAGGAGATACTCTTCATTACCATCAAGGTCAACATCCGCCTGTTGTGCACCACTCCATTTTGTGTTAAGCCATTCATTTGCATAGAAATAGAGGGCTGCAGTTCTGATGTGTGCTGCCTGTTCCTTCTGCCAGTATGAAATATCTCTAGCGACGCCGCCAGGCAAATCTCTCCATGCAGTTTCATATAGCATGTTTGAAAATGTTTTGTAAGCCAGTTCAAACAGAGGGCTCTCAGGAGGAATTGCTTTCATCAGTTCCCATGTTTTTCCAATCAGTGTATTGTTTGTCTTCCAGTCACCCAATTTTGTGCGGGTTTCTGCAGGTACATAATTAAAGTATGAGGTAGTGGAACACTCATGTAGCGGGTCATAGTACCAGGCATCATATAGATTATAGTTATCATGTGGTGCCACATCACTCCTACCAAGCCTCCCCATGTTTCTGGAAAGCCAGAAGTATGTACAGTCAGAGATATTCAATGTGCCTGCAGGTGTCCAGTTTTGCTCAAGGAGCGCATCAAGTGCAAGGCACTCTATCCACTGATGATTTGCAATCCAGCCGATGTCTGAATCATAGGCATATATCACCTCTGGTCCTCCCCAGTCAGGAATGTTTCCACACACTTTCTCCCAGTCATCCATATAGAGATAATATTGCTGCTGATCTGTGTCCATTGCAAGATGCACAAATTTTTCACGGAGGTTTATGCTTAACCCATTATCTGTGAGGCGGAAAATTTGTTCCTGGATGTTATATCTGTCGTCAGTATTGTTTCCACGGTTGCTTATGAAAAGGAGTTTCAGTCCGTTTGGCGTCTGGTAGATTTTTGTCTCCTTTGTATAGCCATATGGTTCTGCATACCACTTGAATCCATCCTCGGTATCTATAATAACCGCTTCATAACCTGCGTTTTTTATCTCTATATCAAAATTTTTCCAGTAAACCCTTTCAGGCACCCATGCCACAGGGATGCAGTTGTTGTAGTATCTTAAATTGTAATCTCTTGCATAATTTAATGACCAGTTGTTTACATTCTGGGGAATGTACTGGGGAATGTATTCTGTGTAGTATCCTCCAACCATCCTTACAATTCCTCTCCCAGCCAGCTCTCGCAGATAGACATTGAAGTCTGGGCGAAACCACTGAATTGCTTCTGCCATTGTGCCAGAGACATGCAAGTTCACTGGTATATTCCATTTTTCATGGATTTCTGGTACATTCCAGAAGCCGTTGCCATTTGCATCACGCACAAAGTCCGCGATGTTCTTTATGAACTGATTTCCGTGATGGAGAAAAAGCACCTTTGCTGTGCCTATGGTTGAGTTTGAGGAGATTGAGCCATTGAGAGAGCCGGTATTCCAGGGATAACATACAGGAATGGAATCAATTACATCTGGTTTGCCAGGAATTTCGCCAGCACCGTTAACTGTGCCATCTTTGGTTGTAAACACCTGGAAATTTATTGGCTGTGCATCTTTCCACCCACAGCTATAAAGCACATCCTTATTCACTCTGATTTCAACACTATCCCATCTGGAATGGTAGGCAATTGCTTCAACACTTTTGTTATATTTTGTGTTCCAGTCTGCAGTATATACCGCAAAATGATTTGTGTCATAGATGCAGATGGCTATGGACCATGGTGTGTCTGTGGTGCATTCTGTGAAATCTGGGAGCCATACCTGTGTGCTGTTTGAAGTGAAGTTGAGAAGGAAGTATAAATCCAGGTATCCTATCTCTGCACCGAATGCAAGCTCAAGAAAATCAGCCCGAAGATATATTGCCTCTTTACCCTCATGATAGTAGAAGGCAAGAAGATCCCTGCTGTTGTCATAGCCATCAGAGAGTTGATAAGCATCATATGCATTTCCCAAGCCCTTACAATCTTCTCTGCTCCAGTCCCTGAAATCGCCATCTATTATGATTTCACTCATTGCTTGTGCATCTGCATTTTCAGGCGCATGCATGGGAATCCCTGTGCTTGCGGAAGTGGCATGTGGAAGGGGGAGCAAAAAAAGGAGAGCCACCAAACAAACGATTTTTCGCATGAAAATAGTAAGGAAATAAGGGTATTTAAGGGTTAATGGTGAGCGAGCTAAATGGGAAAAGGAGTTAAAAAATGATGTAAAAAAGAAGCTCAATGGAGAGTAAGTTTCAATACCACCCTTGCAATTTCCTTTTTGATGAGAAAGAAATTCAGTGTAATGGTAATAGATGCAAGTTATCATGAGGAAAATGGGGATCTGGTAATTGATCTTTACTGCAAGACAAGGGAGGGTGTGTCGCTCACAGCCAGAGTCCATGGTTTCTTGCCTTACTTTTACATAATTTCGCCACCTGAAAGGGTGATTGAGGAACTGAAGGGAGAGGAGGAAGTTGTGGGTGTTGAGAGGTGTAAGCTTTTTGTGAAGAATGTGGAAAGGGAATGCGTAAAAGTGATAATTAAGAAACCTTACAAAGTTCCTGAGGTGAGAAAGCGCTTTCCCGAGGGTGCATGTCTTGCAGCAGATATACCTTTCCACCTCAGATACTTCTTTGATAGAGACCTTTCGTTCTGCGTTCAAGTGGAAGGAGTGGATGTGAGTGAAGAAATCAAGAAGAGGTACACTACCGAAATTGTGATGGATGCGGAAAAAATCTCTGCAGCGGAAAGTTTTAAGGCTCCGCTTACAGTGCTCAGTTTTGATATAGAAAACAGTATCAGCCAGGGAAAGATCTATGTAATTTCCTATGCGTTGCGCAAGGGCAATGAAATCATTGCAGATGCTATCTGGTCAGAAAAAGATGATGAAAAAGAGGTCATTGAGAGGTTCATGGAAGTGATAAGGAAGTATGATCCTGATGTAATCACTGGCTATAATATTGGTGGCTACGACATTCCATTGTTAGTTGAAAGGGCGAAAAAGAATGAGATAAAGAATCTGGGGGTTGGAAGAGATCTGGGAGCTTTTTCAGTAAGCCAGGAGAGATTCTGGAGGGCACATGGAAGGGTGATTATTGATGTCTGGTTGACTGCAAAACTCCGCCTCAAACCTAAACAGGAAACCTTGAATTTTATTGCAAAAATGTTGCTGGGCGAGGAGAAAGAGGAGATCAACCGCCTGAAAATTGATGAGGAATGGAAAAACAGGCGAGAGGATGTGGTAAGATACTGTATCAAGGATGCTGAGCTTGCATTGCGAATTCTTGAGGAACTTGCAGAGATTAACCGTGGAATGGATATTGCTGCAGTTGCAAAAATTCCTCTGGATGATGCAATCAACGGAAGGACCTCTACGCTCATAGATTCTCTCCTGATTCGTGAGGCTGATAGGCAGAGAGTAGGCGTGCCAATGAATAAATATACTGGCACAGAGTCCCCCATAGAAGGAGGTTATGTGCACTCAATCAGGGCAGGGCTTTACCACTGGGTAATTGTGTGTGATTTCAAGTCAATGTATCCAAGTATCATAATTTCAAAAAACATCTGTTTCACCACACTGAGTGATGAGGGAGAAATTGTGAGCCCTATAGGTGCAAGGTTTCTAACCAGAGATAAAAGGCGTGGAATTGTGCCTGCAATCCTTGAAAACTTGATGAGGCAGCGGGAGGAATTTAAGGTAATGGCAAAAAAGGCGGGAAGTGCTGAAGAAAAGGCATACTATGATGGTCTCCAGAACGCAGTAAAGATTCTTATGAATTCCTTCTACGGCGTGTTTGCCTCCTCATTTTACAGGTTCACAGATAAAAAAATCGGGGCATCAATTACTGCATTTGCAAGGGCGAACATAACCGGTGTGATAAAAACGCTGGAGAGCGAGGGAGTAAAGGTAATTTACTCAGATACAGATAGCGTTTTTCTGCAATCCCCCTATCCAGACCTGGAGCACTCGGTGAAATTCGGCGAGGAAATTTCTGCAAGATTCTCAAAAGAGGGCATGGCACTTGAATTTGAAAGAATTCTTGAGCCCTTTTTCTCACATGGAAAGAAGAAAAGGTATGTGGGTAAATCTATCTGGCCAAAGGAAGAGATTGTAATAAGGGGATATGAAACACGCAGAACAGATGCTTTTGACTGGCAGAGCGAGGCATTGATGGAGGTATTTGAGACGCTTCTTAATAGCAAGGACGAGAGAGAACTCAAGGCAAAGGTGATTGCAAAGGCAAAGAAACTGGTGGAAATGACCTTGAGAGGAGAGGTGCCGCTTGAAAAACTTGTGATTTCAAGAAGTGTGAGAGAATTTGAGAGTTATAAGAATGCATCCCGGCTTGCACATGTGGAGGTGGCAAAACAGATGATGGCTGATGGCTATGAATTCATTCCCGGGATGAAGGTTTCCTGGATTGTAGTGGATGCGAAAAAAACACCCCAGAAAGTAGTGCCATATATTGAAGGTAAGGAAATATCCGCAAAACCAGACTATGAGTATTATGCAAGAAGGGTTTCCATGACGCTTGCCCGTGTCCTTGAGGTTTTTGGGTATGATGAGGAAAGCTTGCTTACAGGCAGTAGACAGGCAAGTTTGGCAGAAGGCACACTTGATTCTTTTAGAAGCGGGGAGGAAGAGAAAAATGTGGAGAAAAAACATTTTACGCTTGAGGATTTTATGTAAGAAAATCATTATATACCGCTTTGGTGATATAGATGTTGTGAGAAAGAATGGATGAAAGTCAGGGGTTCCGGGATGGTTCCCGCCAGCAAATTCCAAATACACCAAATTTGATTGCCCAGAAGGAGGCAATTGCGGAACCACTTAAAGCTATAGAGGGGTTTGTGGTGCGGGAAGACACAGGGGGCAGGGAGAATATGGAGGTTTTCTGCCATAGTGATCTCTATCTTGTTGAAACTAACGACCTTGAAAAGGCACATAATTTTATCAGGAAGGTGATAGGGCTCCTTGATAAGAGTGGCGAATCTTACGCTGTCAGCATATTTGCGAGACATCTACCAGTGGTGAAAAAAATTACCTACAATCCCAGCAATTACAAAAACCTCACACTAAATGTATATGAGGTTTCCACGATGAGCGGGAAAAACCGTGTTGCACCCGCATCCGCTGGATTTATCAAACACACCGTTGCTTCTACAAGCCTAAACAGAAAGCCAGTTGTGGTAATTGATTGCATTGACACCATGGCACTTTATTTAACTACTCAACAACTCAATTCCTTTCTGGAAGAATTAAGGGACTTAATTACTGCAACCGAGGGATTGGGTTTCATTATAATTGACCCTTCAATTTATGATGAGAAGGAGCTTACACAGATGCGGCGATTCAAAAGTGTAATAAAAATTTAACTATACTATTGGTATTAACCTGATTTTGAGGCGCTTCTGTTCTGGTTTGCTCCCTGACCTCGGCGAACTAACATATCTTTCTATTGAAAAACCATAGTATGGTGTGTGCGGAAACTCCCCGGCAATCACTGGTACAGATTCTACCCTCCTCAATCGGATTGAGATATCAGATAACTGCAATATTGCCTGTGGTGTTTCTGGATATGTGATGAAAATACAGTTTGAATTTATTGAGCGTATCAATCTTATCAAACCCATGATTTCAGCGGTGCTTAAGTTCCTGTATGTGGAATAAAGTGCCTCTGCATCAATTATGAAAAGATAGGGTGGAGGCAGATTCATGCTAGACTTAATCACATCTGCTGTTATTTCTCTTTCAATATTTGTACCTTCAAGGAGAACCAGATTTTCCTGGCTTTCTGATATCTGGGGAAGGAATGTATGGAGCACAAGCATTCTCAGATGTGTGGGAAACCTTTCGGTGCAAATGGTGTTTGTAGCAAAGAATTTAATGGTTTCTTTCGGGTCAAGCGTCTTTGAAGGCATGTAGAAAATTCCTCTGCCTGCGATAAAATGCCATGCCATTATTTTCTTGAGAAAGAGGTACTGGTCCCCAAGCGTGGTGTGCTCATCAGAAATTACATTAATCACAACTCCCTGACCAATGGAACCCAGCACATTGTCCACCTCTGCAATCTCCGTAACAAATGGATTTTTTCCTTCCTCTCCAAAATTGTTGAAAGCCAGAACCTCGTCAGGTCTCGGGGGCTCAAGTACTGTGAATCTTCCTCCTTCCAGTGTGTAAAGGTAATTACTTCTATCAATTCTCATTCCTCTCAATTTTTTTATTTCCATGCACCTGAGTGTACGGTTGTCTTTGTTCCTCATTTCCAGATGGACAACACCATCTGCAAGATAGTCAAGCATTGGCTCAGGGGTTTCCACAACAAAAATCACCTTTGCATGTGCACTCTCAACAAGGTCCTTTTCCAGTGTGTAGATAAGTTTTGTAGGTGAAATTCCGTATTTTTCGCACACACCCTCCACAGAATCTATCACAACCAGTGTGGATTTTGGCAGTGCTTTCTCAACCACATCATAAACCAGATCAAGTTCAGCAATCTGTGAACCTACAGTAAGTGTTACCTCCTTCTGATCAAATAGCGGCTCTCCAAAATCGCCTTCAATGAATCCTTCTAATTTCTTCAATTCTGCACGCTCTACCCTTGGTCCTTTTCTTTCTGCATCCTTTTTTAATGCAAGTTTTTCCATTTCCTTTACTACCTTCATCATTTCCCCTTCATCAACCATCTGCTTCAACCATACAAAGTGGTCAAAGAGAGCACTATCCGCAACTCTGGATGTAAGATAGTAGGTATTCATTTCTCTCCGCATTTTTTCCATCGTTTCCAGCGCAAATGTGGTCTTTCCTGTACCTGCCGGGCCTCGCACAAGCAGAGACCTACCAGCATCCCTGCTAATGAAATCAAATATCTCCTTGGGTATCTTTCCCTTCAACACCATCTTTCTCACCTTTTTTATTTTCACTTTCTTTTCTCTCTATCTGTGGCAACATCTGGAACATACTAAATCTTTTTTCTTGCTCTCCTTGCAGGTGTGTTGGACCTTCCAGGCTAATCAGTTCAGTGGCTTTTTCAATTTCCGAATGTGCTGCTTCCCGCAGGGCCACCTTCACCTTTACCTTTGTTCCCTCATAGTAAATTTGCACATTTCGCACCAATGATTTATACAGATATATTCTTTTCCCCTCACGGGTGAGCACCCTGCTTTCCACTTTCAGAAGCCCAGCCCTTTCAAGGGCATGGATTCTTCTGTAGCACTGGGCAACTGGAATTCCAAATCGCTCTGCAAGTTCAAGTGCAGACATTGGCTTTCTAAAAGTTGCAATTAGGATCTTTGCCGCATATTCGTCTGTGAGCAGTTGGGCAAGTTCCAGTGCATCTCCTTGCATTTAGACAGTAAAATGATGGAAGATATATAAACCTATTGATTTACCAAAAATATATGCACATGCAGGATTGTATATTTCTGATGGAAATTATATGCTAAAAAGGTAATATATAAACACCGCACCAAGCCCTAATACAAATTCAATGCACAGAAAGATAGAAGAAATTTCAAACTCAAGCCAGTGTCTTCGCAATAGGAGAAAATGCACGATACTCTTAGGTTTGCCAGAATATGTGATTTTACCATTTTCATCTATTGTGCCAAAAACTTCGGAATTTCCTCTGAACCTTAGTTTCATCACAAATTCAGCAATGTGAGGAATGAAAACCACAAATAAAGCGAGCCAGAAGTTTCCATAGACAAAGAGGAGTGCTGTGAGTGTGCCTGTTATGAATGTCCCAGAATTCCCAGGAAATAACTTTGCAGGAAACCAGTTAAAGATGAAGATTGTTGAGAGTGGTGGAAGGAGAAGAAGAGATGCAGCAAGCAATTCAATTTTTCCAGAAATAAAAGCAAGGGATGCAAGCACTCCTATCTGTATCACCCCAATACCTGTGCTCAATCCATCATAACCAGAAAGAATGTTGAATGCATTGGAAAAAAATGAGGTTATAAAAGGTGCCAGAAAAACAATTGGCACAAATGCAAGAAATGGAGGATTTGAAATTTCATTTTCAAATATAGAAAGATAGAGAATCACTGGAATTGAGGGGAGCATCATGAGAGGCACCTTTACCCAGATGCCCACACCTTTCAAATCATCCACAAGCCCTATCAATCCTGCGATCAAAACCGCGATTGCAATTGCACTCCCAAAATTACCAAGAAACACAGGAAGGAAAGAGATTACTGCAGGAAGTAGAAAAATTCCAGATGAAGTAGGAACCATAGGAGCGTTTTTTTTGTTTCTGTCTATTCTGATTAGCAGATGGGTATGGCAGGCATTCTGAATAAAAAACAAGAGGAGAAGAGGAGTGAGCATCTCCATTGCGAGCACTAGCAAGCACGGAAATTCCATACACCCAGATAGCAAAGGTAATTTATAAATGTAATCCACGCACTTTGGGAGTGCCAGAGGCTCGGGGTATCGTCAGAACCCTTTTGCTGACGCAAAAGCGTGCACGGAAAAACTTGGGGGTGTCGGATGACACCCCCGTGGGGGAGAGGTTACCGTAAGGGGAGGGGGCTTGCCCCCTCCCCTCGCTATAAAATGTTACCGCACTTTCTGCACTGGAGTCTTCCATCATCAAGTAAAATTATCTCCTTGCTTCCGCACACATTGCATACAGGTTCTGGTGGAAAGTTTGAGAGGTAATCCTGAAGGTCTTGGGCTGTAGTCCGCTTTGCGCGCCAGCGTTCAACTGCAGAAAAGTACTGATTGAGCTTGTGGTCTGTCAGGTTCCAAGCCTCTTTAGCACATTCAAGTGCCTCATCATAATTGCCAGCATCCATGAGCATTTTTGACTTATCAATAAGGGACTCAATCACGCTTACATCAATTCCAATTTCCACGCATTTCTCCAGTTTTGACTCAACCCAGGCGTTCATGTCGCAGATTTGTTCCACAATTCCCTGGATTTCTTCCTCAGAAAATGTCACACGGGCAGCAGAGCTTATTTGCTTTGAAGTAATCAGCGGGATTCTTATTTTTAGTCCCTCTTTTGTGAACTCCAATGGTCTTATTCTAGTATCATGTTTTGATCCCCTGAAACGCTCAATTGAGATTCCTCTCACAATGGTGCCCTTGATAATTTCCTTATGAAGGCGTATTTCGCCCCTGGCAACAAGAAATTCTGGGTCCACTCTTGTAGGAGACGGATACTCTGAGGTTATAATTGCGGTCACTTCTGCTTCTGCAATAAATCTGAGCAATGACTGGATCTCTCTCCGCTCACTGTCTATGTTCTCACTTTTGACTGCAAATAATCTCAGAGATGTGAAAGAATCCAGAACAATTCTATCATACCGTCTGTCCTGAAATTCCTTTCTTAGTTTCATATAGATGGATTGAATGGTAATGTCATAGGGATTTACTGCAGAGCTTTGCCTTATGTCCTCAACCTCCCCGAGTGTTTTTATATCCTTCATACTCTTTATTTCCAGAATATCAGTTGCTTTTCTGTAACTCCTAATATCTGGTGTGGCATCTAGAACTGCAATTCCACTCAGGTCCCAGCCAAATACAGAAATGTTCTCTTTGATTTCATTTGGAGGTTCGTCCAGTGTTACAATCATACATCTTTCTCCATTTCTTAAGCCTTCTCTAAGGAAATGAAGGGCAAGTGTGGTTTTTCCACTACCAGGTGGTCCAGAAACAATGTAAGGCCGCCCTTTAATCAATCCCCCATCGAGCATTGCGTCCAGTTCAGGAAGCCCTGTGCTTATCCTTTCAGGAGGCATCTCACCTCACCTCCTCTGCAGATTGTGTGTTTGTTTCAGTATTCTGCTCCCCTTTCTTCTTTCTCCCCTTTTTCCCTACCTCTTTTTTCCCAGATTCCTTTTTCTTTTTAGGTTTTTTTGCAGGTGCTTTCTTGCCCTCTGCCGCTGGCATCTCCTCTTTTTTCTTTCTTCCCCTTGCCCTTGGTTTCTCTTTCTGGGAAGGTTGTTCTGCTATCTGGGAATTTTCTAGCTGTTCTGCCTGTGGATTCTGTGCAACAACTACTGGTTGGGGTTCCAGTGTATGTGCACCAGATTCAGCCGAGACCTTCTCTACCACCTTCCCGCTGTGGAACATATTGATTCTTTCATCCAGAAGTTTTCTTGCGGAAGCAAGGGTGTGCATTGCCTCATCTACCTTTCCGAGCGAAAACAGGCTGTTGATGGAATCTACCAACCCCTTCAGGTCCGCTACATCCACACCAATGAGATCCGCATCTGCGACATCTTCCTGCAGAATCTTGAGCTCTTTAAGCCATTTTTCCAGATCCGATTTTTCCTCAATTTTCTGGGGTTGCAGGGTGCCCTCTGCGGGGGCTTGTGCAAGAGTGGGAGTTTGTGCTGGTGCCTGTGTCTGGGATGGAGTGACTGTTTCTGATTTTGTGTCTGTTTTTTCACCATGCGGTGAAGGTTTTGGTTCTTCAACTGATTTTTCTTCTTCACTTTCTGCTTCCTCCACAGGAAGCATTTCAAGGTATGCCTCCAGAGGACTCTTTTCAACATGTAGTTCTGAATACACCACAATTCCCTCGGGCGTGATTTCCATTGGTCTAATGTGCACATCATGTGATGAACCTTTGTATTTTTCAATTAGCACACCTCGTTTGAGTTCGCCATCCTTATCCCTCCACTTCAGCAAGCGGATTTCGCCTCTTGCAAGGAACAACTCTGGTTCAAACTGATATTCCAAAGGCATTTCCACGGTAAGCAGAGCAGTCACTTTCAGTTCAGAGAGGAATCTTATGAAAGATTGAACACCAAGATTGTGGTCATATGAGGGAATGCAGAAAAACTTCAGAGCTGTGAGAGAATCCACAACAATTCTATCATAGTCGCTTGTTGAAAGTGCAAGTTTTAACGCATTCTGGAGAGCATTGAAGGTCATCTCTGGCGAACCATGTTCAGGCGTCTTTCTGATAACATAAGGCACATCTTTGAATGCGACAATTTCTCTGAGGGCAGTAATGTCCTTTATAGGTGTAATTTCGTAGGTCATTACATCAGGAATTGCATCAAACACCTTTATTTTAGATATGTCCCATTTAAAATTTTCAAAATTCAGTTTAATTTCATTTGGGGGTTCCTCTGTAGTGATGTAAAGCACATTCTCTCCATTTCGCACACCTTCCAACAAAAACTGCATTGCAAGTGTGGTCTTCCCTGAGCCTAACTGCCCAGAGATAATGTAAGGCCTTTGAGGAATTAAACCCCCATGAAGCATCTCATCAAGCCCTGGTATTCCTGTCTTTATCTTATTCCGCTGCATGTTTTCACCCCATAAATTGCAAGGGAGAATATAATCTTTATTACAATTTAGGGTATCTAACCCATGATTTTCCAGAGTTTCTCATTCCATGCCTTTTTTGCAGTTTGAATTTCCAGTCCCAGAATTTTTTTTCCGCCTTTGAAGAAATCTATGTTCTTTCCACCCACCTTTCCGATTCTCTGAATGCGCAGTCCTGAAAATGCACGCTCAAATTCTTCATGATTTTCCTCATCCACTTCAGCAATCCATCTTGTTGGGGACTCTGAAAAAAGGAATATATCCTCGCGCATGTTCACTGTGTCCAGATTTACATCTACACCTACATTGCCTCCAATGCACATCTCAGCGATAGCAACAGCAAGCCCACCATCACCCACATCATGACAGCTCCTTATGATCCCTCTTTCTATGCTAGACACTACCGCAGATGCATATTTGGGTGCAATATTCAGATTGCACACGGGTGGTAAATCCTCAATTCCATACTTTCTTGCGTAAACTGAGCCTCCGAGATTCTCCTGGGTCTCTCCAATGAGGTAAATGTAACCATCACTGGATGCCAGGTCTGTGCTTGCGGAAATCCTCACATCCTTCACAATCCCAGTGCCAAGAACAACAGGTGTGGGCATTATTCTTCCTGCTGTACTCTCATTGTAGAAACTCACATTTCCCGATGGTGCTGCGATTTTAAATGCCCTGCAGGCATCACCAACGCCTCTGAGCACTTCATAGAACTCCCCTAGAACCTCTGGTACCTCGGGATTTCCGAAATTCATGCAATTTGTGATTGCATGTGGGAGTGCACCTACACTTGCCAGATTTCTCACAACTTCATCTATGCAAAAAATTCCACCCATATAGGGGTCAATTGCAGAAACCCAGGGGCTTGTGCCCACGGCAATTGCAAGTCCACGGTAAGAGTCCTCAAGCGGTTTAAGGACTACAGCGTCTGCATGGGTTTGGTGGGAAGGGCGCCCACTCATGGGCTTGATTATTGTTCTTCCGCGCACTTCATAGTCGTACATCTGAATTACCCAATCCTTGCAGCACACATTCAGGTCAGAAAGAATTGAAAGGAAGATTTTTTCCAGTTCATCTGGTTTTGGTGCAGGTGGAAGTGCATGTTCTTTTGTTTTCTCGCGTTTTTTAATCGCATAGGGACGCACATACTCAGGACCGCCAGTGTAAAACTCAAGTTCAAGTTCAAACACTTTCACTCCCATGTAATGGAGAATTACTTTTTTCTCAGGGATTGCCTTTCCGATTGCAGTGCAGGGCACATCATAAAGGTCAAAGATTGCCTTCACTTTCTCAAGGTTTTCATCTCTGACAGCCAGCATCATTCTTTCCTGTGATTCCGAAACCCAGATTTCCCAGGGTGCCATGTCCTCTTCTTTGAGAGGTACCTTGTCCAGATAAATCTCTGCACCGCAGCCTCCCGCAAGTGCCATTTCTCCGCAAACGCATGAAAGCCCCCCACCCCCGAGGTCCTTTATACCCTCTACCAGTCCCTGTTCAACACATTCTAAAGTGGCGTGGATCAGGGGTTCCTTCATGATGGGATCTCCGAGCTGGACGGAGGGCCTAGATTCCACATCACTTTTCTCTGTGAGTACAGCAGATGCAAAATTTACGCCATGAATTCCATCCCTGCCAGTAAGTCCTCCAACAAGCACGAAATTATCACCTGGAGCGGAAACTGCATTTCTCTTTATAAATTTCTTTTTTGCAATGCCCACACATCCTACATTCACAATGCAGTTACCAGTATAACAGGGGTCAAAGTGAATGCACCCCGCAACTGTGGGTATTCCCACACGGTTTCCATAGTCTCTTATGCCCGCAATTACACCAGTAAACAGATATTTGGGATGTTTCACACCAGGGGGGAGTTGCTCATACGGGATTTCAAGAGGTCCAAAGAAAAGAGGATCTATGAGTGCGATTGGCTGTGCACCCATCGCAAGGACATCTCTTAAAATGCCGCCAATTCCAGTGGCAGCTCCCCCATATGGCTCAACTGCAGAGGGATGGTTATGGGATTCTATTCTTATAGCATATGCATACTCCTCATCAAAATTCATAACGCCAGCATCTCCTCTGAGCATCATGTCTTTATGTTCCAGCGGAAAAATGTATTTTTTCAGCACAACCTTTGAACTTTTATAACAGCAGTGTTCGCTCCATGCCTGGGCAATTGCATTCAGTTCCACATCCGTGGGATTTCTTCCCTTTCTCTCAAAATAATTCTTTATCTGGTGCATTTCTTCAATGCTCAGATTAAGATTCAGATGCTCGCTGACTTCTCTGAGTTCGTTGTCTGTATTTCCAAGTTCAATTTCAAAACAATTTTTGAGGTGTCCGAGGTTTTTAGCCTTCATCCTTCTCACTGCTCTTTTACACTTATTTTGTAGTTGTGAATTACGGGATTCGCCAGCAATTTCCTGCAACTCTCTTCTGCAATAGCCAGTGCTTTTTCCTTGGTCTCTGCAGTAACCATGAGTTCGTATATGCGCTGGGAACGCACACTCTCTATTGCATTGAAACCAAGGAGTGCAAGGGCTTTTTTCGTGTTTTCACCCTCTGGGTCTCTCACACCCTTCTTCAGTTCTACCTTTACTTCAACTCTATATTTTTCCATGGTAAGGAAAAACATTTGGAAGTATTTGGTATTTGCGTTTTCTTTTTGGATGCAAGGTTGAGTCATTGGGTCATGATTTGTTCTTATTCTGCAACCTGGCAAACTGCAAGCAACCTATCCCGCAAATAAACAAAACAAATGAAAATGAAATAAAATTTTTTTACCTCTCTTTCCGTTTTCTTGCCAGTGCAACCAGAAGAATTCCAATGCAGAACATTGCAATTGCGGTTATCCCAGAAAATTCGCTTACTACTGGATTTTGTAGCGGATAGTTATCGCTTGCTTTACCACCATCAATCGGATAAGCATTTGCCGTGCCCCAGTCTTTACCATCCCAGTTGCTCCAGTAA